>SBGO01000724.1 GCA_006226565.1 Deltaproteobacteria bacterium | reverse complement strand
TCAGGCCCGGTGCGGTCGCCCTCGGCCGCGGCGTCGGGACGTGGCGCGCGGACCTCGCCGGGCTCCGCCGCGCGCCTCGGCGCCCTGGAGGGCGGCGACGCAACCGTCGCGGTCGTCAGGCCGACGACCAGCGCGAGCGGCAGGAGAGTGACGAGGAGCGTCCGCATTCGTGGGCCCGGTGCCGAGGTGGACCGATTCTAACATGCGGTCCCTGGAGCGCGTTCCCCGCGGGTGGCTCCATGTCCATCGGCCGGCGCCCGACGCGACAGCGCCGGAGCCACTCGGCCCCGGCGCCCCGGAGTTCTCGTGGTCGGGACCCGGGTCCCGACGCGACCGCTCAGGACTTCGAGTAGCCCATGCGGTTGTCGGTGCCCTGCACGCACTTGAAGCAGGGCTTGTCCTTCTGACCCAGCGCGTTGGCGTCCACGAAGCGGCTCATGCACTCGTGGATGGAGAAGCGCTTTCCGAACGCGCGGCAGAAGAAGGTATCCGGCTCGACGAAGCTCTTCGGCTGAAGCAGCATGGCGATGACTCCCTGATTCTGACCCCGTCCCGCGTCGGATCCACCACGAGGCGACCCTCCAGGGGGACGGAGCGGCGTCGGTCTACACGATGGCCGGTCGCGTTTTCAAGAGGGCGGCCGGAAAAAGACTGACGCGCCGCAACCGTCCCCGATGACGCGATGCGTCAGAGCCGCATGGCGAGTCGTTCTGCGGGCTTTGTCCAACTCGTGACGCAACGTGGCGGGGTTCGACGCCCCGCGGTTGCTGCAAATGTCACGCCAGCGACACCCTCTGATCACGAACGCTCGTCGTTGAGATTCGTGCGCCGAGAGGGTATGTCGGCGATGCCGATGCCGCCGGCGTCGAGCGGGGATTTGCCCGCCCGCCCGGCCCGCGCCGCCACCGATCCAAGAGGAAGCCCCCCATGGCCGAGCTCACGACCACCGCCTCCCACCGCGCCTTCGAGGACGCCGTGCGCCGGATGCCCGGCGGCGTCAACAGCCCCGCGCGCGCCTGCCTCTCGGTCGGCGCCGAGCCGGTCTTCACCGCGGCCGGCGAGGGGGCCTGGCTGACCGACGTCGACGGCAACCGCTACCTCGACTACGTCTGCGGCTTCGGCCCGATGATCCTCGGCCACGGGCACCCCGAGGTGCTCGAGGCGATGCACGCGCAGATCGGGCGCGGCCTCTCCTACGGCACGCCGACCGTCGCCGAGACCGAGCTCGCCGAGCGCGTCGTCGCCGCGGTCCCCGGCATCGAGCGCCTGCGCCTCGTCAGCTCGGGCACCGAGGCCACGATGAGCGCGCTCCGCACGGCGCGCGGCTTCACCGGGCGCCACAAGTTCATCAAGCTCGAGGGCTGCTACCACGGCCACGCCGACGCGCTCCTGGTGAAGGCGGGCAGCGGCGCCGTGACCCTCGGCACGCCGAACTCGGCGGGCGTCACCCCGGGCGCCGTGCAGGACACCCTGACGGCCCCCTACAACGACCTCGACGCGGTGCGCGCGCTCTTCGCCGCCAACCCCGGCGAGATCGCCGCCATCATCCTCGAGGCCGTCGTCGGCAACATGGGCGTCGTCCCGCCCGAGCCCGGCTACCTCGAGGGGCTCCGCGAGATCACGACCGCCGAGGGCGCCCTGCTCATCTTCGACGAGGTGATGACCGGCTTCCGCGTCGCCCTCGGCGGGGCCCAGGAGCGCTTCGGCATCACCCCCGACCTGACCTGCCTCGGCAAGGTCATCGGCGGCGGCATGCCCATCGGCGCCTACGGCGGCCGCGCCGACGTCATGGCCGTCGTCGCCCCCGAGGGCGGCGTCTACCAGGCCGGGACCAACAGCGGCAACCCCGTGTGCGTTGCGGCGGGCATCGCGACCCTCGACGTCCTGCGCCGCGATCGCGTGCACGAGAAGCTCGAGGCGCTCGGCGAGCGGTTCGAGGCGGGGCTCGTTGCTGCACTGCAGGAGACCGGCGTCGCCGGCACCGTGCAGCGCGTCGGCTCGATGATCACGCTCTTCTTCACCGAGGGCCCGGTCCGCCGCCTCGAGGACGTCACGCCGGCCGCGGTGGAGCGCTTCTCGCGCTTCTTCCGCGCGATGCGGGACCGCGGCGTCATGCTGCCCCCGAGCCAGTACGAGGCGTGGTTCATCTCGGCCGCCCACGACGAGGCCGCGATCGACCGAACGGTCGCCGCCGCCAGAGAGGCGCTCGCGGCCTTGTGATAGGCCGCCCGCGGGCGTTGTCACGCTTGACCACCCCGGGGCCGCGTGCTAACCGAGGCCCCGGTTTCGCCGATGTCCGCTGCGTCTCCGCGACGCGCAGGAGATAGGAGAAGACGATTTGGACGCGAACTACGCCCCCTACGTACCGGTCGTCATCGTCACGATCCTCGTCGTGGGGTTGGCCGCGGTCATCCTGCTCCTGAACCGGATGCTCGGGCCCCGCCGGCCGACCAACATCAAGTCGATCCCCTTCGAGTCGGGCGCCGATCCGTACTCGAAGCCGCGGACGAGGATGAGCGTCAAGTTCTACATGACGGCCATCCTCTTCCTGGTCTTCGACCTCGAGGTGGTCTTCATCTACCCGTGGGCGAGCCGGTACAAGGCCTGGTTGGCGGACGACGCGTTCGCCCCCATCGCCTTCGGCGGCATGGTCCTGTTCGTCATCATCGTCACGCTGGGCCTCCTCTACGAGTGGAAGCGCGGCGCGATGGACTGGGAGTAGCGCGGTGAGTCAAAAGGTCGTCGAGGCCATCCAGGGACGCTTCCCGGATGCCATCGTGTCGACCCACGCTCTGCGTGGCGACGACACCGTCGTCCTGAAGCGGGAGTACCTCGTCGAGGTCTGCCGCTTCCTCAAGGACGACCCGGAGATGGACTTCAAGATGCCGGTCGACGTCTGCGGCGTCGACTATCTCGGCCGGACCCCGCGCTTCGAGGTGGTCTACCACCTCTTCAGCGTGAGCAAGCGCCAGCGCGTGCGGCTCAAGGTCCAGCTCGACGAGAGCGACCTCGAGGTGCCGAGCGTGATCGGCGTCTGGAAGGGCGTGGACTGGTTCGAGCGCGAGGCCTGGGACATGTACGGCATCAAGTTCGCCGGGCACCCGGATCTCCGGCGCATCCTCCTCTACGAGGAGTTCGAGGGGCACCCGCTGCGCAAGGACTACCCGCAGCGCGGCTACCAGCCTCTCATGCCGATGCCGACCCTGCCGACGGAGGTGTAGGGCATGACCTCGCCGCTCAGGAAGGAGGACGACCACCTCCACTCCGAGTACATGCAGATCGCCATGGGCCCGTCGCATCCGGCGATGCACGGCACGGTCCAGATGCTCCTCACGCTCGACGGCGAGACGGTCGTGGATGTCGATGTGCGCATCGGCTACCTCCACCGCGGCTTCGAGAAGATGGCGGAGGTCTGCACCTACAACCAGGTGATCCCGTACACCGACCGCCTCAACTACGTCTCCCCGCTGTGCAACAACGTCGGCTGGGTGATGACGGTGGAGAAGGCGCTCGGCATCCGTACGCCGGAGCGCTCCGAGTACATCCGGATGATCGTCTGCGAGATGAGCCGGATCTCGGACCACCTGACCTCCATCGGCGCCGGCGCCCTCGAGCTCGGCGGCTTCACCCCCTTCCTCTACGCCGTCCAGGCGCGTGAGGAGGTCTGGGAGGTGGTCGAGGAGGTCACCGGCGCGCGGCTCACGACCAGCTACACCCGCGTGGGCGGCGTCAAGGCCGACCTGACCGACAACTTCGCCGAGCGCTGGGCGCACGCGAAGAAAGAGGTCGAGCGGCTCATCGTCGACGTCGACAAGCTCCTGACCCGCAACCGCATCTTCTACGACCGCATGGCCGGCGTCGGCGTCATCTCCAAGGAGGACGCGCTCGACTACGGCTTCACCGGGCCGGCCCTGCGCTCGACCGGCGTCGACTACGACGTCCGCACCTACGCGCCCTACCTCCTCTACGACCGCATGGACTTCGACGTCCCGGTCGGCACGAACGGCGACAACTACGATCGCTACCTCGTGCGCATCGAGGAGATCCGGCAGTCCTTCCGGATCATCGACCAGTGCCTCGCGCAGATGCAGCCGGGGCCGATCAAGGTCGACGACTGGAACATCGTGCTGCCGCCCAAGCCGGCCGTCTACAACACGATCGAGGGGATGATCGCCCACTTCAAGCTCATCATGGAGGGCGTGAAGGTCCCCGCGGGCGAGGTGTACGGCTACATCGAGGGCGGCAACGGCGAGGTCGGCTTCTACGTCGTCAGCGACGGCAGCGGCCGCCCCTGGCGCGTCAAGGTGCGCCCGCCCTGCTTCGCGCTCATGCAGGCGCTCAAGCCGATGATCGTGGGCGGTCTGCTTCCGGACATCATCCCGACCTTCGACACGATCAACATGATCGGCGGCGAGATCGACCGCTAGGTCGATAGGAGCAGAGGAAGCCCGATGCCCACCCTCAAGATCGACGGCCAGGAGATCACGGTCGACCGCGGGACGACGATCCTGCAGGCCGCGGCGCAGCTCGGTGTGCAGATCCCGACGTTCTGCTACCACCCGGGGCTGAGCATCGCGGCGAACTGCCGGATGTGCCTGGTCGACACCAACAAGGCCCCCAAGCCGCTGCCCGCCTGCCACGCGCAGGTGATGGACGGCATGGAGGTCTGGACGAACAACGAGAAGGTCCAGCGCACGCGCAAGGCCGTCCTCGAGTTCATCCTCCTCAACCACCCCGTCGACTGCCCGATCTGCGACCAGGCCGGCGAGTGCGTCCTGCAGGACCACTACTTCAAGTACTCGGCCCAGCCGAGCCGGCTCTTCCACCGCAAGCGCCACAAGGCCAAGGCGAAGATCCTCGGCCCGAACGTCATCCTCGACGCCGAGCGCTGCATCCTCTGCACGCGCTGCGTGCGCTTCTGCGACGAGGTCGCGAAGTCGAGCCAGCTGACGGTCGTCAACCGCGGGGAGAAGTCGGAGATCACGACCTTCCCCGGCAAGCAGCTCGACAACCCCTACGCGGCCAACACCGTGGACATCTGCCCGGTCGGCGCGCTGACGAGCCGCGACTTCCGCTTCCGGACGCGCGTCTGGATGCTGTCGACCGAGCGCGGGGTCTGCCCCGAGTGCTCCCGCGGCTGCAGCATCCGCGTCGACACCTTCGAGAACACGGTGCGCCGCTACAAGCCGGTGCACAACCCGAAGGTCAACGACTGGTGGATGTGTGACGCGGGTCGCGCCTCGTTCCGCGGCTACCTCGAGGACCGCGTCGAGGGGCCGACCATCGTCGCCGACGGCAAGCGCCGCGCGGTGGCGACGGCGAAGGCGGTCGAGGACGCCGCCAAGGCCATCCAGGCCGCCGGCGGGCACGGCAAGGTCGCGCTCGTGGCGTCGCCGTGGCTCACCAACGAGGACGCCTACGTGCTCGGGCGCCTGGTGACCGGGGCCCTCGCGGGCGTCAAGGTCTACATGGGCGGGCGCGCGGCGGGCGCTGGGGACGACATCCTCATCCAGCCCGACAAGAACCCGAACCGGAAGGGCGTGGACGCGATCTTCGCGGCGCTGGGCGTGAAGGCGGCGGACCTGTCGAGCTTCGACGCCAAGGGCATCGAGACGGTCTTCGTCTTCGGCGACAACCACGACGCCAGCCCGGCCACCCTCGAGGCGCTGGCCGCGGTGCCGTGGCGCATCGTCGCCGGGACCAAGATGGGCCCGTGGTGGCAGCTCGCGACGACCTTCCTGCCGCTCCGCCTCCACTGGGAGAAGGACGGCACCTACACCAACTTCGACGGCGTGGTGCAGCGCATCCGGCGGGCCGTGAAGGCCGCGCCGACCTGCAAGTCCGAGGGCTGGTACGCGATGAAGCTCGCCCAGAGCTTCGGCGACGCGCTGGCCTTCGACGCGCCGGCGGACATCTTCGCGGCGGTCGCGGGGAGCGTCCCTGAGTTCGCCGGGCTCGCGTGGAGCGACCTGGGTGACCACGGCCTGCGCTTCGGTGAGGGCTCCGTCCCCGCCGGCGCCGACGCGGCGAGCGCCGAGCCGCAGATGGAGGCGACCACATGAGTCTCGGAGAGCTGGTCCTCTGGGGGTTGGTCAAGTTCGTGGCCATCGTCTTCGGCTGGGTGATGCTGGTCGCGACGGTGCTCACCTACATCGAGCGCAAGCAGTCGGCCTACGTGCAGAACCGCATCGGGCCGAACCGCGCGTGGATCGGGGGCAAGCGCTTCCCGCTGTCGGCGACGATCGGCCAGATCCTCGCGGACGCGGCGAAGGTCCTCTTCAAGGAGGACACCGAGCCGCCGCGCGGCGGCAACCCCATCCTCCATCAGATCTCGCCGGCGCTCGCGTTCATCCCGGCGCTGCTGATGTGGATCGTGATCCCCTTCGGTCCGGGCCCGATGCCCGGCGCCGAGGGCGAGAACTGGTTCCTCATCGCCGACGTCAACGTGGGCCTGCTGCTGATGTTCGCCATCATGAGCGTCTCCGTGTACGGCGGCGTCATCGGCGCGTGGGCCTCGAACTCGGGCTTCTCGCTCCTCGGCGGCCTCCGCGTCGGCGCCCAGATGATCAGCTACGAGGTGACGCTGGGGCTCAACCTCGTCGGCATCTTCATGATCTTCGGCAGCATGCGCCTCAACGACATCGTCTGGGGCCAGGGGGATCTGGCCTGGGGCATCGTCGTGCAGCCGGTCGCCTTCATCCTCTTCATGGTGGCGTCCATCGCCGAGACCAAGCGCGCCCCCTTCGACATGCCGGAGGCCGAGTCCGAGCTCGTCGCGGGCTACTTCACCGAGTTCTCCTCGATGCGCTTCGCGGTCTTCAGCCTCTCGGAGTTCATCGCCCTCATCGCCGTGGCGGCCGTGGGCGTGACCTGCTTCCTGGGCGGCTGGCAGATCCCGTGGGTCGACACCCCGGTGGACGCGGCCGGCGTGCCCGTCTACGGCTGGATCACCGTGGCGCAGGTCGGCATCTTCCTCGCCAAGATGATCTTCCTCATCTGGCTCCAGATGCAGATCCGGTGGACGCTGCCGCGCTTCCGCTACGACCAGGTCATGAAGCTCGGCTGGGTCTACCTGCTCCCGCTGTCGCTCCTGAACCTGTTCGTCACCGCGATCGTGATGTACCTCGCCCGCTGACCCTTCGGAGCTCCTGATGGCGACTATCCAAGTTACGCGGGGCGAGCTGTCCCTGGCCGAGAAGCTCTACATCCCCGAGGTCATGCGCGGGGTGGCGATCACCACGCGCCAGCTCGTCAAGAACGTCTTCGGGCGCAAGGACATCGCGACCCGCCAGTACCCCGACGTGAAGAAGCCGTACCCGGAGCGCTTCCGCGGTCGCCACCGCCTGACCTGGCGGGACGACGGCAGCGTGCGCTGCGTGGCGTGCATGCTCTGCTCGACCGCGTGCCCGGCCAACTGCATCCACATCGTGGCCGGCGACAAGGGCGACAACACCGTCGAGAAGTACCCGGTCAGCTTCGAGATCGATCTGCTGGTGTGCGTCTACTGCGGCTTCTGCGAGGAGGCGTGCCCCTGCGACGCCATCCGGATGGACTCGGGCAAGCACCCGATGCCGTCCTTCTCGCGGGACAAGCAGCGCATCCGCAAGGTGCAGCTCCTCGAGGAGGGCCAGCCCTCGACCTCGCACCCGGGCGGCCTCGGCAACTAGCCTCGACCTCGCCCCGGATCACCGAGACCGCCCGCTGCTCTCCGCCGCGGGCGGTTTCTTTTTGGGGCCGGGGGAGCGAGACGCGCTCGAGGCTTCGGCTCGAGCTGGCCACACGTCCTCCGTGCCCTCCGTGGCCTCAGATCCCGTCGGTGTGGGGCGCGACGTCCACCATGACGTCGTCGCCGTCCCGGGTGAACGCCAGCGCGGTCAGGGCGCGGCCGATGGGCGGGCCCGCCGTGCAGCGCCCGGTCGCCGGGTCGAAGCGCGCGCCGTGGTTGGCGCAGACCAGCGTCCGCCGGTCGGGGGACATCAGCTCGCCGTCCCCGAAGTCGAGGGTGTAGGGGACGTGCGGGCAGCGGTTCACGAAGACGCGGAGCGCGCCCTCGTGATGGACGACGAAGGCGGACTGCTCCCAGCCGTCCTCGTCGAAGGTGAAGACGCGGGTCTGCCCCGGGAGGAGGTCCGCCACCGGCACCCGGACGCCGCGGGCAGGCGGCGTCCGGTCCGATGGCGGGGTCTCGTCCTCGGGCGCTCGCGCGCCGTCGGTCACTCGTCGTTCGCCTCGAGCCACTTCTCGACGTCGATGGCGGCCTGGCAGCCGTGGCCGGCCGCGGTGATGGCCTGGCGGTAGCGGGTGTCGGCCACGTCGCCGGCGGCGAAGACGCCCTCGACGTTGGTGTTGGTGTGGGCCGTGACGAGCAGGTAGCCGCTGTCGTCGGTGCTGAGCTGGCCCTCGAGGAAGGCGGTGTTCGGGGTGTGCCCGATGGCCATGAACACGCCCTCGATCGGGGTGTCGGCCTCCTCACCGGTCTTGGTGTCCTGGAGGGTCACGCCGACGAGCTGCCCGGTCTCGTCGGGCAGGTACTTCGTGATGGTCTTGTTCCAGAGCATCGAGACCTTCGGGTTCGCCATGAGGCGATCCTGCATGATCTTCGAGGCGCGGAGGGAGTCGCGGCGGTGCACGACGTAGACCTTCTTCGCGAAGCGCGTGAGGAAGTTGGCCTCCTCGACGGCCGAGTCACCGCCGCCGACGACCATGATCTCCTTGTCGCGGAAGAAGAAGCCGTCGCAGGTGGCGCAGGCCGACAGCCCGCGGCCCTGGAACTTCTCCTCGTCCTCGATGCCCAGGTAGCGGGCCGAGGCGCCCGTCGCGATGATGAGGGTCTTGGCGAGGTGGACGTTGCCCCCGACGTAGACCTTGAAGGGGCGCTCGGAGAGGTCGACCTTGTCGACGAACTCGTAGAAGTGGCGGCTGCCGAAGCGCTCGGCCTGCTTGCGCATGATGTCCATGAGCTCGGGGCCCTGGATGCCGTCGACGAAGCCCGGGTAGTTCTCGACCTCGGTCGTGATGGTCAGCTGACCACCGGGCTGCAGCCCCTCGAAGACCAGCGGGCGCAGGTTGGCGCGGGCGGTGTAGATGGCTGCGGTCAACCCGGCCGGGCCGGACCCGATGATGATGGTGTTCTCGACTTCCGGCATGCCTGCCTCTCCAATCCAATAGGGGTGTCCACGCTCATGCTACGCGAGGCGCCGGGGACGGTTTGGCAAGGGGGAGCCGCCGGGGCCTCGATGAGCGACGGGATGGATGTTGGGCACCACGTCTCGGGGGACAACCCCCCGGCGCGACCGAGCGCATGCGGTGCGACAATCTGGCGCACAGACGGCGATCACGCCTCGTCGACGAAGGCGCGCCAGATGGGCCGCGAGAGCTGCAGCGCCCGGGTCGGGTCGGTGACCACCGGGCCGGCCCAGTGGACCGCCAGCTCGCGGCCGTCCCAGGTCAGGCCGCGGAAGGCGCCTGGCGGGCTCGACTGGTGGACCGTCAGGAGGGGCGCCATCAGCGACGCCGTCATGATGCGCCGCAGCGCCGCCGGGTGGTTGCTCTCGGCGCCGAAGCGGCCGGCGAAGAGCGCCTCGACCTCGGGCGCGCGCTCGAGGTCGTAGGTCAGCTCGCGGGTGGGCGAGCCGGCGAAGTCGGGCGCCGCCTGGTCGGCGGGCCAGAGGCGGAAGGTCAGGGTCGACGCGGGCAGCGGCGTCCCGACGTCCGCCCGGAGCGTCCGCCGCTCGCGGGAGAGGCGGATCTGGAGCGGCTGCATCCCGTCGTGGACCACGACCGCGCAGCGCCCGAGGCGGCGCGCGCCGTGGAGCTCGAGCCAGCGCTGCTCGAGGCCGACCAGGATGGCGCCGGGCCCGCGCGTCGCCCACCAGAGGTGCCACGCGGACCAGCCGAGGGCGCCCACGGCCAACAGCACGAGCCAGAGGGTGTAGTGGCGGCCGAACAGCGGGATGGCGGCGGCCGCGGCGAGGGCGACGCCGACGCCGACGCGGATGGGCCAGGCGACCCGGGCGAGCGCCGTCGGGGCCTTCTTGAGGGGTTCGGTGTCGGTCATGGGGCCGTGAAGGGGATGATGAGGTCCACGTAGCCCGCGTCGTTGGTCGTGCCCTTGATCAGCAGCACCGGCTCCTCGGTCTCCGGGTCCTGCTGGTAGAGCTCGACGGAGACCCCGCTCATGAAGGTCCCATCGGGCGCGGCCACCGTCAGGTGCGCGAGCGCGGGCTCGGGCAGGTCGATCGGCAGCTCGAGCGGCAGGCTCGTCACCGAGATCGCGCGCATCGTGGTCGCGGGCGCGCCGGTGGAGGGGTCGGGGACCACGCGCAGGTCGTAGGTCCCGGGGTCGACGGCGCCCTCGAAGGTCCCGTCGGCGATGGTCAGCTTGAACGGCGGCGGCGCGACGACGAGGACGTCGGCGTCACCGCGCTGGATGCGCCGCGTGGCGTAGAGGGTGCCAGCCGCGACCGGCACGCCGGAGGCGTCGCTGACGCTGCCGTAGAGGGGCGTCCGGTAGGCCAGCTCGACGGTCGCGGGGCCCTTGTCGGACGGCCCGGCGCGGTGGGTCAGCAGGACGCGGCCGTGCCAGCTCGCCCACGGGGACTCGGAGCCGGTCGAGACCAGGCACTCGTAGGAGCCGGGCAGCACCGTCAGCGTCGCGATGCCCTCGGCGTCGGTGGTCGCGCTCCGCCGGAGCGTCCCCTCGTCGAGCTCGCCGACGACGGTGACGGTCAGCCCGGCCGGGTACTCGAAGATGCCGAAGGCGTCGCGCGAGAGGACCTGGATGGTCGCCTCGAAGGGCTGATCGCCGGGGGGCAGGGTCGGCACCAGGACGTCGAGGTCCGCGGCCGCGGTGAGGGCCTCGGTGGTGAAGTCCGGGAAGACCGGGCCGTCCGCCGGCGCCGACACCTTGAGGCGGATCTCGTCGGTCCCCGGGGGCAGGGTCAGCTCGAAGAAGCCGTGGTCGGTCTCGGTGGTCGTCACCCCGGCGACGGAGTTGTCGGACAGCAGCGCCACGATGCGCGCGCCCCCCACCGGGATGTAGTCGTGGGTCCGCACGCGGCCGCCGATGGCGACGTAGTCGGCCGTCGCGGGCAGGGCGATGTCGAAGCGCCCGGTGGCGATGACGTCGGGCGTCAGGGTGAAGTCGAAGTCCGGCAGATCCGGCGCGTCGGGGCGGAACGTCCCGGTGTAGTGCCGCCCCGGCAGGACCCGCAGGGTGAAGCCGTCGTCGTTGCCGTCGAGGCCGTCGAGGGCCCGCGCCGTGAACTTGTAGTCGAGGCCGGGGATGTCGCCCGGGGTGGTGACCTCGATCTCGCCCGGCACGTTGACCGTGAAGGCGTCCCCGAGCGGGACCACGGTGCCGCGCACCACCGCGGGCTCGAGGAGCCGGATGAGCCAGTCCGGGCCGTCCGCGAAGCTCAGCTCGGGGATCTGCTGGGTCAGGAGCTCGGAGTTGGCGGCGGGCACGATGCGGGCCTGCACGGTGGTCGTGTTCTGGCCCGGCGCGACGCAGTGGTTGAAGGCGCAGACGCGGTCGTCGGCGCAGTCGGTCGACGCCTTGCACGCGACGGAGCTCGCCGTCAGCGCGCCGCCGTTGCAGGCCCCGGTGGCGGCGACGAGCGCCACCCACAGGGCGAGCCACCCGCGGCGTGGCGTCACTGGGTGGGGAGGCAGCACGTGTCGTCCTCGACGTAGAAGAACCAGGTCACCTCGGCCATCGTGGTGTCCGGGTCGACGATCGTTCGGAAGTCGTCGGCGTTGTTGTGGGACAGCGGGGCGCGGTCGAGCACCCAGACGCGGATGATGTTCGGCGTGACCCCGCCGACGATGGTCCGCACGTTCTCGCAGGGGTTGAAGACGAACTCGGTCGTGTCGAAGTCGTCGACCTTCTGCTTGAGGCCCTCCTCGTAGTTCACGACCCAGGCGATGGTGAGCTCGTCGTCGTCGGGGTTGGAGAGGGCGCTGCTGATGTCGAGGCTGAACACGTCGGGGCAGCCGCCCCAGACGTGGAAGTCGCTCGGGGAGATGCTCAACAGGTCGCGGTCGATCGTCACCGGCTCGTTCACTTCGGGGGCCACCTCGTAGCTCGGGGGCCACAGGCAGTGCGCCGGTGACCCGACGAGTACGAGCAGCAAGAGCCGTGCCACACGGCCCGACACGTCGAAGGGCCGCACGGGAGCGGCCTCTCCGCGTTGGGGCCCGCGCCGGGGCGGGGCCGTCGAGCTGGTGGACCCCGACATCGGTGTCACGCCCCCTCGCGCTCCTTCTCGAGGTGGCGGAAGATCGTCCGCGGATCGACGTCCAGGTCACGCGCCGTCTGGGTCCGGTTGCCGTCGTTGAGCGCGAGGACGTGGTTGATGTAGTCGCGCTGCCAGACCTCGCGCGCCTCGGTCAGCGGCAGGATGGGCTCGAGGGCCTCCTCGCCCAGATCCATGTCGTCCGGCGTTATGACACCGGTGTCAGAGAAGACGACCGCCTTCTTCACGCGGTTCTCGAGCTCGCGGATGTTGCCCGGCCAGCGCCAGCGCTTCATGGCCCGGATCGCCTCGGTCGAGAGGCTGCAGTTGCGGCCCGAGATCTCCTTGCCGTAGCGGTTCAGGAAGTAGCGGCCGATGAGGATGATGTCCTCACCGCGCTCGCGCAGCGCCGGCAGGTTCAGCGTGATGACGTTGAGCCGGTAGTAGAGGTCCTCGCGGAAGCGGCCGGCCTTCACCTCGTCGAGGAGGTGCTTGTTGGTGGCCGCCACGAAGCGGATGTCGACGGTCTCGGCGCGGGTGTCGCCGACCCGGACGACGGTCTTCTCCTGGATGGCGCGCAGGATCTTCACCTGCAGCGGCAGCGGCATCTCGCCGATCTCGTCGAGGAAGAGGGTGCCGCCGTTGGCCGCCTGGAACTTGCCCTGGGTGGTCGCGACGGCGCCGGTGAAGGCGCCGCGGACGTGGCCGAAGAGCTCGCTCTCGAGCAGGTTCTCGGGGATGGCGCCGCAGTTGATGACGACGAAGGGCGCCTTGGCGCGGTTCGAGCGCTGGTGGATGGCGCGGGCGACGAGCTCCTTGCCGGTCCCGGTCTCGCCCTCGATGAGGACGGAGATGTCGGTGGTCGCGATGCGGCTGATCTTCTTGTAGACGTCGCGCATCGCGTCGCAGGCGCCGATGAGCTCGCCGAAGCGGCGGTCCTCGAGCTCCTCCTCGAGGCCCTTGATGTTCTTGACCAGCTCGCGCCTGGCGATGGCCGTGTCGAGGATGAGGGCGGCGTGGGAGGCGAAGACCTTGACCACCTCGAGCAGCTCCGGCCCGAAGTGGTTCACGGCGTTGTCGTTGCCGAGGTAGAAGAGCCCCAGCGTCGTCGCGCGCGCCACCAGCGGCACGCACATGACGCTGCAGAGCTTGAGGTTCATGACGCTCTTGGAGGTCTTGAAGTCCTCGTGGCTCAGGGCGTCGGCGACGATGAGCGGCTCACCGCTCTCGAGCACGGCGTGGACGATGGAGTCGCTGATGGCGTCCTCGGCCGTCGCCATGGTGGTCGCCTCGACGTTCTTGCCGAGGTGCACGCGGGCGCGCCCGTCGAGGGTCAGGAGCAGGAACGCCTTGTCGGCGCCGGTGAGCGCGATGAGCTCGTCGAGGAGGCTCGTCAGGATCTCGTCGAGGTCCCAGCTCGACATCAGCCGCATGGCGAAGCGGTGGAGCGCGTTGAAGCGGCCGGTGTCGACGTCGCTGTCCACCGACGGGGCCTTCGGCTTGAGGCCGTGGTCGTAGAAGACGAAGCGCAGGACGTGGTCGCCGAGCTGGATGAGGTCGCCGTCGGCGAGCTTCTGGCTCTTCTTCTTCTTGCCGTTGACGAAGACCAGCGCGGTGTTGTCGGTGACCCCGATGGTGAAGGCGCCGTTGTCGTAGACGATGTGGGCGTGGTGCGCCTCGGCGCCGCCGCCGGCGAGCGTCACGTCGTTGTCCGGCGCGGCCCCGAGGCGGACGACGCGCCGGTCGAGGGGCACGACCACGGGGGCGGAAAGATCGGCGGGGAAGAGGACGACGCTCGCCATGGGCCTCTCGGGGGTCGGGGCCGCGGCCCCGAGGGCGCGACCGTGGCGGGGATGATACGTACCGCGGCGCTCCGCGTCCACGCGCCGAAGCCGGTGGGCGGCGAGCGAGCGCGGCGGCGTTGTCCCGGAGCGCCCCCCGGGCGAGCGTCTCAGAACGTCAGGCCGAGCCCCAGGCCGACCTCGCCGGGCCCGGGGATCAGCTCGATCTGCGCCGAATCGGGCGGCGGCGGCAGGGCGTCGATGTCGATGAGCTCGTAGCGGAGATCGCTCTCGGCGCCGTCGGGCTCGTTCAGGAGCCCGTCGGTCACGCTGTAGATGTAGGCCCCGGCGAAGATGGCCGCGCCGGCGATCCAGAGCGCGTTGAGCGCCGTGACCTTGCCCTCGTCGGCGGCGCGGACGTACCCCTGCTCGTCCTTGAGGCCCTCGATGGCGAGCCACGTCCCCGCCGTCGCCGCCAGGCCGAGGACCTCGAGCACCACGACCACGGTCCCCTTGCCGGCCTCGTCGTTGGCGAACTGCCCGACGCCGAAGGGCGCGAAGTAGGCGATGGTCGGCACCTCGCGCTCGATGTCGTGGCGGATCAGGACGAGGCGCTTCTTGACGTTGGGATCGCGGTTCGGGTCGACGACCCCGAGGTCGATCATCTCCTTGCGCCGCGCCTCGTAGTACTGCACGAGCTCGGGCGGGTAGAGCAGCTCGTCGAGGTGGTAGTTGGGCCACTCGAGGATGAGCTTGGCGAAGGTGAGCCGCGCGTCGTCCTCCTGGCTCGAGAGCCACTGGCTCACCCCGAGCCACTCGAGCACGTCGCGGTGCTTGCGCTGGCCCTTGAGGAGGCGGTGCCCGGCCAGCGGCTTGAGCAGCTCGATGACGCGCGGGTAGTTCTGCACCTTGAACGCCGACTCGCCCTGGGTGATGCGCTGCATCAGCTCCAGCGGGAGGTCGTTGTCGGCAGCCGGCTCGGCGGCGTGCAGCGCGCCCGGGGCCAGGACCGCCAGCCACACGACGAGGGCGCGGACGAGCGTGCGCATGGCCCGGGCGCGCCGGCGCGGGCTCAGAAGTTCTTGCGGGTGCCCTTGCCCGGGATGAGGACGACCGGCTGGTGCGTCGCCATCACGGTGCCATCCTCGGCGTACAGCGACACGAAGAGCGTCTTGGGCCGCGGCGAATCCAGCTTCACCGTGTTCTTGACGTTGCACTTGTAGCGCTGGCCCTTGTCGTCCTGGACGTAGTGGGTGCCGGGGCAGGTGAAGGTCACCGAGGCCTCGGTCGGGAAGGGGAGATGATAGCTGGCTTTGTCGGGCGTGACCACGAGGCTCGTGGCCGCGGGCTCGCACTCGGGGCAGGTCGGGATGGTCAGCGTCACCGGGTAGGTCCCCGGCTTGAGCGAGACCGTCGCGCCCGCGGGCACCGTCCGGCCGTCCACGGCGAGCTGGACGCTGCTCGGGTAGGAGGTCAGCCGGACGTCGACGGGGGCGATCCCGACCGGGGTGACGGGGTTCACGGGCGTCACGCGGCGAGGGGTGCCGTTCTTCTTGGCGAGGCGTCGCTTCTCGGCCTCGGCGAAGAGCCGATCGCTCGCCTCCATCGCGCCCGCCAGCGCCGCGCCGGCGACGGCGCCCGCCGTCACGGGGGGCAGGGGGGCGTGGTCCTTCGGGTCGTGCGCCTCCTCGGCAGGGGCCGCGGCCACGAGGCTGGGCGCCGTCTGCGTCACCGCCGGGGCGTCGACCGCCGGCAGGGCCGACGCCGTCGTCCTCGGCACCGGACCGGGGCGGGTCAGCATCCAGACGCCGACCGCCGCCACCACCACGACCACCACGCCCGTCGCGCCCCAGACGACCCGTCGCCGGGTGCGCATCCCGCTCGTGAGGCGCCGCACGCGCTCGAAGGCGGCCGGGTGGTCGGGGTCGAGGACCAGCACGCGCCCGTAGAGCTCCAGGGCGCGGTGGCGCTCGCGCTCGGCGACGGCCTCCTCGGCCATCGCCATCAGGGTCGCCGAGAGGTGGTCGGAGAGGATCCGGTGGTAGCCGACGGGGTCGGCCATCATCGCCCGGATCTCCGCCTCGGGATCGTTGAGGCCGCGCGCCTCGAGCCACGCGTGGAGCTCGCCCTCGAGCTCCTCCATGGTCGGGTAGCGCGCGTCGCGGTCGACCTGCAGGCAGCGCCCGATGATGCGGGCGAGCTCGCTGTCGACGTGGGGGTTGATGCGGCGGGGGTCCTGGTAGTTCCCCTCGACGATGCGCTTGAGCACCGAGTGGGGGTTGTCGGCGTCGAAGGGCAGGGTGCCGCCCGTCACGGCCATGTAGAGCACGGTGCCGAGGGCCCAGATGTCGACGCGGTAGTCGATGTGCTTGGTCCCGTCGATCTGCTCGGGCGCCATGTGGGCCGGCGAGCCGATGAGGGTCCCGGTCATCGTCATCGACTCGAGCCCGACGATCTGCGCGATGCCGAAGTCGGTGAGCTTCGCCACCCCGTCGCGCCCGACGAGGATGTTCTCGGGCTTCACGTCGCGGTGGATGATGCGGTTCTCGTGCGCGTGGCGGAGCGCCGAGGCGACCCCGATGCACATCATCACGCCGAGCTCCGGCAGCGGCGCCGGCCCCTCGCGGAGCAGCGTGGCCAGCGGCGCCCCCTCGACGAGCTCGGCGACGATGTAGTTGCGCTCGGAGTCCGACGAGGAGAAGTCGTAGATCTTGGGGATGTTGCGGTGCGTCAGGCGGGCGACGGCCCGGGCCTCCCGCGAAAAACGCGTGCGCGCTTCGGGGTCTTTGGCCAGGTGACGGTGCATCACCTTGATGGCCACGTTGCGCTGCAGCGCCTCGTCCCGCGCGCGATAGACGACGCTCATACCGCCTTCGCCGATGGGCTCGAGCACGCGGTACTTCTCTATCTGGCCCGGCGGGGCCGCCGCCGCGAGGGCGTCGCTCAGCGCTGTCCCGGGGCCCTGTGGGAGTTCTGCGGCCACCACGCGCATGGTTTCATAGCGCGCAACGGGGTGTAAAGCACCGGGAGAGCGGGGCTTCCCCGGCGCGCGGCGCGGCCCCGCGCGGAGTCGCGGTGGAGCGCGGCCCGCCGTCCGGTTTCATTGATCAGAACGCACGAAAACGGGCCGACACGGCGATCATCTCACGCCGCATCGGCCCGTCGGTCCGGGCGCGCCGCCGTCGCGGCGATCAGTCGGCCTTCGGCGCCGGCTTCACCACGCGGATGTGGAGCTCCTCGAGCTGCCCCGGGTCCACGCCGCTCGGCGAGTCGGTCATGAGATCGGAGGCCTTCTGCGTCTTCGGGAAGGCGATGACCTCGCGGATCGAGTCGGTGCCGGCGAGCAGCATCACGATGCGGTCGAGGCCGAAGGCGAGGCCGCCGTGGGGCGGCGTGCCGAAGCCGAGCGCCTCGAGCAGGAAGCCGAACTTGACCTGCGTCTCCTCGTCGGTGAGGCCGAGGAGCTTGAAGATCTGCGCCTGGACGCCCTGGTCGTGGATTCGGATCGAGCCGCCGCCGAGCTCGGTGCCGTTGAGCACGAGGTCGTACGCCAGCGAGCGCACCTTCGAGGCGTCGCTCTCGAGGTACTGCACGTCGTCGGGGTGCGGGCTCGTGAACGGGTGGTGCTTCGAGTAGTAGCGCCCGTTCTCGGTCACCTCTTCGAAGAGCGGGAAGTCCGTGATCCAGATGAACTTCCAGGCGTCCTCGTCGATGAGGCCGAGCTTCTCGCCGAGGGCGAGGCGGAGGTGCGCCAGCGCGTCGTTGCAGACCGTGAAGGTGTCGGCCACGAAGCAGATGAGGTCGCCCTCGGTCGCGTCGAGGCGCGCCGCGAGCTCGTCCTTGACGTCGTCGGGGAAGTACTTGGCCGCCGGGCCCTGCCAGCCGCCGGGCTGGAGCTTGACCCAGGCCATCCCCTTGGCGCCGTAGCGGGTGCAGACCGCGCCGAGCTTGTCGACCTCGGTGCGGCTCAGCGAGGCGCCGCCCTTGGCGTTGATCGCCTTGACCAGGCCGCCCTCCTCGAGGGCGCGCTTGAAGACGACGAAGTCGGTCTTCGCGGCGAGGTCGCCGATGTCCTGGAGCTCGAGCCCGAAGCGGAGGTCCGGCCGGTCGATGCCGAAGCGGCTCATCGCCTCCTGGTAGGTCATCTGCCCGATCTCGGGCACGTCGACGCCGATCGTGTCCTTCCAGATGCGGCGGATGAGCCCGCCCATGATCCGGTAGATGTCGTCGGGGGCGATGAAGCTGAGCTCGCAGTCGATCTGCGTGAACTCGGGCTGGCGGTCGGCGCGCAGGTCCTCGTCGCGGAAGCAGCGGGCGATCTGGTAGTAGCGATCGTAGCCCGCGATCATGAAGATCTGCTTGAAGGTCTGCGGCGACTGCGGCAGCGCGTAGAACTCGCCCGGGTGCACGCGGCTCGGGACGAGGTAGTCGCGCGCGCCCTCGGGGGTGCTCTTCGCGAGGATCGGCGTCTCGAGCTCGAGGAAGCCGTGGTCGTTGAGGTAGTCGCGGGTGATGCGCGTCACGTTGTGGCGCATCACCAGCTTCTCCTGGAGCCCCGCGCGGCGGAGATCGAGGTAGCGGTACTTCAGCCGCAGGATCTCGTTGGCGTCGTTGCGGTCCGAGATGGGGAACGGCGGCGTCTTCGACGGGTTGAAGATCTGGATCTCGGTCGCCTCGAGCTCGACGGCGCCGGTCGGCATGTTCGGGTTCTCCATCGTGCCGCGGTCGACGACCGTGCCGCGGACGGCGAAGACCCACTCGCTGCGGAGCCGGTCGGCCTCGTCATGGGCGGCCTGGGAGACGGCCGGATCGAACTTGACCTGGGTGAGACCGTAGCGGTCTCGCAGGTCGACGAAGATGATGTCGCCGTGGTCGCGGTAGTTCTGGACCCAGCCCATCAGCACGACGGTCTCACCCACGTTGGCGCGGCGCAGCTCGCCGCAGTTGTGGGTGCGCTTCCACTCGCTCAGGAACCTGCTCACGTCGGGACTCCGCGGTCGGGGGGGCGGTCGGTTCGCGCTGGGCCGCCGAGGTCGGCGGGCGCATGCGTAGAGAAACCGGCCGGCCGCGGAACCTAACGCGCGCGAACGAGCCCGTCAAAGGGCGAGTGTGGGGGGCGTGAAGCGGGCTCTCGGGCAGGTGCTCGCGACCCTCCCCCGGGGCCTGCTTGCATCTCGCGGACGCGAATCGCTCCGAGGGGCAGCAACGCCGCACCGCCCGCGGGCTCGCTCTGCGCCCGGGCCCGCTTGCGCATCCCCTGTTTCTCGATTACACAGGAGCAACAGTCGGTCTTTCAGGCCGCTACACGCTATCTCAACATCTTTAGTGTGGTGCTACCTGTCGCGAGGGGAGAGGCTCGCCCTCTCGCGAGCCGGGTTCACAGGCCGTGACCCGAGCTGCGGAGTACCGCCGGCAGAGACCAGTCGCCGGTGGACCCGCGTTGCCAGCCCGGGAGCCGAGGGAAGGAGACGAAGGTGAAAAAGCGCGTTCTCTTCGCATTCGCGCTGGCTTTGTTCAGCAGCTCTGCGATGGCGCAGACGGGCGGGTCGCTGCCGACGCAGCAGTTCGCTCCCGCGCCGGGCGGTGACAACAACTACGTGACCACCCAGGGGACCGCGGTCCTTCCGGGGTGGAAGCCGTCGGTCGGCATCTACCTCAACTACGCGAACCAGCCGCTGGTGCTTCGCCGCCTCTCGAACGGCGAAGAGGTCTCGCTCATCGAGCACCAGCTCCAGGTGGACCTCATCGCGGCCATCGGCATCGCCGACGTCTTCGAGGTCGGCCTCGGCGTCCCGCTGACCCTGTGGCAGGCGGCCGGTGACCCGTCGTCGACGCTCGAGGTCAACGACAAGCTCGCCTCGGTCGTGATGGGCGACATCCGCATCTACCCGAAGTGGAGCATCGTCCACGATCCCGAGGGCTTCGGCTTGGCCCTCCTCGCGGTCGTCACGGTGCCCTCGGGCAGCCCGAGCGACTACCAGGGGAACGAGTCGTTGACGGTGGAGCCGCGGGTCGTGGCGGGCTACCAGTTCACGAAGGAGTTCCGCGGCTCGCTGTCGGCCGGCTTCCTGTTCCGCCCGGAGAAGCAGGACCTCTACAACATCGCGGTCGGCAACGAGCTGACCTTCGGGGGCGGCCTCGAGTACCGCTTCGATCCCGGTGAGTGGGGGGTCATCCTCGAGTCCTACGGCAAGGTGTCGCTCGAGAGCGGCGCGACGTCGGCGGACAACCCCATCGAGCTCGCCCTCGCCGGTCGTTGGTGGCCGGCCCCGCCGCACGCCGTGACCCTCGGCGTCGCGCGCGGCCTGACCGACGGCTACGGCGCGCCGAACTTCCGCGTCTTCCTCGGCTACACCTACACGCCGAAGGAGGACCAGGATCCCGACGGCGACGGCCTGCTCGCCGAGAACGACGCCTGCCCGAGCCAGCCCGAGGACTTCGACGGCTTCGAGGACGAGGACGGTTGCCCCGACCGCGACAACGACAAGGACGGCATCGTCGACACCCGCGACGGCAAGAAGGACGATCGCGGCTTCGGGCAGTGCATGAACGATCCCGAGGACTTCGACGGCTTCCAGGACAGCGACGGCTGCCCCGATCCCGACAACGACGGCGACGGCATCCTCGACGGCGCCGACGGCCCCGACGGCAGCTGCAAGAACGATCCCGAGGACATGGACGGCTTCGAGGACGAGGACGGCTGCCCGGATCTCGACAACGACAAGGACGGCATCCCGGACGCGACGGACAAGTGCCCGAACGAGCCCGAGGACATCGACAACTTCCAGGACGAGGACGGCTGCCCGGATCCGGACAACGACGGTGACGGCATCCTCGACGTCGATGACAACTGCCCGAACGACCCCGAGAACAAGTGCAACGTCTCGTTCAACCCGTGCGAGATCGTCATCACCGACAAGGTCTACTTCCGCTACGACAAGTACGAGATCGACCCGAAGAGCTACCCGCTCCTCGACGCCGTGGCCTCGGTCGTGCTGAGCCAGACCTGGATCAAGAAGATCGAGGTCCAGGGCCACACCGACAGCGACGGCACGCTCGAGTACAACGACGAGCTGTCGCAGAACCGCGCCAAGGCCGTGCTCGACTACCTCGCGAGCAAGAAGGTCGACGTCGGTCGTCTCGTGGCGAAGGGCTACGGCGAGCGCGTGCCGATCGCGAAGAACGCGACCAAGTCGGGCCGGGCGAAGAACCGCCGCGTGCAGTTCATCATCCTCGACCCCTCGCAGTCGCAGTGCAGCGAGAAGAAGTAGCCTGCAGCGCGCCCTGAGCGGCGCCTGAAGACTCCGAAACGCCCCGGCCTCACGGCTGGGGCGTTTCTCTTTGTGGCGCGCGAAACGGGGGCCCGCGGAGCCCGGAGCGCGGGCTCCGCGCCGGCCTCGGCGGTAGAGGTCGCGCGCGGGCCCGAGCGTGCCGTCGAGGTGCCCCCCACACGGCGCGGAGAGGGGGCCTCGGAGGCGGCGCCGACCCCGCGGTCGGCGTGCTGGAACGGGCTTCGGCGGGGCCTCCGCCGAAATGTCGGCGTGGCCGTCCGAGAGCATCACTTTTCTGTTTGACACCCTCGGGACCCTCTGACATAACGCTCCTCGCTCTCGGCGCCGAGGGGCGAATAGCTCAGTCGGGAGAGCACCTGCCTTACAAGCAGGGGGTCGCAGGTTCGAACCCTGTTTCGCCCATTGACATTCGAGCTTGGTCTCATTGAGACCCACCCTTTTTGGGGCGGTAGTTAAGTCGGTTATAACGTCGGCCTGTCACGCCGAAGGCCGCGGGTTCGAGTCCCGTCCGCCCCGCCAAC
>SBGO01000149.1 GCA_006226565.1 Deltaproteobacteria bacterium | reverse complement strand
AGCCGGCGGCGGAGCGCGAGGACGCGCGGCGAGCCGGCGGCGACGTCCGTCACGCGCTTGAGCGTCGCGCGGGCCTGCCCGGGGGCGTTGAGGCCGTCGAGCTGCAGCTCCGCGAGGCGGATCCGGCAGGCGTCGCGGCGCGCGCCGTCCTCGACCAGGGTCTCGAGCCGGGTCAGGACGCCGATGAGGGCGATGCCCTGCTCGAGGACCTCGAGGGAGCGCCGCAGCAGCTCGAGCGCCTCGACGTTGCGCGGCGCGAGGCGCACGGCCTCCTCGAGGAAGGGGCGCGCCTCGGTGGCGTCGTCGAGCTCGAGCAGCGCCACCCGCCCGAGCCGGACGAGGAGCGCGACCCGCGCCTCGGGCTCGTGCTCGAGGGGGAGGCGGCGCTTGCCGAGGCTCTGGTGGCGCGGCCACATGCCGAACTCGGTGTAGAGATCGAGCAGGTGGGCGGCCACGCGCGGCGCGTCCGGGCCCTCCGGGGCCTCCTCGACCGCGGCCTCCCAGGGCGTGATGGCGTCCCAGCGGAGCCCGAGCGAGGCGTAGAGCTCGCCGACCTGGTGCAGCACGCGGGCGCGGTCCGGCCCGGGGGCGGTGCGCTCGGCGCTCCGCGCGAGGCGGTCGACGAGGAGCTCGCGCTGGGTCAGATCGGGGGTGCAGCGCTCGAGCAGCGCGAGCGCGGTGGCGTCGTGGGGGAAGGCGTCGAGGACGGCCAGGACGGCGGCGAGCGCGGCGGGGTTGTCCCCGCGCGCCAGGAAGCCCTCGGCCCGCAGGACCTGCGCCTCGGCCCAGCGCGGGCTGACGGTGTCGATGAACTCGAGGTAGCGCCCGGCGAGGACCGGCTCGCCGGCGTCGAGCGCGATGCGCGCCAGGGCCAGCGCCGGCTCGTCGTCGATGGGCGCGAGGTCCACGGCCCGCCACAGGACGCGCCGCGCGCGCCCGGGGTCCTTCATCGAGTCGAGGGCGAGGCGGGCGAGGCGCGCGATGACCCGGACGGCGCTGGCCGCGTCGGCGGCGGGGAGCTGCCGGAGCGCGGTGTCGAGGATCCGCACGGCCTCGAGCGGCGCGCCGCTGAGGCGCTCGACCTCGGCCAGGGCGAACTGCGCCTCGAGGTCCTCGGGCGACGCCTCGAGCACCACCCGCAGGAAGACGCGGGCGTCCTCGGGCTGGCCGCGCTCGAGGGCGTGGCGGGCCAGGCGGAGGCCGGCGTCGCGCGTCCGGTCGCGGCTCCGCGCGGCGAAGAGGAGGCGCTTGTAGAGCGGCAACGTCGCCCGGAGGTCGCCCTCGGCGTCGTTGAGCGCGATGAGCATCTCGAGCGCCTCCTCGTGATCGGGAGAGCGCTCGAGGACGCGGCCGAGGGCAGCGCGCGCCTCGTCGGGGGCGGTGCGGCGGAGGATCTCGGCGACGGTGAGGTCGGCGGCGGTGGCGTCCTCGCGGTCGGCGGGCGCGGTCAGCACGGCGGCGAGGCGCTCGAGCTGGACGGCGGCCTCCTCCTCGCGGCCGCGGCCGAAGGCGATGGACGCGAGGCCGCACAGCGCCGGCTCCCAGCTCGGCGCGACGCGCAGGAGCTCGCGGCAGACGCGCTCGCCCTCGTCGTGGAGGATGGCCTGGGAGGCGGTGATGCCGATGAGGCGCTCGGCCAGGAACCCCGGCTGGGGCGGCCCGTCGAGGGCGCGGTAGACCTCGGCGAGGGCCTCGCGGACCTGGTGGCCGGCGAGCAGGCGGTCGACCTGGCCGTGGTGGCGCTTGAGCTCGAGGTCCTCGACGAAGCGCTCGAAGGCGCCGCGGAGCGCGGTCTCGCCCATGCCGTCGAGGGTGAGCATCGGGCTCTGCTCGGCGTCGTCGCTGCGGAAGCGGGCGACGAGGCGCCCCTCGCGGACCTCGACGCCGCGCGCGCGGAGCCCGGTGACGTCGGGGAGCTTCCAGCCGAGGGCCGACAGGGCGAAGGCGAGCGCCGGGCGCACGATGCGCAGGCGCGCGGTGGTGAGCGTGCGGTCGACGACGAGGTCCTCGGGGAGCAGATCGATGATCCGGCTCGCGAGGAGCGGCCACGGCTCGGACACCTGCCCGTAGACGCGGACCTGGTAGAGCGAGAGCGTCAGGGTCGGCTCGTCGTCGGTCGGCTCCGGGTCGGCGATGAGGCGCGCGCGGACGGTGTAGCGGGCGCCGCCGTCGGTGCGGCCGGCGAGGACGAGGCTGTCGTCGTGGGCGTTCCCGCCGAGGCGGCCGCCGGAGACGCGGTGCAGCCAGTCGAGCAGCACCCGCGCGTCGACGGCGAGCTCGAGCCCGTCGGCCTGGCCGCGGTGGTGCCGGAAGCGCTCGATGCCCTCGCGGAAGTCGAAGGGGAAGGTGACGTGCGGCAGGCGCACGACCAGCTCCGACAGCTCGGCGCCGCCGGGGAGCGCGGCGCCCTCGAGCACGATGGAGACGCGCCGACCCTCGACGCGCAGGCTCCACACCGGCCCGCGGAGCACGGTCATGAGCCGGCTCGGCGCGGCGTCGCGAAGGGTTGACGGCAGGTTCTGGCTCACGAGTGGGGGCGCCTCGACGAAGGTGGCCACGGGCCGCGGTTCTGGCGGAGTATAGTGTGTGTTTGCCGATATCGCGACAGCGGCTATGGTCGTGCCGATGACGTCACCCTCGCCGAGGTCGCGCGCGATCCGTGCGCTCGTGTGCGCGGTCGCTGCGTTCGTGGGCGTTGGCGAGGCCCGCGCCTCGTCCTTCGACCTCTACGGCTTCAGCTCGCGCGCCCGCGGCATGGGCAACGCGCAGGTCGCGCTCGGGATCAACTACGACGCGGCGTACTACAACCCGGCCAACATCCTCTCGCGCAAGCAGACGCACTTCGGGATGGGCCTCGACCTGGTCGTGCCGGCGCTCGACTTCACCCCGGTCCAGGGCGCGTTCGAGCCGCTGATGCCCGACACCAGCGCGGGCTTCCACCTCGGCGCCTCGACGCCGATCAGCGGCGCCTTCGCCGACCGGCTGGGCTTCGGCATCGCGCTCTTCCACCCGCTGACGAGCGGCACGAAGATCGAGTCCATCGACCCGGCGACGCCGTACTTCTACCGGTACCAGAACCTGCCCGACAAGCTGGTGCTGGCGCTGGCGCTGGCCGGCGAGCCGACGCCGTGGCTGCGGATCGGCGCCGGCATCCAGGTGCTCGCGACCTTCGACGGCGAGGTGAACGCCTCGCTCTCGCTGGCCGAGGGGCGCTTCACCCGCGAGTCGATCGACGTGGAGATCGTCCCGGCGGCGTCGCCGACCGCGGGGCTCGCGCTCGGGCCCTTCGAGGGGCTGCGCTTCGGGGCGACCTGGCGCCACGAGCTCGAGCTCGACTACCAGCTGCCGGTGGTCGCGACCATCGAGGGCATCGGCGACCTCGACGTCTACGTGCACGGCGTCAGCCTCTACACGCCGAGCCAGCTCGCCCTCGGCGTCGGCTGGGAGAGCGCCCCGGCGCCCGAGCCCGGGGTGTCGGTCGAGGTCGGCCTCACCTGGGAGCTCTGGAGCGCGGCGCCCCCGGCGGGCGCGGACTTCGTGCTGACGGTGGACGACAGCGAGGTGCGGCCGCCGACCGACCCGCAGGACCAGCCCGAGGAGCTCATCGCCGTGCGCTCCACCGGCGCGCCGGTGGGGGCCCGCGACACGGTGACGCCGCGGATCGGCGTCGAGTGGCGCCCGGACACCACCTGGACGGCGCGCGCGGGCTGGTTCTGGCGCCCCACCCCGCTGCCGACGCCCATCTACCAGACGAACCTGCTCGACGCGACGGCCCACGTCTTCAGCCTCGGCGCAGGGGTGACCTTCGGCGACCCGATCGGCGTCACCTCGTCCCCGCTCATGCTCGACCTGACGGTGCAGCTGACGCGCCTCGACCAGCGCGCGGTGCAGAAGGACCCGACCGGCCGCCCGACGGGCGCCTACACCTTCGGCGGCCTCATCTGGCACATCGGCCTCGACCTCCGACACGATTATTACTGAGGCCAGACGGCCGGCCGCTCGGCGCTGGACCCAATGCCGATCAGAGAGGCCACAAGGCGCTGAACCGGCACGTCTTTTCTACCACGGAGAGCACGGAGCTCACGGAGGGGGGAGCGGGTCGCGCCCGGAGTTTCGGCTCGAGCGGCCACACATCCTCCGTGCCCTCCGTGGCCTCCGTGGTGG
>SBGO01000701.1 GCA_006226565.1 Deltaproteobacteria bacterium | reverse complement strand
CCACCACGGAGGCCACGGAGGGCACGGAGGATGTGTGGCCGCTCGAGCCGAAACTCCGGGCGCGACCCGCTCCCCCCTCCGTGAGCTCCGTGCTCGCCTTGGTAGAAAAGACGTGCCGGTTCAGCGCCCTGTGGCCTGTCGGATCGGTACTGGGGCTAGGACGGCCGTTTTCGGGCATCCAGGGGCGTCGTGACGCCGCGGTGCGGCGCGGGGACGGTTGACCCCCCGTTCGGGCCGTCTAGGGGCCTTCTCGCCGTGTCTGTGGGCGAAGCGCGGCCCGCGAGCATGGAGGTCGTGCCGAGGCGGCGCGCCAAGGCTCACGGTGGCCGTCGGTTCGGGCCGCGTACTTGCTGGAGCCCGAAACGACGAACGCCCCACCGGTGGCCGGCGGGGCGTCCGAGCGCAGCCCGGGGTCGGGCGCGTCGCTACTTGAAGATCGTCGTGTCGATGACCGGGTTTCCGCCCGACGAGCCGTTGCCGGGCCGCGACCCGGGCCGGTGCCCGTTGGGCTTCTTGCCGCCGTCGGCCTCGAGCTGGGCCTTGGCCTCGGCGAGCTCGGTCTTCGTCGCCTCGAACGCGTCCGCCAGCTTCTTCTGCTCGGCGATGGCGGTCTCCATCTTGGTCTCGAGGGCCTTGATGCGGTCGTTGGCGTTCGTGAGCGCCTGCGCGATCTCGCCCTCGGCCAGCGCCGCCTTGGCCGTCTGCTCGACGATGGCCCGCGCCGCCGTGTTGATGTCCGGCAGGTTCAGCCGCTGGGGCGGCGTCAGCGCGAAGGCGCCGCCGACCCCGAGCCCGATCCCGACGAAGACCATCGCCGCCGCGAGCAGGATCGGCACGCCGCGCCGCTTCGGCGCCTGCGCGGGCGCGAGCGACACCGACACCGCGTCCGGCTCGACCAGCTTCGGGCGCTGGTGCGGCGCCGTCGCCGCGGCGATGCGCTCGGACGCCATGTCGCGCTTGGCGCCAGCGAGCGCCTGGTTCCGGAGCCGCGTCTCCTCGACGAGCTTCTGCTGCAGCGCCTCGCGCTTGCGCGCCTCGTCGCGCGCCCGCTGCTCCCGCGCGGCGTTCTCGCGCTGGGACAGCTGGCTCTCGAGCTGCTGCCGCTCGGCCGCGACGTCCTTCTTGGCCTCGCTCAGGAGGTCCGTCAGGAGGCTCCCCACCGACGACGCCGGAGCCGACGTCACCACCCCATCGTCTTCACGCTTCTCGCCCATGCGTTCCCCTCACTCGGCCGACCAAACTGTGGTGATCCACCGATCGCCCCCCGACGGCGGATCACATGTCGGGACGTTCGAAAGGCGCGATGGATCTCTCGCGCCCCGAAAAAAAATACGCTGCGTCGCGGGAATCGGTCAAACGCGGGCTACGCCGACGCCGGCGTCGCGCACCCAAGGCGTCGGACACGACACGCACAGCGGCCCGCGATCGCCTCGCGGGCGGTCCCTCACGCCTGGACGGCTGTCGGCTCGCCGTGATCGTCGAGGCGCATGACCGCGACCTCGATGACGCGCGTGGCGTCGGCGCGGCGGACCTCGAAGCGGTAGCCCATGTGATCGCAGGTGAAGCCCTCCTCGGGCATCGCCCCGCGCTCCTTCATCAGGAGGCCGGCCACCGTCTCGTAGTCCTCGTCCTCGGGGAACTCGGTGCCGATCTCGAGCTCGAGCTCGCGCATCGTCATCACGCCCTCGACGATCCAGTGCGTGTCGTCGAGCTTCTGGATGGCGTCCGTGCGGAGGTCGTGCTCGTCGTAGATCGGCCCGAAGACCTCCTCGACGATGTCCTCGAGGGTGAGGATGCCGGCCACGCCGCCGTACTCCGAGGCGATGACGGCGAGGTGGATGCGCTCCCGCTGCATCTCCATCAGGAGATCCTGCACCGGGATGTTCCACGGCCGCACCATCGGGGGGCGCATGATGTCGGCGACCCGCGGCGGCTCGCTGCAGTCCTTCGCCATCGCCGCCGACAGGAAGTCCTTGGCGTAGAGGACGCCCACGATGTCGTCGATGCCGTCCCGGTAGATCGGGTAGCGCGAGTACCCGCTCGTCGAGACCATCTCCACGACCGCGTCCATGCCGGCGTCGACGTGCAGGACCTTCATGTCCGTGCGCGGGACCATGACCTCGCGGGCGATCTTGTCGTCGAGCTCGAAGATCCCGGTCAGGAGCTTGGTCGCCACCGGCGACATCGAGCCGTCGCTCTTGCCGATTCGGACCATCTCCTCGATGTCCTCCTCGGTCACGGTCGCCGTCACCGCGTCCGTCTCGCCGCCGAGCATCTTCACGAAGCGCCGGGTCAGCGCCACGAGCACCCGCATCACCGGGTAGAAGACGGTGTGCGTGACGCTGATGAGCCACAGCAGCACCAGGAAGCGCTCGGGGTTGTGCTTGGCGAAGGTCTTCGGGACGACCTCGCCGAAGATCAGCACCAGCATCGTCATCGCGCCGACCGCGATCGGGATGCCCCAGCCGGTGTCGCCGAGGAGGTGGTTGGTCAGGTCCGTCGCCAGCGCCGACGCGGTGATGTTGACGAGGTTGTTGCCGATCAGCAGCGTCGCGAGGACGTCGTTCGGCTTGTCCCGCCACGCGACCAGCATCCTCGGCGCCGACCGTTTGGAGTCGTCGATCTGCCGCCGGAGCTTCATCTCCGTGAGGCTGACGAGCGCGGTCTCCATCCCGGAGAAGACGGCCGACAGGACGACCAGGAACAGGATGAGAATGACCTCTAGGGTCGTGTCCAAGCGGTGATTCGGGTCCTGGGGTTGGCCAAGCGCCACGACGCCAGGGGCGACGCGACTCCGTATGGGTAGATCACCGTTATCACGGTTCGCGCGGTGTTGTACACGGACGTTGGCGAAGCGTCACTTCCCGTGCTTCTCCGGGTCGTAATCGCGGGGCGCCGGCTTGCCCGCCGCGCGCCAGCCGTCGACGGTCTCCTGCGAGACCTTGGGCACCCAGCGGGGGCGCAGCTCCTGGGCGCCCCAGCGCGTCGTCACGGCCGGCGGCAGGGCGCCGTCGAAGTAGTCGCGGTCGTAGCGGTAGATGTCCGAGTAGAAGATCGGCGCGCCGTCGTCGGTGAGGTCGACGGTCATGTACTCGGTGATGAGATCGATCTTCTGTTTCAGATCAAAGCCGCGCTGGTAGTCCTCCATCTTGAAGGCGCGCTTGATCTCGTCGGTGCTGAAGCCGTCACGCTCGAGCAGCCAGTAGGCGAACTCGACGGCGCCGTCGACGCGGATGCAGCCGTGCGAGAAGTCGCGCCGGCGCTCCTTGAAGAGCGCGCGCTTGTCGGTGTCGTGGAGGTAGATGGCGTTGGACTTCTCGAGCAGGAACTTCACCTCGCCGAGCACGTTCCCCTCGCCGAAGCCCTGGATGTAGACCTTCTTGCCGTTGTCGAGGGTGACGAGCTTGATGTTGTGCTTCTCGAGGTAGTTGGGATCCTCGGCGAGCTTGCCCTTGAGCTCGCCGTGCTCGACCCGGGCGGGCAGGATCCAGGCCGGGTGGACGACGACCTCGTAGAGCTTGGTCGTGAAGAGCTGGGTCCGGTTGAGGTGGCCCTGCACGAGCTTCTGCTTGTCGTCGTCGAGGCGGTTGGTCCCGACGATGACCTTGTGGCGGCGCACGATCTCGCCGTCGTCGTACACCTGGAGCTCGAAGGCGGGCAGGTTCACGCGGATGAAGAAGCTCCCCATCTCGCCGATGTCCGACTCGCGCATCCGCTGGAGCGCGAGGCTGATCTGCTCGGCGCGGCGCTCGATCGGCACGTTCATGCTCTTGAGGGTCTCCTCGAAGATGTTCCCCTCGGCCGGCAGGTCGTGCTCGCGCTGGTAGCGCTTGCCGGCCGCGAGCGCGAGCCCCTCGTAGGCGCCGTCGATGGCGCCGTCGTAGTAGCCCTCGCAGGCGAGCCGCTCCTGGAGGCGCTTGACCTCCTCGCTCTTGGCCCCGGGGCGGAACTTCCAGCTCTCGGGCAGGGGCTTGCAGCCGCCGGCCGCCACGAGCTCGAGGTAGCGCGCGTGGGCCGCCACCATCCGGTGGTACTCCGGGTGGGGCGGGTCGACGAGGGTCATGGCCTCGGCCGGGTCCGCCTCGACGACCGCGAGGACCGCCCGCATCAGCGCGCGGCCCTCCTTCTTCCGCTCGAGCACCGTGCCGGCCTTGCGGAGCTCGAAGGGGCCGGCCTTCTTCACGAAGCCCCGGAAGTCGAGCACGAGCTGCAGCAGGGCGTCGGCGACGCGCACGTCCGCCTTCACGTCCGCCGGGCGGACCACCCCGCCGACCCCGCGCGCGCGCAGGGCGCTGGCCAGCGCGTCCACGTCGGCCGCCGTCGGCAGCGCCTCGAGGGCCGCGAGCCGCTCGCCGGCCCGAGCCGCGTCGAAGGTCGAGGCGTCGAGGAGCGCCGCCAGGGTGCGCTTGCCCGCGTCGGTCTCCTCGGCCTCGCCGGCCTCGTCGGCGTCCCCGCCGGCGAGCGCCTCGACCGTCGCGCGCAGGCCGGCCGGGTCGTAGGGCTCGGCGTCGACGCCGTGCGCGGCCAGCGCGCCGACGCGCTCCACCACCGCGTGTCCGAGCTTCGTCAGGCGTCCGCCGCGGACGAAGCGCCCGACCCCGATCTCCTCGTAGAGCCGCTTGACGAAGTCCCGCCGGACGTCGTCCTCGGGGAAGCGCGCCTTGAGCGCGTCCTTGAGCCCGTCGGCCAGGGCCGCGGCCTCGCCCGGCGCGTGCAGCCGCTGGTGGGCCACCTCGAGCGTCGGCAGCAGGGTCGCGATCGCCAGCTTCTTCCTGAGCGTCTCCGCCTCGGCCGCGGCGGCCGCCTCGTCCACGGGAGGCGCCGTCTCGGTCGGCGCCGCCGACGTGGCCGTCTCGGCGAGCGGTGCGGCGGTCTCGACGCCGCGGGGCGTCGTCAGCCCCGCGGGGGCCTCGCCGCCGCCGAGCACGATCGCCAGCAGCGACCCGCAGACGAGGCCCGCGGCGCCGACGCCGAGGAACATCCCGTTCGAGCCCAACCCACTCATCTCCGCCTCCGCTGGTGCTGTCCGCAAGGGCCGCAGGCCACACACCACGCCCCCGCGACCCCGTCAAGAAAGGGTCGAGGGGGCGCGCCCCGGGCGCCAGACACACGAGCGGGGCGCGCTATTCCCGGCGCGTCGCGGCTACTCGGGCGGCAGCTCGTCCTCGGGGACCGCCTCCCCGTCGCCCTCACCCTGCGGGTCGCCGCCCTCGACGCCCTCGCCGCCGTCGTCGGCGGGCTCCACCTCGCCGCCGTGGTCGTCCTCGCCCTCGTCCGTCACCGGATCGGGCTCGATCGGGATCGGCGGGGGCTGGAGGTCGCGGATCGCCGGGGCGTTCGGCGGCAGCACCGTCGAGGGGCGCCCGGCCGTGCCACCGCGGATCGCCGGGCGGTTGACCTTCGTGGGGCGGTTGTTGCCGAAGCGGGTCTTGGTGTCGCGCATCGGCGCGGGCCGATCGATGACGCGGCTCGGCGCCGGCGCGACCGCCTCGGGCTCCGTCGGGGTCGGCGTCACCGGGGTCGCCTCGGGCGTCGCCCCGGGCTCGGGGCGGTCGAGCTTGGGCCGCCGCGTGGCGATCCCCTCGCGGATGACCGACCGCTCGACGCGGACGCGCGGCTTTCCGAGGATGCCGGTGATCCCCACGCCGAAGACGCCGTTCTCGATGACGTTCTTGATCGGCGGCTGCTGCATCACGAGGCGCAGGTTCTTGTTCGGCTGGCTCTTCTTCTTCGGGTCCTTCGGATCCGGCACCTCGCGGTCGAAGAAGGCGTCCTTGACCATCACCGACAGGTGGATGTTGACGGCCGCGTCCTTGAGCGGGCGCCCCGGGGTCAGCGTGATGGCGCTGTTCTTGGCGACCTGGATGGCGATGTCCTCGCCGTCCACCGACGCGTCGGCGATGTGCAGGATGGTGCTGTCGCTGCCGGCCCGCCGCGCCGTCTTCTTGAAGGCGTCGATGTTCGAGGCGCGGTCGACCACCACCTTCAGCACGATCGTGCCGAGGTCCGCGTCGCCGAGCTGGATGCGCCCCATGGGGCTGTCGAAGATCGGCGCCCGCAGCTTCGCGTCGGTGATCTCGAGCTCGATGACGCCGGCCGCGGTGTCGAGGTCGACGGTCGGCTTGCCGTTCACCTGGGTCGTCGGCAGGGTCACGTCGACGTTGCCGCTGACGAGCCCGGTGATGTTCTTGCCGACGAGGGCCTGGAAGAGCATCTCGCTGCCGAGGGCGACCTTGTCGATGGCGCCGATCTCGATCTTGTTGGTGCCTTCCTTGTCACGCTGGAAGTGCCCGCGCTTGATGGTCCCGCCCTGGGCCTCGGCCTCGAAGTTGACGTCGATGTCCCCGCCGAAGAGGAAGCCGCCGAGGCTCGCGTCGACGTCGAGCGAGCGGATGAGGACCATCCGCAGCGGCCCCTCCTCGTCGACGCCCGGCACCGCCGTCTGCATCGTCAGGGTGGGCAGCTCGATGGTGACGTCCTCGAGGCCGACCCCGCCGAGCCCGGCGAGGCTCAGGTCCTTGATGGTGACGGAGTCCGCGCCGGTGGCCTCGGTCAGCCGCACCTCGGCGAAGCGCCGGGCCTGGTCGGTCGGGAAGGTCAGGTACACGAAGATCGCCGTGGCGATCAGGAAGAACAGGACGTAGCCGGTCCAGCGGAGAGCGGTCTTCATTCGTCCTTCTTCTCCTCGTAGTAGTAGGTGGAGACGACCACCTTGCCGCGGCCCGCGCGATCGGGGCGCCGCTTGTCACGATCGAGCCGGATCTCGGTCACGAAGAGCAAGTCCCGGGACTCCTCGATCTTCTCCATCAGCTCGTAGATGGCGTCGAAGGTCGTGTTGTCGCGGATCGTCACCTCGACGTCGCGGCGGTAGTACCCGTCGAGCGCGTCGTGCTTGTCCTTGTCGCGGCTCGACGTCTTGCGCTTGCGCGCCAGCGGGCTGTCCTTCGGCGGCGCGTAGTCGAGGAACTCCGCGAGCTTCTTGCGCCCGGCCGGGTTGCCGCGCGGGTCGATCGACTCGAAGCTCACCTGCTCGGCGATGTTGGCGATCTTCTCGGTGATGTTGAGCTTGGCGTTCTGCTCCGCTCGCGATCGCCGCGCCTCGACCTGCTGCCGCGCCGCGATGAACTCGGTCGCGTTGGCGTACATCGTCTCGAGCGAGCGCTGCTCCTTGTCGACCTTCTCACGCAGGTTCGACACGCCCGAGCCCAGCCACACGTTCAAGAGGAACACGATGCCGAGGAAGAGCATCCCCAGCATCACGCTGACGAGCACCCGCTCGCGCTTCGAGAGGCGCCCGAAGGCCGCGCTGATCCTGCCCATCAGTCGTTCCCCCCATCGGCCGCCGCCCCGGCGCCCTCGGTGGCGACGTCGCTCTCGGCGTCGCCCTCGGGCTTGTCGCACTTGATCTCGATCTTGAAGGAGAACTCCTTCCACCCCTGACGCTCGCCGTAGCGCACGGGCTTGGTGTCTCCCACCTGCTCGACCTTCTTGAAGCAGCGGTGCTCGGCGAGGAGCTTGCGGAAGCCCTCGATGGTCGGCACGTCGTAGCCGTAGCCGCTCATCGTCGCCGTCTGGAAGTCCTGCGTCAGCGACTTCACGTCCGACGAGAAGCCGGTCAGCTCGACCTGCTTCTTCTCGGCCTTCTTGTCCTTGGCGGCGTCCTCGCCCTCGGTCGGCCCCTCGGTCGGCGCCACGGCGTCCACGGGCGCCGCCTCCTCGTTGAAGTTCGCGAGCACCGCGGTGGCGTCGTAGAAGATCTTGAACGCCGTCATCGCCGGGTAGAGCGACTGCCCCACCGTCTCCGGCGGGTTCATGACCGCCGCCTGCGCCATCGAGAACTTCTGGAACGGGTCCTCGCCGCCCGAGAAGGTCTCGCCGAAGACCTGCTCGGTGAAGGTGTCGAGCTCGGCCGAGAGCTGCGCCTGCTGCCCCTCGAGGCGCTTCATCTCGAGGTACTTGCGCGCGAAGAAGAGCACGATCAGCACCATCACGAAGATGCCGACGCCGACGAGCTTGCCGCGGATGGCGGTGAAGTCCGACTCGTAGGCGTGCTCGCCCTGGCGGAAGTTCACCTGGTGCCGCGCCGCGTCCGCGACGCTCCGGAGCGCGAGCGCCGACGCCGCGACCCCCGAGGACAGGAGCCCGGCCGGGATCTCGCGGCCCTCCCACATCGGGCCGGTCTTCGCGGGCGGCGAGACCGGCATGTCGAGCACGCGCTGCATGAGGTCGAGCACGCCCGGCAGGAGCGAGGTCCCGCCGTAGGCGACGGCCGCCACGACGGGGTGGCCGAGGCGCTCGGCGTGGGCGTGGATGGTGGTGCGCACCTCGCGGAGCAGCGGCTCGAGCGCGCGCGCCACGAGCTTGGCCCGCTGGGCGTGGGCCGCCTCGTCGACGCCGGGCGGGAGGTAGCCGTCGAAGCGGACCCCCTCGTGCTTGAGCTGCTCGGCCTCGGCGTAGTCGAGGTCGAGCCCGCGCGCGAGCGCCTGGGTCAGCTGATGCCCGCCGCGCGAGATGGTGCGCACCGCGTCGACGCGCCCGTCGCGCGCGATGGTCACGGTGGTCGTCCGGTGGCCGAGGTCCACGAAGGCGATCGAGCGCCCGCCGGTGTCGACCGCGAGGTGCGAGAGCAGGTTCGCCGTGGCGAGCCCGGTCGTCGTCACCACCCGCGGGTCCGCGCCCGCGGCCTGCAGCGTCGTCAGCCACGGGTCGAGCTTGACCCGGTCGACCGCCGCGCACAGGAGCGTCGCCCCGTCCTCGGTCTCCCGCAGCAGCTGGTAGTCGTAGACGACCTCGTCGAGAGGCCGCGGCAGCACGCTCTCCAGCTGGAAGCCGAGCACGCTCTGAATCCGCTTGTCGTCCGCGAACGGCAGCTCCAGCTCGCGCATCAGCACGTTCGTGCCGGGGAGCGCCGCGGTGATCGCGTCACGGTCGAGCCCGCGCAGCGTCGCCGCGATGGACGCCTCGACCTCGCCCTCGAGCACGCCGCCGTTGGCGTCGCTCGGGATGTGGTGCTCGCGGTAGTCGACCAAGGTCGAGCGCCGTAGGCTCGACTCGAGCACCACGGCCTTCACCGACCAGGTCCCCACGTCGAGCCCGATGATCCTCTGCGCCATGTTCGGTGACCCTCGCTCGGCTACTCGTAGTGGAAGTTCACCATCGCCCCCGTCGAGGTATCGACGATCGCCACCATCTTGCGCTTGGTGTGACCGTAGACGCCCTCGGCCTCGAGGCGGACCATCTTGGTGGTCACCCCGAGCTGCTGGTCGACGATGCTGGTGTTGATGTTGAACGGCACCCCGGTGCCCATGGCCGTCGGGTACTGCCGGAAGAACTCGTTGAAGCGGGCCATGCTCATGAAGGGCGTGGAGTAGACCTGCTTCTTGATGCGGCGGCAGCTCTCCATCGCGATGATGGCCTCGTCCATGGGCGGGATCCCCCGGACCCCGGGCGCCAGGCACAGCTGCGCGCGCTCGATGTCGTTCTGCACGGCCTGGCAGAGGATGCCCTTGATGACCGCCACGTCCGCGTCGTTGACGTTGACCTTGTCGGTCGCGAAGACCGTCAGCTTGTCGCGGATGCGGCAGTAGACGTCGCTGGTCATCCCCTCGACGAGCTGCACCTCGCCGATGGTGTCCATCTTGGCGTTCTTCGCCTGGTAGCCGTACTGCCCGTAGTCGCCGCCCTCGGCGCCGGAGCTGGCGACGAAGTTGCCGTTCTGGTCGATCTCGCTCTTCTGATCGTCGGCGTCGGTCCAGTCGATGATGTTGAGGATGAGCTCGACCGCCGCCTCCTCGTTCTCGAACAGCCCCGAGGCCGCCATCGGCGCGAGGAGCCCGCCGAGCTGCACGTAGAGCTGCGCCGCGGCCCGCTGCTGCTGCGCCAGCATCGCCGTCGCCGCCTGCTGCAGGTTCTGCCCGCCGGCGTTCAGCGACACCGGCGCGACCTCGGTCGCCGCGCGGTTGAGGTTCACCCGCCCGTCCTCGGCCGACACCTTGCACGAGAACGGGGCCGGCTGGGACGCCGCCGCCTCCGCGCCGTCCTCGGAGCCGGCGAGGCGGCTGAAGTCGATGCGGCTCTGCGGCACCGGCGGGCGCTTGCCGCCGACCGCCTTCTCGGAGGTGAAGTCGAGCAGCGCCATCCCGAAGAACTCGGCCTTGCCCGTCGCGAAGATGTTCACGAAGTCGCACGCGCGCTGCCACACCTCGAGCCGCTGCGCCGCGGCCTTGCCCATCAGCGACAGGAACTTCTGCATCTCGGGGAAGTTCTTCTTGGCGTTGACGGCCAGGAGCCCGATCCGCAGCGCGCTGCGGGCGTTGAACTGGGCCTGGGTCGACGCCAGGAGGTTGCCCGACATCCAGATGTTGGTGCGCGTGTGGTAGGTGAACTGCACGCTCAGCGCCGCGATGATCCCCGTCATCACGAGCACCATGAGCAGCGCGATGCCCCGCGGACGGCCGCGCTCCGCGCCGGTCCGATGCACGGTGTCGGCGACCGCGCGTCGGGTCAGCGACAGCGCGTCGGAGATCGGCAGCGGTCGGGTCTCGGGGGTCATCTTCACGTCGCTAGAACCACAGGGGCTCGGTCATGGGGATCTCGACCTGGGTCTCCATCACGATGGGCGTGTCGTCGAGGCCGTCGAGGGTCAGGCGGATGCGCACCCGCGCCGGCAGGAAGAGGCCGTCCATCAGGTCCTGCTCGGCCCCCTCGATCTGCTTGTCCGCCTCGGCCGCGACGACGGCGCCGGCGATGCCGGTGGAGTCGTCGTTGCTGAGGTCCTCGACGCGGTCGCGGAGCTGCTGCACCTGCTTGAGGCGCTCGCGCATCTCGGCGGCGTCGTCGATCTCGACCTCCCACTCGCTGTCCCAGTCCTCCTGGACCTCGTTGAAGTATTCGAACTCGAGCTTGCGGACGCCCTCGACGAGGACCTCCTCGCGCCCCTCGTCGCCGGGGCGGTCGTCGATGTGGAACTTCACGCGCCGCACCAGCGCGTCGACCCGCGTGCCGTCCTCGAGCGTCATCGGCTTGACGTAGTACGCCAGCTCCAGCTGGTCGCTCTGGTGGACGTTGCGCTGGAGCGGCTCGTGGGCCGCCGTGTCGAAGACGATCTCGTCGCGCTCGCCGCGGAAGAGCGTGATGGTGCGCTTGTCCTCGGCCTGGTGCAGGCTCACGAAGGCCATGCTCAGCTCGCGCGACAGCCGCTCGAGCGCGATGCGCCCGCCCTGGTAGCGCTGCTGCACATCGAGCGACTCGTTCTGCGTCTCGATGGTCGTCATCATCACGCCGAAGGCCAGCGTGAAGGTCAGCGCCAGCACCGCCACCGCGACGAGCACCTCGATCAGCGTCAGCCCGCGCCGGCCGCCGTATGGGGCCCGCCGCGTCACTGCTCGGGCTCCGCTTCGGGGGTGGCGGTGATGAAGGTCTCGATCTCGAAGTTGTTCGCGATGAGCCCGTCGTCGCCCCAGGAGATGCGCACCTTGAGCTTGCGGGTGGTCGCCGCCGCCTGCTCGATGATCATCGGGATGAAGGACGTGATGAGGCCCGTGTTCTGGCACATCTTGTCGAGGTTCACCCCGCAGATCTGCGACAGGCCGGGGTCGCAGAGGGGCGCGAAGGCGGCGAGCTCGATGGGCAGCCCCACGCCGCCCTGGACCTGGAGCTGGCTGCAGACCGCCGCGATGTTCGCCGCCGCGGCCTGGCCCTCGGCCCCGCAGAAGGTGTTCATCAGCGCCGAGCCGTTGACCTTCTCCATGGCGTCGGAGCCCATCGCCTGCATCGCGTCGCCGTTGACCTCGAGCATGAGCAGGTCGTACTCGCAGTCGAAGCCGCGGAAGTCGCGCGGCAGCATGTCGGCGCAGTCGCGCTTCTCGACCTGGTTGGTCGGGAAGCCGTCGGTCCGGTACTCCTCCTCGATGTTGAGGACGACCCCCTCGATGATCTGGGTCGCGCGCGTGAGGTTCATCACCTCGACCGCGCGGTACATGGCGTCGCCCTGGCTCGAGGCGACGCCGACGATGAGCGTGCCGAGCAGGCCCATCGCCACCATCACCTCGATGAGCGAGAAGCCACGCGCGCGCGCTGGGGCGTTCCCGCGCATCACTTCAGGTCCCGCATGAAGTCGGCCTCGTCGAGCACGTGGCCGTAGCGCTGGACGCGGCCGAGGGCGAAGAGCTCGAGGGTCAGGGTCGGGATCCAGACGATCTCGCCGTTCTCCTCGTCGCCCTCGCCGATCCAGACCATGGCCCGCTCGGCGCGCCCCGACGGGTAGAAGTAGATGGCGACCTTGCCGCCGGACTGCGGCTCGCTCTGGTGCTCGGTCATCACGGCCGTCACGTTGGTGTCGTGCCGGAACACCTCGCTCAGCAGCGCCCCCTCGTCCTCGCTGAAGCTCACCCTGGTGGGCGCGACCCCCTCGACGTCCTCTTCCTCGTCGGCCGCCTCCGCCTCCGCGTCCGCCTCCCCGCCGAGGCCCGCGTCGGCGTCCTCGGGGATGTAGCGCGCGCAGGGGTCGCCCTCGTCATCGGCCGCCTCGGTGTAGAAGAGGCGGTTGTCCATGTCGATGACGAGCCGGTAGGTCTTGTTGTTGTGGATCGCCAGCGTATAGACGTAGCGCATCGCGCCGCTGAGGATGCTGGCGGTCGCCCCGGTGTCGGCGCTCTGGATGCTCGCGATCCCGATGGTGCCGATGCCGACGAGCATCACGACGATGCCGATCGTGATCATCAGCTCGATGATGGTCATGCCCCGGCGGCCCGCGTCACGCAGGCGCCGGAGCACGGCCGTCATCCCTCGGGAAGCGCGTCGCATCCGATCAGTTCCGCCGCTTGGACTCGCGGACGACGCAGATGTCGTCCTGGCCGCCGATGGAGCCGTCCTCGCCACCCGAGCAGATCTCGTAGGTCTTCGGGCCGGTCAGGCGGTAGACGATGTCCTGCTTCCACGGGTCCTTGAGCTGCTTCTCCTCGAGCTTGCCCTCGTCCACGAGCACCTGGAGGCTGTCCGGGTACTCCTGGTGGCTGAGGTAGTAGCCGTCGAGGCCCATCTTGATGGTGTCGAGCTGCATCTTGGCGGCGTCGCCCTGCTTCTCGCCGAAGACCTCCATGAAGCCGAAGGCGAGCGCCGTGCCGATGATGGCCATGATGCCGACGACGACCATGATCTCGATGAGGGTCATGCCGCGGCGGCCCTTCAGCGCGCGCAGCGCCTCGGTGACGGTCGGCTTCGCGTCGAGCTCGGTCTCGAGGGTCGGGGCGTCGCCCTCGGGGGCGACGGGGAGGAGGAGCTCAGCGGTCTCGGAACGAATGGTCATCTAGGGTGCCTCCGAGGGCAGAAACGGGAGTCGAGGGCTCGTCCACGAGGGAAGAGCGATCAGGCGAGGCGGCGCCGACCTCCGGCGCGCCGAGGATGCGTGCGGCCCAGGCCGCGATGGTCAGCGCGATGGCGAAGGTCACGACCATCACCAGGAGCGCGTCGCGGAAGGGCAGCCCGAGCAGGGTGCGGTGGCTGGCGGGGCGCATCGGTCAGCCCCCCAGGCCCGCGCTCAGCTGGTTCATCTTGAGCATCGGCATGATGATGGCGAACGCCATGATGCCGACGCCGATGCCCATGAAGACGATCATGATGGGCTCGAGGACGCTGGTCAGCGAGGTCACGCGGGACTCGACCTGCATCTCGTAGCTGTCGGCGACGTTGACGAGCATCTCCTCGAGCTGGCCGGAGCGCTCGCCCACCGAGATCATGTGGCAGACCATCTGCGGGAAGTGCCCCGACCGCTTGAGCGGGTCGGCGATGGCCGCGCCTTCCTTGACCGCCTCGCGCGCCTCCTCGACCACCGACGCGATGGTGTGGTTGCCGAGGATCGACTTCACGATGGTCAGGGCGTTGAGGATGGGCACGCCCGAGGCGAGGAGCGTCGACAGCGTCCGCGCGAAGCGGCCCACGTTCACCTTGAGGATGATGTCGCCGAAGATGGGCATCCCCAGCGTCCACCGGTCCCAGGTGGGCTTGCCGGACTCCGACTGCTTCCAGCGGCGGAAGGCGTACCAGCCGCCGACGCCGAGCCCGATCATGAGCCACCAGAAGGTCTGGAAGAAGTCGCTGAGCGAGATGAGGGCCTGGGTGATCCACGGCAGCTCCGCTCCCATCTTCTGGAAGAGGTCCTGCACCTGCGGGATCACGAAGAGCATCATCAGCATCACGATCGCCAGCCCGAGGAAGATCATGATGACGGGGTAGGTGAGCGCGCCGACCAGCTTGGAGCGCAGGCGCACCTGGCCCTCCATGAAGTCGGAGAGGCGCTCGAAGACGACGTCGAGGGTGCCGGACTGCTCGCCGGCGCCCACCATGTTCACGTACAGGTGGGAGAAGGTCTTGGGGTGCTTGGCGAGCGCGTTCGAGAGGGTCGAGCCCTCGCTGACGGCGCGCTTCACCTCGCTCATGATCTTCTTGAAGAGCTCGTTGTCGAGCTGGTCGGAGACGGCGCCGATGGCGTCGACGACCGGGATGCCGCTCTTGACGAGGGTGGCGAGCTGGCGCGTGACCTCGGCCACCTCGAGCAGCTTCACCTTCTGGAAGAGCTTGCCGACGCGCACCTCGCGCGAGCCGGTCTTCGACTGGCCGGCGCGGCGCGTCTCGGCGCCGCCCCGCGACTCGACGTAGGAGGACAGGAAGATGCCGTCTCGCTTGAGGCGCTCCTTCAGCGCGCGCGGGCTGTCGGCGTCGAGGACGTCCGAGACCTGCTTGCCGCGGGAGTTGAGCCCCTTGTACTCGTAGATCGGCATATCTTCAGCGATCCTCCGCCGTCACGCGCATCACCTCGTCGATGGAGGTGTGGCCGGCCAGCACCTTGAGGGCGCCGTCCTCGCGCAGGGTCTTCATGCCGGCGCCGACCGCGGCGCGCTTGATGGTCGACGCAGGGGCGTTCTGCATCACGTGCGAGCGGACGTCGTCGTCGACGACCATCAGCTCGTGGATGCCCATTCGGCCCTTGTAGCCGGAGTCGAAGCAGTCCGGGCAGCCGACCGCGCGGAAGAAGCGGCCCTCGTGGCGCACCTTCTCGGGGTTCGGCACGCCGAGCTTCTTCAGCTCGTCCACGAGCGGGACGTACGGCTCCTTGCACGACTTGCAGAGCTGCCGGACGAGGCGCTGCGCCATGACCGCGATGACCGACGACGCCGAGAGGAACGGCTCGACCCCCATGTCGCTCAAGCGGGTGAAGGCGGACGGGGCGTCGTTGGTGTGCAGGGTCGCGAAGACGAGGTGGCCGGTGAGCGAGGCCTGGACGGCGTTCTCGGCGGTCTCGAGGTCGCGGATCTCGCCGATGAGCACCACGTCCGGGTCCTGACGCAGGATGGCGCGGAGGCCGCGGGCGAAGGTGAAGTCGATCTTCCGGTTCACCTGCATCTGGCCGATGCCCGGGATCTGGTACTCGACCGGGTCCTCGACCGTCAGGATGTTGCGGTCGGGGGTGTTGATGCGCGCGAGCGCGGCGTAGAGGGTCGTCGTCTTGCCGGAGCCGGTCGGGCCGGTCACGAGGATGATCCCGTGGGGGCGGACGATGAGATCCTCGATGGTGGTGAGGTTCTCCTTGCGGAAACCCAGCTGCTCGAGGTCGAGGAGCACCGCGCCCTTGTCGAGGATACGCAGCACGATCCGCTCGCCGAAGGCGACGGGGACCGTCGAGAGACGCAGGTCGACGTCGCGGCCGGCGATCTTGATGCGGATGCGGCCGTCCTGGGGCAGGCGCTTCTCCGCGATGTTGAGGTTGCCCATGATCTTGATGCGGCTGGCGATGGACGCCTGGAACCGCTTGGGCGCGCGCACGATCTCCTTGAGGACGCCGTCTTTTCGGAAGCGGACGAGGATGTCCTTCTCGTAGGGCTCGATGTGGATGTCGCTGGCGCGCTCCTTGATCGCCTGCGACAGCACCGAGTTCACGAGGCGGATGATCGGCGCCTCGTCGTCCTCGTCGAGGATGTCCTTCTCGTCGAAGGTCAGCTCGTCCGCGAAGTCGTCGAGCTCCTCCGAGCCGAGGTCGTCGACCACCTGGTCGGCGGCGGCGCGGCGGTCGAAGAGCTTGTGGATGGCGCTCAGCAGGTCGCCCCGCGGCGCGATGACGACCTCGACGTCGCGGTCGAAGAGGGTGCGGATGTCGTCGATGCCGAAGGTGTTGAGCGGGTCGGCGACGGCGACGCGGACCTCGTCCTCGTGGGCCGCGAGCGGCAGCACGAGGTTGGTCCGCGCGTAGCCGAGGGTCAGGTCGGCCACGAGCTTCGGGTCGATGTCGTCGACGTCGATCGTCGCGACGTACTCGAGGCCGAACTGCTCGGCGAGCGCGGAGGCGAGCTGCGCCTCGTCGATGGCCTTCATCGACAGCAGGATCTCGCCGAGCCGGCCGCCGCGGTCCTCCTGGACCTCGAGGCCGTTCTTCACCGTCTGCGGCGAGACGATCCCCATGTCCACGAGGATCTCCCCGAGGAGGCGGCGCTCGAACAGGGTCGAGGCGGCGACCGCCATCACTTCTCCCCCTCGGGCGCCTTCTTGAACGCGTCGCGCGGGTCGTACTCGATGTCGTGGGTCTCGGGCGGGCCGACGCGGTCGACCTCGGAGCCCTCGAAGACGGCGCGCTCACGCAGCTCGCGCTCGGCCTTGGCCTTCTGGATGACGGCGTGGATGTCGTGGAGGACGCCGGCCTTCTTGCGGTAGTCGAGCTCGCCCTCGAACTCCTTCTTCCGCTCGGCCATCATCCGCCCGAGCTCCCGGTACTCCTCGCGGCGCTGCTCGTAGATGCGCTTGAGGTCGCTCGGGTCGCTGATGACGTGCGGGACGATGATCATCAGCAGGTTCGACTTCTCGACCTGGGTCGAGGTGCGGCGGAAGAGCAGGCCGAGGAGCGGGATGTCGCCGAGGAAGGGGATCTTCGAGACCGACTCGGTCTCCTTGTCGCGCATGAGGCCGCCGATGACGACCGGCTGCCCGTCGCGGACGACGACGACGTTGTTGACCTTGCGCTTGGAGGTGATGGGCGCGCCGCCGTCCGAGGCGGTGCCGCCGACGAAGCCCTCGATGTCGTCGATGGACTGGTCGATCTCGAGGCGGACGTAGCCGCTGGCGTTGACCTGCGGCTTGATCTTCAGGGTCAGGTCGACGTCGACGTACTGGAAGTTGCGGCCGAGGCCGCCGAGCCCGGACAGCCCGCTGAGGCCCGAGGTGAGGCTCGACAGGCCGGTGCTGCCGGTGAGCCCGCCGGCGAGCGACGACAGCGAGGAGAGCCCGCCGAGGCCGCCGAGGCCGGTGCTCGTGGTCACGTAGGGCTGGCGCTTGCCGATGGTGATCTCGGCGTCCTCGTTCTCGAGGGTCAGGACGTGCGGCGTCGACAGCACGTTGACCTCGGAGGTGGTCTGCAGCGCGCGCAGGGTGAAGCCGAAGAGCGCCAGGGAGAACGAGCCGGCGCCGCTGTCGGAGCCGGTGGAGACCTGCTCGATGGGGCCCTGGAGGCCGATGGCGCCGCCGCCGGAGTTCAGCGTCGAGAGCGCGCCGTTGATGTCGAGCCCGAGGCCGCCGGAGGCGAAGAGCAGCGGCAGCTCCTCACCGCTCACGTCGAGGAGCGTCCCGCCGGAGGCGTTGAGGTTGATGCTCTTGTCCTTGTTGGTCGAGATCTCCATGACGATCGCCTCGACGTAGACCTGCTTACGGCGCACGTCGAGCTCGCGGAGGATCTTCTGGATCTGGAGGTAGTCCTTCAGGGACGACTCGATGAGGAGCGAGTTCGTGGGCTTGTAGGCGGTGATCTTCACCTCGCCCTCGAAGAGCCCGGCGGCGCCGGTCGCGGGGGCGGCGGCGCCGGCGGCGGGCGTCGCGGTGTTCGTGCGGCCGACCCGGCTCGAGGTGCGCGAGCTCGCCGAGCCCGAGGCCAGCGACGAGAGCGTCTGGGCGACCTCCTCGGCGTCGGCGTTCTCGAGCTGCTGGACGTGGTAGCTCCCCTCGCCGGGGATCGGCACGTCGAGCTTGCGGATGACCTTGTCGACCTGGAGGTAGGCGGTCCGGGTCGCCACGAAGATGACGGAGTTGGTGCGCTCGTCCGCGATCATCTTGGTGACCGTGATGTTGGCGAGCTCGTCGGAGCCCTGGACGACCGACGACGCGGACGCCGCCTGGGTCGGCGTCTTGGCGGTGTTCGGGCGGTTGGTCACCCGGCGCGAGCTGCGCCGCGCCGTCGGGGTGGTCGCCGAGCCGCTCCCGCCGGTCCCGTTGCCGAGGATCTGGGTCAGCAGCTGCACGAGGTCCGCGGCCGTGGTGTTGACGATCGGGCGGATCCAGATGCGCTCCTTGCCGACCGGCACGTCGAGCTCCTTGATGAGCTTGAGCAGCCGCCGGATGTTCGACCCGGTGTCGGTGAGGATGATCGTGTTCGTCGGCGCGTAGATGGTGATGTCGGCGCTGCCGGTCTTGAACTTCTCGAGGACGGGCAGGATCTCCTCGGCCTGCACGTGGTCGAGCTGGAGGAGCCGCGTCACCATCTGATCGGTGTTGGGGCCGGCCTTGCCGACGCCGTAGATGGGGCCGCCGTTGGCCTTGCTCTCGCCCGAGGGGATGATCTCGAGGAAGCGCCCGTTCGGCACGATCGTCAGCCCGTTCGCCTCGAGGGCCGACAGGTAGGCCTTGTAGGCCTCGTAGGCCGTGACCGGCTTGGGGCTCAGGATGCTGACGGTGGCGTTCTTGTTGGCGCCGCCGGTCAGGATGAAGTTCTGCTCGGTCACGCACGAGATGAACTTGGTGAGGTCACCGAGCGAGATCTCGTTGAAGTCGAGGCGGATCTTCGCGTTCAGCGGGATCTTGCGGCACTTGATCCCCTGCTCGAAGTTCGTCTTCCACTCGATGACGTCCTCGACCTTGGTCGCGTCGTCCTCGGTGGCGCCGGGCTTGGCGTCTTCCTCGGCCGGCGTGTCGGGCTTGGTCGGGTCGAACCCCTTCTTGTCGCCGCCGAGCTCGAGGACCCCGGGCTGACCGCCGGAGGTCCGCACGACGCCATCTTCGTCGTCGTCGTCGGACGTCGTGATGACGGGCGGGACTCCAGAGCCGGGCGGGCGGGGTGTCGGCGCCGGCTGCGCGACCGCGTCCGCGGCCACGAGCAGGAGCATCGCGGCGCCGCCAAAGACCGCGGCGCGGCCACCCGAGCGAGAGCTGAGGAGAGTCATGCGGGATCTCATTGGATGTTGTAGGAGAGGGTCTTGGGCTGGCCGCGGCGCTCGATGTCCACCTTGATGTCCGAGGAGCTCTTGAGCTGCTCGAACAGCTCCAGGGCCTTGGTCGGGCTGTCGATGGCGGTGCCGTTGACCGACTTGATGACGTCGCCGCTGCGGATGCCCAGCGCGCGGTAGAGGCTGCCGGGGCGCACGCCCACGAGCTTGAAGCCGTCGTACTTCTGGTTCTGGTAGTTCGGGACGACGCGGGCTTCGGACTGGAGCTTGCCGAGGTCCTTCAGCTCCTCGTTGATCATCCCGCGCTCGACCTGGAAGTCGTAGGCGCCCGTCTTCTTGATGCCGTTGCGGATGCGGTCGGCGCGGGCGTTGCGGTCCGAGGGGTTGGGCGTGTTGGAGGCGACGGGCGTCGCCGTGCGCGGGGCCATCGGGCGCTTGAGGTCGGGGCGGCCCGCGGGGGTGACGCCGGGGCGGGCGGCGGCCTGCTTGCCCTTGTCGTCCCAGAGGCGGACGACGGTGAGCTTCGTGTCTTCCTGGATGACGATGTGGCGCTGGGCGATCTTGACGATCTTGGCCTTGCCGTCGAGGAACTCGCTGCCGACCCAGCCGAGCTTGTTCTCGCCCTCGACCTGGAGCGTCGCCATGGAGCTCGTCTGCTCCGGGGCGACCATCGTGCCGATGAGGTCGATGGCGAGCGTGCTCTCCTCGAGCTCGCCCTCGGCCTTGGGGGGCTCCTCGGTCTTCGGCTCGTCCGTCGGCTCGTCCACCGGCGCCTCGGCGAGATCGTCGGGGTCGAGGTCGAAGACGTGACGGCTCCTGAGCTCGGCGGTCGCGTCCTCGGCGGCCGCGACGCGGCCCCAGGCGGGGGTCTCGCCGGCGTTGGCCGGCTCGGCGGTCCCCAGGCCAGGCGCGGTGGGGACGGCGAACATCTTGCTGCCGATCCAGTCGTTGACCCCGCCGGCGACGAGCAGCGCGAGCAGCGCTATCCCGACCAGCTTGACCGCCCAGAAGTATTTCTTGAAGACCAGGTTCATGCGTGAACGACCTCTCGGGCGCTGCTATGCAAGCACGGTGCCACCCGACGATACCCGCGCGGCGCGCAGCATACGCGCAGCCGTGGCGGGTGCGCCAGCCTTCAGCCGTCCCTCGTGGGGGCCGGGGGGCGCCAATTTGGCAACGGCGCGGAGGGCTCGGGCGTCAAGGGATTGTCAAGATGTCACCCAGACGGATCCCGGGACGCCACGGCGGCGCCAGCGAGGCGCGCGCGTGATCACCGGACGCTGTAGGTGAGGGTCGTGTCGCGGCCCCGGCGCGCGACGGCGACGGACACCGTCGAGGCGCGCCCGAGCTGCTGGAGCAGGTCGACCGGCCGGGAAGCGCTCGTGAGTGGCCGCCCGTCGATGGCGGTGACGACGTCGCCGCTGCGTAGGCCGAGCGCGCGATAGAGGCTCCCGGGGCGCACGCCCACGAGCTTGACGCCGCGCAGCGCGCCCCCGTCGTAGCTCGGGGTGGCGCGGGCCTCGCTCGCGAGCAGGGCGGGATCCTTCAGCTCCTCGTCGAGCATCGCGCGCTCGACGGTGTAGTCGTAGGCGCCGTTGCGATGGACGGCGCGGCGGATACGGCGCCTGCGCGCCATCCGGTCGTTGACGCTCGACGCGGCGTCCCTCGACCGCGCGGTCGGGTGGGCGCCGCGGTTGCGCGCCGGCGGCGGTCCGGCCTTCTTTCCGCCGTCGTCGTCCCAGAGCATGACCACGGTCCGCTCGCCGCCCGCCTCCTCGAGCACGACGTGACGCGGGGCGATCCTGACGATGGTGGCCTGGCCGTCGAGGAGCGCGCTGCCGCGCCAGCCGAGGCGGGTACGCCCCGCGACCTCGAGGGTGGCGACCGAGCCCGCGGCCTCGGTCGTCACGAGGGTGCCGAGGAGCGCGATGGCGAGCTCGGTCTCCGCGAGCTCGTCGCCGTCGTGGGGCTCGGGCGCGTCGGGTTTCGCCGGCTCGGCGGGCGGCGCGGGAGCGGGGGGCGCCGGGGGATCGAGGTCGAAGACGTGGCGAGCCGAGAGCTGCTCGGCGGCGTCCTCCTCGGGGGCGACCCGGCCCCAGGCGGGGAAGGGCGGGGGCGGAGGCGCGCCGTCGATGGCGAGCGGATCGTGGGCCGGGAGGGCGAAGAGGCGGGCGGCCAGCTCGTCGTTGATGCCGCCGGAGACGACCCACGCGAGGGCGGCGATCCCCATCCATCGGAGCGCCCAGAAGTATCGTTCGAAGAGGTGCTGCATGTCGCCAGAGCGCCGTGAGTAGGCGGGTCCGAGCGCACTGCGACGGGGTGCCGACGCTGCGCGAGCGGGCCCGACGGCGATCCGTGCAAGCACGGTGCCACGCACGGGAGGGCTCGAGCGTGCTAGAAAGCCGATCCGCGGCGCTCGAGACGGCCTCCGTCCCGGCGCCACCGCCAAATTGGCAAGCCTCGTCCGCCGGGTTCGCCCGAGGAGTGTCAAAATGTCAGCGCTCGCGTCGCGCCTTCGCCTGAGTGGCCTCGTGGCCCTGCTCGCGCTCTCGATCTCGTGCAAGGGGGACGACACGCCGCCGCCGCCGGCGCCGCCCAGCGCTGCGCCGTCGACCCCCGCGGCGGCCGCGCCGGAGGCCG
>SBGO01000329.1 GCA_006226565.1 Deltaproteobacteria bacterium | reverse complement strand
GGCAAGGGCACGAGCACCAGGGCGAGCGCCGCGAGGGCCGCCCAGCGGGCACCGCGCCCGAGCGTCACGGGGTGGGCTCCTCGTCCTTCGCCACGGCGGGCCCGGGCTCCATCGCGAGGTCGAGCTGCCGCGCCAGCTCCGGCTCGAAGCAGCGGCGGCAGCGCGGCTCGTAGACCTCGGTCGCGCCCACGAGGACCCGGCCGTCGCCCGAGACCAGCCGCTGCGACCGGTTCGCCGGCGCCCCACAGCGCACGCACACGGCGAGCGTCTTGGTCACGTGCTCGGCGATCGCCATGATCTGCGGCACCGGCTCGAAGGGGCGGCCGAGGTAGTCCTGATCGAGCCCGGCGACGATGACGCGCTTGCCGCGGTTGGCGAGCTTGTCGATCACGTCGACGATGGCGGCGTCGAAGAACTGGACCTCGTCGATGCCGACGACCTCGGTCCGATCGTCGACCTTCTTGAGCAGCTCCTCGGCGGAGTGCACGACGAGGGCCTCGACCCGGTCCTGGGTGTGGCTGGTGACGTGCTCCTTGCCGTAGCGGTCGTCGACCGCCGGCTTGAACACCTGGACCCGCTGCCGCGCGATCCGCGCTCGGCGCAGGCGGCGGATCAGCTCCTCGGTCTTGCCGGAGAACATGCTCCCGCAGATGACCTCGACCTGGCCCATCATGGCGTAGCGCGTGAACATCGCCGCGCACCGTAGCAGCCAATTCGGTTCACGGCGAGCGCCGAGGGCGCCGCGCGCGTTCACGACGGCACGGGAGCCGCGCCCCGGGCGGCCGAGCGGTCGAGACCGTTGACGCCGGACGACCCAAGTGGTCTAAGTTCGGGCCTCTTACGGGTCCGGGCCGCCTCCCGTGGCCCGCCGGACCCCCGCATCGAGCAGGCGATTGCCGTGAGCGAACATTACCCCCATGCCGATGTCGAGCCCCGCTGGCAGGCCTTCTGGCTCGAGAACCGCACGTTCCGCGCCGAGGACCACAGCGACAAGCCCAAGTTCTACGCGCTCGACATGTTCCCGTACCCGTCGGGCGCCGGGCTGCACGTCGGCCACCCCGAGGGCTACACGGCGACCGACATCATCTCGCGCTACAAGCGGATGCGGGGCTACAACGTCCTCCACCCGATGGGCTGGGACGCCTTCGGCCTGCCGGCCGAGCAGCACGCCCTCGAGACCGGCACCCATCCGGCGGTGACGACGGCGCGGAACGTCGCGACCTTCAAGCGCCAGATCCAGCGCCTCGGCCTCGCCTACGACTGGGACCGCGAGGTCAACACCACCGATCCCCACTACTTCAAGTGGACGCAGTGGATCTTCCTCCAGCTCCACGAGCGCGGCCTCGCCTACCAGGCCGAGGTGCCCGTGAACTGGTGCCCGGCGCTCGGCACGGTGCTCGCCAACGAGGAGGTCAAGGACGGCCTCAGCGAGCGCGGCGGCCACCCGGTCATCCGCAAGCCGATGCGCCAGTGGATGCTGAAGATCACGGCCTACGCCGAGCGCCTCCTCGAGGACCTCGAGCTCGTCGACTGGCCCGAGTCGATCAAGGCCATGCAGCGCCACTGGATCGGCAAGAGCGAGGGCGCCGAGGTCGACTTCGCCGTCGCCGGAAACGGCGAGAAGCTCCGCGTCTACACGACCCGGCCCGACACCCTCTTCGGCGCCACCTACATGGTGCTCGCCCCCGAGCACCCGCTCGTCGACGACCTCACCACCGCCGCCCAGAAGGACGCGGTCGACGCCTACCGCACGGCGGCCTCGCTCAAGAGCGACCTCGACCGCACCGACCTGGCCAAGGAGAAGACCGGCGTCTTCACCGGCGCCTACGCGGTGAACCCGGTCAACGGCGCCGAGATCCCGATCTGGGTCGCCGACTACGTCCTCATCTCGTACGGCACCGGCGCCATCATGGCGGTCCCGGCCCACGACACCCGCGACCACGAGTTCGCCAAGGCGTTCGACCTGCCGATCATCCCCGTCCTGTCGCTGCCCGACGGGACGGCCCCGGACGTCTCGAGCGAGGCCTACGTCGAGGACGGGCGCGCCGTGAACTCCGGCGAGTACGATGGCCTCGACACGCCGACCTTCAAGGCCCGCATCACCGCGTGGCTCGAGGAGCGCGGCCTCGGCAAGAAGGCCGTCAACTACCGCCTCCGCGACTGGCTCTTCTCGCGCCAGCGCTACTGGGGCGAGCCGATCCCGATCCTCCACACCCAGGACGGCATCAAGGCGGTCCCCTACGACGCGCTGCCGCTGACCCTGCCGGAGGTCGAGACCTACACGCTCTCCGGCACCGGCGAGAGCCCGCTCGCGACCATCGAGGACTGGGTCCAGACCATCGACCCGGCGACCGGCGCGCCGGCGCAGCGCGAGACCAACACGATGCCGCAGTGGGCGGGCTCGTGCTGGTACTACCTGCGCTACATCGACCCGATGAACGACCAGGCGCCGTGCGACAAGGCGAAGGCCGACTACTGGCTGCCGGTCGATCTCTACGTCGGCGGCGCCGAGCACGCCGTGCTGCACCTCCTCTACGCGCGCTTCTGGCACAAGGTGCTGTACGACATCGGCGTCGTCTCGACCCCGGAGCCGTTCCAGAAGCTCGTCAACCAGGGGATGATCCTCGGCGCCGACAACCAGAAGATGTCGAAGTCGCGCGGCAACGTCGTCAACCCCGACGACATCGTGAAGGACTTCGGCGCCGACGCGATGCGCCTCTACGAGATGTTCATGGGCCCGCTCGAGGCCGTGAAGCCCTGGCAGACCGAGAACATCGTCGGCATCTCGCGCTTCCTCGACAAGGTCTGGAAGCTCGGCCAGAAGCCGCTCGTCGACGGCTGGGGCGAGGACGCCGTGGCGCGCGAGGCGCACCGCACCATCAAGAAGGTCGGCGAGGACATCGAGGGGCTCCGCTTCAACACGGCCATCAGCGCGCTGATGGTGCTGACGAACGCCCTGTCGAAGGCCGAGGCGCTCCCGCGCGCGGCGTACGAGGCGCTGATCCTCTGCCTCAACCCCTTCGCGCCGCACATCGCCGAGGAGCTCTGGGCCAAGCTCGGCCACGCCCCGTCGGCCAACCACGCCGACTGGCCGGCCTACGACGAGGCGCTCTGCGTCGACGACCAGGTCGAGGTCGTCATCCAGGTCAACGGCAAGGTCCGCCACCGCTTCAGCGCCCCCGCGGACGCGAGCAAGCAGGACCTCGAGGCGCAGGCGCTGGCCTTCGACCGCATCCAGGAGCTCATCGCTGGCAAGACCGTTCGCCGGGTGATCGTGGTGCCCGGAAAGCTCGTGAACATCGTCGCCACATGAGGTTCGACGCCACCTCCAAGGTCGCCTTTCCAGCTGGCGTGGTCGTCCGGACGCTGATCAAGCGGATGGACGACCTCGTCGCGTACATGCCCAATATCAGTGGCATCGAGACGCAACTCATCGAGGAGCAGCCGGACGGCCGCGTGAAGACCATCCGCGCCTGGCAGGGGACCGCCAAGTCGTCCCCCGCCGTCATCCGGCCCTTTCTGTCGAAGGACTCGCTCGGCTGGATCGACTACTCGATCTGGGACCTCACCACCGGCACCTGCGACTGGTACATCGAGAACAAGCACTCGCGCTTCTCGTCGTGCTCGGGCGTGAACTCCTTCCTCGTGGATCCGGAGGCGCCCGAGACGAGCGCGCTCCTCAAGGTCGAGGGGGACTTCACCGTCTTCGGCGACAAGATCCCCGCGGTGCCGGCGTTTCTGGGCAAGCGCATGGCGCCGACGATCGAGAAGATCATCGTCAGCTTCATGAAGCCCAACTTCACCGCCATGGCGGCGGGCGCGAACGCGCTCCTGACGGAGCTGCGGGACCGGGGAGAGCTCTGACCGTGGACGCCCGCCCCCGACGCCGCGTGGGCGAGGTCTTCGAGGGCGCCGCGCTCGGCCTCGTCGGCGGCCCCGCGGCGGGCTTCGGCGCGGCCTACAGCGGCATCGGCGACGTGCGGCTCCACACCTGGGTCTTCGTGCTGCTCGTCGGCGGGATCCTCGGGGCCGTCACGTGGCCCGTCTTCGCCGACGCGAGCGGCGCGCCCGGGCGCCGCGGGATCGGCTTCTCGGCGCTCTTCGCGGCGGCCTGCGGCCTGGTCGCCGGCACGATGGTCGCCTTCCCGGTCGGCGCCATCAGCGGTAGC
>SBGO01000478.1 GCA_006226565.1 Deltaproteobacteria bacterium | reverse complement strand
GGGGGGAGTCGGGTGCGGGAGCGGCGCGCCCGGGCCGATGGGGAGCGGACCCCGCGGCGGATGCCCGGGCCCGGCTCCGGGCGGCCCCCCGAACGGGATGACGGCCCGGACCCGCTCGCCCACGGTCGTCCAGCGGCCGAAGGGCTGCGCGGCGTCGAGCGCCACGTCGGGAGGTCCTCCCACGGGCGTCCCGGAGTGGGCGATCTGCTCGCCCTGGGGGCCGATGAGGCTGACGTAGCGCAGCCCCGCGCCGTCGAAGCCGTGGACGACGGCGTCGAGGTCCTCGTTGCTGGCGTCCTCTCCGCGGGAGCGAGCGCCGTGGATCCGGACCCGGACGGCGTCGACGATGGTGGCGACCTGTCCGCGCAGGACCAGCTCCGAGGCGGCCTCGACCCCCGCGTGGCTCGTCAGCGCGGCGGCCAGCAGGAGCCCGGCCGCGGTGATCCCGGTGATGGCGAGCAAGGCCCGCGACCACCGTCCCGACATCGCCCCCTCTCGCTTCAACCGCCGTCGCCTCCGATCAGCCGCACCTCGACGACCGTGCTCGTCGCGAGCCCGATCATCAGCGCGCGACCGATATCATCCTCCGACAGCGCGGCGAAGTCGATCCCGTCGAACCAGCGATCGAGCTCGCGGACGATGCGGATCTCCGCGGTGGAGCTGCCCGCGATCGGGGGCGCGACGAGGTCGTCGGCGAGCTCCGTCAGGAGCCCGTTCGCGATGGGGCTCGACCAGACGAAGGGGATCGCGTCGGCGGTCCCCGGGGCCGTCCAGGTCCCCTCGAGCCAGAGCGTGGTGCCGAGGAGGTCCACCTCGTCCGGAAGGCCCGCGGTGTGATCGCTGGCCGCCCCCGCGACCCAGTGGAGGCGGCAGTAGTCGGTCTCCGGGAAGGTGACGGTGCCGAGGTCGGTGAGCCCGGGGACGGCGAGCGCCTCGACCCGGGGGGTGTCGGTGATGGACGGGTCGATGAGCCCTCCGTGGCCGGCCCTCGCCGGGCTGGCGCCGACGAGCCCGGCGAGGAGGCCGCGCGGGGCGGGCCCGTCGAGGGCGGCGGTTTCGGCGCCCGGCGCGCACTCGGCCAGGGAGGCCGAGTACGACACGAGCCAGCCTCGCGTGACGTGGAGGGCGTAGCCGAGGTCGGTGGTGAGCTGGAAGCCCTCGCCGCCCTCGGCCGGGAGGGCCGAGCCCCACTCCCAGTCGACCGTGTAGTGGGCGGCGGTCAGGAGGTAGCCTTCGGGGCGCCATCCTGGACCGTCAGGACGTCGTCCTGCCCGTCGGTCGGGCAGCCGGTGACGAGGACGAGCGCGCCGGTCAGCGCGGCGAGGCGTTGCGCGGGACGTCGGAGCATCACGCTACTCCTCCGCGCCGGCCGGGAAGCCGCCACCCGGCGTGGCGCCTGGCCCGCCGAGGCCGCCGCCGGCGAGGCCGTTCGCGGTCGGGGTCCCGCGGTAGCAGCCGAGGAGGTAGGGGAAGGTGTCGGTCGCGAAGTAGGCGTAGCGCCCGTCGCCGAGGGTCATCCCGTTGCATTCGTCGAGCTCGCTCGTGCCCGGGACGTAGGCGTGGGCGCTCCAGGCGTTGGTGATGCTCGCGCCGTAGACCGCCTCGACCTGGGCCCAGCCGCTCTGGACCTCGCGGACGGAGACGCAGGCGGGGTCGTCGCACACCCAGGGGGACAGGATGGGGTAGCCGTCGAAGGCGTAGCCGAGGACCACGTAGGGGACGCCGTCGAGGCCTTCGAGGAGGCAGTCGGGGCGCGCGTGGAAGTGGTAGACGCCGCCCGGCGCCGTGTGGCCGCCGCAGTAGTCGAGGAGCTCGTCGAGCACCGGGTCGCGGTAGCCGTCCTGGGGGGCCTCGGTCGGGCCGAAGATCGGGAGGCCGTTGACCGCGATGGCCGCCGGGCCGCCGAGGGGGACGGCCGCCGGGGCGGCGGCGGGCGCAGGGTCGCGTGGGAAGCGCCAGACGTGGGTCTGCGCCGTGAGCGCGTTGGGCGTCACCTGGGTGAAGGTGAAGTCGGGGATGCCGTTCGAGGTGACCACGACCTCGGCCTCGGTGCAGGACGCGGACAGCGTCGGGGCCGGGTACGCGGCGCCCGCGGGGGCCCCCGTCAGGGCGAAGTCGTCGGCCTGGGGGCAGACACTCGTGGCCGAGGTTTCGTCCGCCGTGGTCGGGTCGTCGAGCGCGGGCGGCAGCGGGCAGCCGGGCGGGGGCAGCGTCCCCGGCGGCGGCGGGCAGCCGGGAAGGGTCCCGTCGGCCCCGGGCAGGGTGTCGCCCGCCGATGCGGCCGCTTCGTCGACCGTACCCTCGTCGTAGGCCACCGGGTCACAGGCCGAGACGAGCCCCACGCACCCGAGGACGCCGATCATCGCTCCGAATCCACGCATACCCATCCCTCGCCTCCTGCTCCAGGGTCACGCCGGCGGACGCTGGCGCGCCGGCAGGGCCCCGAGACTCCAAGAAGCGTGCCACGCGAAGATGACGTGGAATCAGTGGGTTATGGCGGGAGGAGTGTCCCGTGGGACGTGCCGGTGTCCCGGACCGTGCCCTGTCCGGGACACTCGGGCGGGAGGAACGCCAGCCGGACGGCAGGGACGCGAACCGCTAGTCCCGGTGGTGGCTCCCGGGGCCGCAGCCATGCCCGTGGCCGTGGGGGGGCCGGTGGTGGTGGTCGTGCCCGTGCCCATGGTGGTGGCCGTGCCCGTGGCCGTGGTGGTGGCCGTGGTGGTGGCCATGGTCGTGCCCGTGATCGTGCCCGTGGCCGTGGGGGTGGCCATGGTCGTGCCCGTGGCCATGGTCGGGGCCGTGCCCGTGGGGACCGTGGTGGTGGCCGTGGTCGCGGCCGCCGTGGGAACCGTGGTCGCAGCCGCCGTGGTGACCGTGGTGACCGTGGTGGCCGTGGTCGAGGTGCTCGTGGCGCACGCCGCTCGGCTCGGGGCGCGGGTCTGCGACGGCGCTCGCGTCGGCCAGCGCGCCGGCGCGCACGTAGCGGAGGCTCACCTCGTCGCCGGCGGTTCCGTCGAGCGCGGCCAACAGGTCCGCCATCCGGCCGACCGCGCGCCCCGCGACGGCGACCAGGGTGTCGCCGGCCATGAGCCCGGCGCGCGCCCCGGCGCCCCGTTCGCCGACTCGCGTCACGAGCAGCCCCTCGGCCTGGCCGGCCGCCTCGGCGACCGGGTCGGGGAGCTGCACGGTCTGCACGCCCAGCCCGAGGAAGCCGCGCCGCATCGCGCCGCTCCGGGCGAGCTGCGCGGCGATGCGCGCGACCGTCGCGACGGGGATCACCGCGCCCTCGGGCTTGATGCCGCGGGTGCAGACGCCGACGACGTTGCCGGCGAGATCGACCAGCGGGCCGCCCGAGAACCCCTGGGGGAGCCGCCCGTCGACGTCGACCCAGGCGTCGACGGCGCCGCCTTTGGGCGTCACCCAGGCGCCGCCCAGCTCGGCGACCATCCCGAAGGCGGCCCGCACGCCGTGGAGGTTCCGTGCGACCGGGGTCACGAGGTGCCCGACCCGGAGCAGGTCGGCGCCGGCCGGCCGCAGCGCGCTCGCAGGGCAGCCGTCGACGCGCAGGAGCGCGAGCTCGGTGGCGTCGTCGTAGCCGACGAGCGCGGCCGCGCGGACCTCGCCGCCGTGGAAGTGGACCCGCACCTCGCCCTGGTGGCCCTGGAGGAGGCGCGTCGTCGTCAGGACGTGGCCATCCGCGGCGGACCAGACGAGCCCGCTCGTCGTGCGGCTCCCCGCCTCGACGGCGACGACCGCCGGGGCGACGGCGGCGATGGCGTCCGCGAGGGCCTCGGCGAACGGCGGCAAGGGGAGGATCTCGGAGGCGGCTGGATCGGTCGGTGTGCTCATGGGGGCAGTCTACCCGGCCGGCGAAATGGCGCCATCCTCGGGCCGGGTCGGGCCCGCATCGGGACGCTGGGCGGCGGGCGCTGCTCGCGGTTGCTAGAAGCGGGTCCGCCGCGCGCGCTTCGGGCCGAACTTCGGGGGCTTCACCCCGGCCCGGGCGAGCAGCGCCAGGACGCGCCGCCGATGGGGCCGGAAGGGCTCGAGGAGCTCGAGCATCCGCGCGTCGTCCGCGCGCGCCTCGCCGGCGAGGGCGAAGGCGACCCCGCTCGGGAGCCAGTAGTCGCCGGTCGGCACCGCGTCGGCGTCGGCGAAGCCGCTCCCGAGCACCTTC
>SBGO01000185.1 GCA_006226565.1 Deltaproteobacteria bacterium | reverse complement strand
GGGGCCGCCACCCGCGGGACCGCGGCGTGGAGGGGGACGATCTCGGGGCCCGCGGCCGTGGCGGCGCCGGCGGCGGCGTTCGGCGCGTCGGCGGTCTCGGGGGCGCCCTTCTTGAGGGCGACGCGGAGCAGGACCGGGCCGATGAGGAGGTTCAGCGCGATGAGCGCGAAGGCGACCTGCTCGAGGTCCTTCGCGAGGACCGGCGCGTCGGGGGCGAGCTCGGTGACGGCGATGCCGAGCAGCACCAGGGCCACGCCGGCCTGGCTGATGAAGCCGAGCCACAGGACGTCGGTGAAGGCGCGCGGCTCGCGGGCGAGGCGGCCGCCGAGGCGGGTCGCCAGGTACATCATCCCGGAGCGGGCCACGAAGAGCGAGGCGGCGAGCGGCAGGACGGCCAGCATCGTCGTCAGCTCGAGCCCGGCGCCGGCGGTGGTGAAGAAGATGACGAAGACCGGCAGCGACAGCATCCCGAGCGGCTTGTGGAGGTCGTGGCCGTAGCGGGAGAAGTTGGCGACCGTGAAGCCGGCGGTGATGAAGACGAGCAGCGGCTTGATGTGGACGTGGAAGCTGTGGTCGATCCAGTGCTCCACGGGGTTGATGCCGTAGGCGATGACCAGCAGGATCAGGATCAGCTCCCAGCGGACCCAGCGCATCCAGGCGATGAGGGCCAGGCCGAGCAGGACGCCGACCACCACGCTCAAGAGGATGCGCGCGCCGAGGTCGGCGACGATGGCGCCGTCGAAGGAGGCGCCGTCGGTCACGAGGATGCGGGCGACGGCGAGGCCGATGGCCAGCATCACGACCATCACCACGTCCTTGAAGACCGCGAAGGACAGGACGAGGTCGGAGATCTTGCCCTTGACGCCGGACTCCGAGATGACCGCGATGCTGACGGCCGGCGAGGTGCCGACGGAGAGCGCGCCGAGCACGAGGCCGATGGCGACGAGGTCGGTGAGGGCGCCGCTCGACGGCATCGGGAAGACCGTCGCCGCCAGCAGCACGAAGGCGCCGCCGACGACCAGCCACGAGAGCGGCATCTTGAAGAGGATGATCGAGGCGAGGGTGCGCTTGAAGCGGCGGATGGCGCCGAGGTCGAGCTCGAGGCCGGCCTCGAGCGCGATGAGCGCCAGGGCGAGCTCGTTGAAGACCCGCATGTCGACCACGACCGAGCGCGGGATGAGCGGCTCGGCGATGCCCATCAGCTCGGCCGCCGACGGGCCGAGGCCGATGCCGGCGAGGATGTAGCCGGTGACGCGCGGCAGCCCCACGGTCGAGGCGAGCTCGGCCATGGCGTAGGCCGCGAGCACCACGAAGCCGATGGCCGCGAAGGTGACGCCGGCGGACACGCCGACGTTCGCGCGGAGCGCCAGCATCGCGACCATGGCCGCGATGAGCAGGCTCAGGACGAGGAGCCCCTTCACCGCCCGCTGGCGGAAGACCTTCTGCAGCGCGCCGGTCATGGGGCCGCCGGAGGGGCGTCGGGGGCCTCCGCGCCGGGGCTCGGGGGAGCTTCGGCGCCGCCGCCGTTCGGGTGCGGCGTGGGGCGGTCCCCCTCGCGGCGGCCCGACTCGCCGGCCGTCTGGAGCACGCCGCGGAGCGCCGGCGCGTACCAGATGTCGTTGAGGGCGGCGCCGACGAGGAGCGTCGTGACGACGACCGCGGTCAGCGTGCCGTGGTCGGAGACCATCGCGAAGTTGACGGCGACGGCGGCGGCCAGCGCGCCCTGGCCGAGGAGCGCGTCGCCGAGGTGCGGCGTGTCGGCGTCGATGTCGGCGGCGGTGAGGGCGACGGCCGCCTGCGCGCCGAGGCGGAGGGCGATGGCGCGGACGAGGAGGTAGCCGATGGGGACGACCCAGAGGAGCCCGGGGAGCGGGCTCCAGCCGGCGCCGGCGAGCAGCAGCAGCACCACGAAGAGCGGGCGGCGCAGGCGCGTGTCGGCGCGGAGGAGGGCCGGCGCGGCGCGGGAGACGTTGGCGATGGTGGCGCCGACGACGAGGTTGACGAAGAGCGGCGAGAAGTGGAGGGCGTGGGCGACGCCGCTGGCGAGGGCCACGACGCCGATGGTGGCGACGAAGAGCTTGTTGGCGTCCTGCTCGTTGCCGACGAAGACGTGGAAGATGACGGCGAGGCCGAGGCCGGCGCCGATGGCGATGAGGTCCCAGACGACGGGGAGGGCGCCGACCTCGCCGGGGGAGCGGTCGCTGGCGAGGGCGAGGCCGAAGCCGATGATGGCGACCACCCGCAGGGTCTGGGCGGCGGTGGGCAGGAGGCGGCTCACCGGGCCGTCGGCGTGGGCGGCGAGGATGCCGCTCTCGAGGGACTCGACGGCGGTGATGATGGCGCCGAGGCCGAGGGTGGCCGCGGCCAGGACGACCGCGCCGGTCGGCAGCTCCGCCAGCGCGTCGTCGGGCAGGTAGGTGAGGGCGACCCAGGCCAGGCCGCCGACCAGGGTGGCGCAGACGACGCCGATGACGAGCCCGAAGGTCAGGGTCCCGGCCGGGCGGTCGCGGAGGCGCCGGAAGTCGAGGGAGAGGCCGACCAGGAAGCCCACGAAGCCGGTCACGACGGCGAGCAGGGGCTCGAGGCTGTCGAGGCGCTCGGCGTCGAGGAAGGAGAGCCCGAGCGGGCCGACGAGGACGCCGATGAGGACGTACTCGAGGCTCGCGAACAGGTTCGTGCGCCCGCCGAGGGCCGCGCGCTCGAGGTGCGTGGCCGCGAACGCGAAGGTCAGCACGATGATCAGGATGAGCGGTGGATCCATCCGGCCTGTGGTGCAAGGCGCCAGCGCGGGCCGGCGGAGACGGCTTGGATGATGGCCGATGGCGCCGGGATTGCCAACACCACGATTGACGCGGCCCCCCCGCTCGGCTAGCACCGCCCCATGGCCTTCCCAGAATCACGACCCCGCCGTTTGCGCAAGACCGAGGCCCTCCGGGCCCTGGTGCGCGAGACCATTCTCACTCCGGCCGACTTCATCTGGCCGCTCTTCGTCGTGCCCGGGCGCGGCGTGAAGCAGCCGATCTCGTCGATGCCCGGCCAGTATCGCTGGTCCGCCGACCTGGCGGCCGAGGAGGCGAGCAAGGCCTGGGACCTCGGCGTGAAGGCGGTCATCCTCTTCGGGATCCCGGAGGCGAAGGACGCGACCGGCTCGCACGCCTTCAAGAAGGACGGCCCGGTCCCCGAGACCATCCGCGCCATCGCCAAGGCGGTGCCGGAGATGGTCATCATGACCGACGTCTGCATGTGCGAGTACACCGACCACGGCCACTGCGGCATCGTCGAGAAGGGCGAGGTCCTCAACGACCCGACCCTCGAGCTGCTGGCCCGCGAGGCCCTGACCCACGCGCGCGCGGGCGCTCACGTGGTGGCGCCGTCCGACATGATGGACGGGCGCGTCGGCTTCATCCGCGAGCAGCTCGACGAAGAGGGCTTCGAGGACATCGCGATCATGGCCTACTCGGCCAAGTACGCGTCGGCCTTCTACGGCCCCTTCCGCGACGCCGCGGACAGCGCGCCGGCCTTCGGCGACCGCCGCAGCTACCAGATGGACCCGGCCAACGCCAACGAGGGTCTGCGCGAGGCGCTCCTCGACGAGGAGGAGGGCGCGGACATCGTCATGGTCAAGCCCGCGGGGCCGTACCTCGACATCGTGCGCGCCGTCCGGGAGCAGACCGACCTGCCCGTGGCCGCCTACCAGGTGTCGGGTGAGTACGCGATGATCCACGCGGCGGCCGAGCGCGGCTGGCTGGATCTCGACCGCACGGCGCTTGAGTCCCTCGTCGGGATCAAGCGCGCGGGCGCCGACATGATCCTGACGTACTTCGCCCCGCACGCCGCGAAGCTGCTGAAGTAGTGGCCGCGCGGCGTCGCGGGGGGCGAACCCCCGTGACGCCGCGCACCCGCTCGCGGTGCCGGTCGCGGAGCCGGCGTCGCGTGGCTCCCTTGTGCGTCTCCGGGCGCGCGCTTAGCGTGATGCGATGAAGCTCGACGCGGCGCGCCAGTCCTCAAACGCCCTGCTCGCGTCCGTGTTGCTCGCGACCGCGCTGCTCGCGACGGCGTGCGGCCACGGGCGGCTCGAGGCGGCCGGCGTCCCCGAGGTCGACGGCGACGGCCGCCGCCAGGTGGCGCGCGTCGCCAACACCCTCGCGGTGAACGCGAGCGACGCCGACGCCTGGGCGACC
>SBGO01000331.1 GCA_006226565.1 Deltaproteobacteria bacterium | reverse complement strand
CCTCGCGGCCGCGCGGCGCAAGGCGACGCTCACCGACCGCCGCGACGCGCGCGTGATCGAGGGCTTCGAGCGGCTCGTCGACGACCAGACGTGGACCTGGGACGCCAACCGCCGCGCGGCTGTCAGCGAGTCTCTCGAGCTCGCGGGCGAGCGCCGCGTGGGCGAGTCGGGTCCGTGAGGGAAGCCGGCCTTCCGGCGCGCTCAGGGAGCGAGCGCGCCGGGGCCGGGCTCCGCGGGCGCCGGCGGCACCGTCGGGTCCGGGAGGTGCAGGAGACGCACGGCGTTGCGGTAGTAGAGGTCCTTCAGGACCTCGTCCGGCAGGTCGATGGCGTCGATGGTCCAGCGTCCCTGGATGGGCGTCGGGTGCGCGATGCCGCGCTCCTTGCCCTCGAAGAAGCGCCAGTGCGCGTCGTAGAACTTCTTCAGGTCCTCCCAGGTCGGCTCGTCGGCGCCGGTCGAGCCCAGCATCAGGCCCTTGGCGCCGATGCCGAGGTCGGTCCCGAAGAGGATCCGGTCGTGGTAGCGGATGAAGAAGTCGCGCACCTTCTCGGCCGGGTGGCGGCCGATCTCGCCGAGCCGCGCGGCGACGTCGATGACCACGTTCGGGTGCTGCTTCAGGAGGGCCTCGACGGCGTCGAGATCCTCGGGGTTGTTGCCGAAGTGCACGCAGATGAAGGTCGTCTCGGGGTGCTTGGCGATCATCCGGTCCCGCTCGGCGAGCAGCTGCTCCCGCGGGGGGTAGCCCTCGGCGAAGGACCAGGCGGGGTGGACGGAGAGCTCCTCGTAGCGCTCGTTCTCGGGGGTGACCGGGAGCCAGAAGGCCTTCGGGTCGCCGGTGTGGATCGCGACCGGGACGCCGAGCTCACCCGCCTTGGCCCAGACCGGGTCGAGCTCGGGCCAGTCGACGGGGACGCGCTCGCCGTCGGGCCCGTCGGCGTAGAGCCCCAGGATCTTGGGGATCTTGAGCCCCTTATAGCCGTACTCCTTCACCGCGATCTCGAGGCCCCGGGCCATGATCTCGCCGAAGTCCTCGCGCTTCCGGAGTCGCCACTCGAGGTTGAAGAAGTCGATGACGCGCGGGTGCTTGGCCAGGAGCGCCGGCTCGTCCTTCGCGCCGCGCCCGAGGGTCGGCCCCGACAGGTTCACCGCGCGCGCGAGGCCGTTTTCGTCCATCGCGCGATCCATGCGATCGAAGCCGTCGCGCATGATGTGGGTGTGGACGTCGATGACCGGCGGCCGCACGTACCCCGGACGCCACGCGGGACCGGCCGGCGCGGAGGTCGTGATGGGCGCGTCCGACTTCGTGGCGGGTTCAGCCTTGCACGAACCGGCGGCGGCGAGGCAGACAATGAAGGTTGTGAGCGCGCGCTGAATCATGGCCGCTCCTCGACCGCTGAGAGAAACCCCACCGCATGATCGTCCACAACGCCCAGAAGCGCGAGCCCAACGGCGACCAGGCGCGGTTCCTGGTCCGCTACTGGGGGGTGCGCGGCTCGATCGCGACGCCGGGGCGGGACACCGTGCGCTACGGCGGCAACACCACCTGCGTCGAGATCGTCTGCGACGACGCGCGCCTGATCATCGACATGGGGACCGGCGCGCGCCTGCTCGGCGACGCGCTCGTGCGCTCGGGAGTCGCCCGGGACCACGTCGCCACGGTGCTCTTCAGCCACTTCCACAGCGACCACGTCATCGGCTTCCCGTTCTTCGCGCCGCTCTACGACCCGCAGACGCGGCTGACCGTGTACGCCAACGCCGACGACCACGTCGCCTCCCTCGAGGGGCTCCACGCGGTCACGTCGTTCCCCCTCTTCCCGGTCGAGTACGACAACCTCCCGGCGCAGATCGACATCCGCGCGGTCGAGGCCGGCGTCCCCTTCCAGGTCGGCGACGCGACGGTCAAGAGCTGCCGCATCCAGCACCCGGGCGGGGCGCTCGCCTTCCGCATCGAGCACCGGGGCCGCGCCTTCGTGCACGCCTCGGACCTCGAGCACGACGACGCGACCGACGCCGAGCTGCTGGCGCTCTGCCAGGGCGCCGACTGGGTCAGCTACGACGCGATGTTCGTCGAGGGCCACGACTACGAGCCGCACCGCGGCTGGGGGCACAGCACCTGGCAGGCCGCGCTGCGGCTGGCCGACGCGGCGCAGGTCGGGCGCGTCGTGCTGACGCATCACGCACCGAACCATGACGACCGCTTCATGGACGGGGTCGCGCGCGACGTCGCGCGCGCGCGGCCGGGGTCGCTGGTCGCCGCCGAGGGGCTCGAGATCGACCTCCTCGCCGGCACGGCGGTCGCGCCGCCGGGGACCTACGCGACGGACGAATCGAAGTGAATACCTCTCGCCGAGGCTCGTCCATGACCGCCGGGACGCTCGAGTCCCCTTGCAGCGACGATAGGGAGCAGCGATGAAACGCACCGTCCTTTGCTCGGCCCTCGTGGGCCTCTTCGCCATCGCCGCCAGCGTGCCGGCCGGATCGGCGCTCGCCGCGTCCCCCGCCCCGACCGCCAGCGCTGCTGCGGACTCGGCTGACGACGCTGCGGTGGACACCGTCCTCGCGATGAAATACCCGCCGCGCCGCCAGTACTACCCGCGCCGGCCGCCCCCGCGCCGCGTCTACACCCCGCCCCGCTACGTCCCGGCTCCGCGCCGCGCCGTCGAGCGCCCGTACCGCCCGCTGATGCACTTCGGCATCGGCATCCACGGCGCGTCGATCCTCGACGACTCGGAGGCGACGTCGAACAGCAACTTCGACACCGGCGGCGGCTTCTCGCTGGACTTCGGCTGGCGCCTCGGCTCGACGTTCTCGCTCGACCTCGGCCTCTCCACGAGCTTCCATGACTCGCTGTCGGGGCTCGAGACCGCGAACCTCACGTCGGTCACCATCGACGGGCGCTTCTTCCTCAACGACTGGAACCAGCGCCTCCAGCCGTACCTCCAGGCCGGCCTCGGCGCCTACGTGCTGAGCTACGACAGCTCCGACAACACCTACTCGGGTCCGGGATTCCAGCTCGGCGGCGGCATCGACTTCTACCTGACCCGCGGCGTGTCGATCGGCGGCAAGCTCCTCTACCGGGGCGCCTACGTCGAGCGCGACTACTACGACTACAACGGCGCCTACTACTACTCGGGCGACACGAGCTTCGTCTCGAGCTTCGTCTACGGCGCGGACGTGAAGTTCCACTTCTAGCCGCCCGGCGCCGCCTCGATGGCACAGGTCGCCTCAGTGCGTTAGCTTCCGAGGGCAGCATCCTCTTCTGGGTGCTGCCCTCGTCGTTTGTCCCCCGGAGAGGTCATGGGCGTCGCGATCGACTTCCTCGTCCTGCTGTTCCTCGTGTGGTCGCTCTATCGCGGGTGGCGCCAGGGGTTCCTGTACCAGCTCGGTCAGCTCGCCGTGGTGATGCTCGCCTACTTCGTGGCCAAGGGGCTCGGTGGGCTCATCGCCGACCCGATCACCGGGCCGGACAAGCTGCCGCCGGCGCTCGCCGAGACCATCGGCTTCTTCGCCATCTTCTTCATCGTCACGATCATCGGGGCCGTGCTCCTGAAGAAGGTCACCAAGGACCTCCTGAGCTTCTCCGAGGGGCTCGGCCAGGCCGACAAGGTCCTGGGCATCCTCCTCGGCGGCGCCAAGGGCGCGCTCATCGCCTACATCGCCATCGTCGGCCTGATCATGGCCCACCGGATGACCGGGAAGGTCCCCATCCCCTTCGGCGACAGCATCGCCGGCCGCTGGGTGATGCAGAACAACTTCCTCGACAGCGACGACTTCCCGCGCGGCAAGGCGCTGGCGAAGCTCGCGTGGCTGCTGACCACGCGGAGCCAGCAGGAGCTCGCCGCGGATCCGCACGTGCAGGCGATCATGGCGAACCCGAAGGCGCAGACGCTGCTCACGCCGCAGGTCCTCGGGGCCCTCGCCCACAAGGACTTCGTCTCGCTGCTCGGCAACGAGGCGCTGTGGGAGTTCCTCGACGAGCCCGACGTGCAGGAGCACCTCAACGCCATCGAGTGGACCCAGGCCGAGGCGCCGGACACCGCACAGCCCGTGCTGCCGCCGCCCGCCGACGGGCCGCTGCATCCGTAGCAGGTCAGTCGCGCGGAGCGCGCGCGAGCACGACCACCTCGCACGCCGGCGCGCCGCCGCGCCGGAGCACCCGCGCCACCTCGCGCACGGTCGCGCCGGTCGTCATCACGTCG
>SBGO01000028.1 GCA_006226565.1 Deltaproteobacteria bacterium | reverse complement strand
CGGGGAGACGTCCTGTGGGTCTTCTACGACCGGCGCCGCCGCCGCTGGTACGAGCAGGGGAGGGTGGATTGAGCTACGCCGCGCTGTGGTGCAAGAGCAACTACTCGTTCCTCGAGGGGGCGAGCCACCCCGACGAGCTCGTCGAGGCGGCGCACGCGCGCGGGGTGACGGCGCTGGCGCTGACCGATCGCGACGGCGTCTACGGCATCGTGCGGGCGCACACGAAGGCGCGCGAGCTCGGCGTGAAGCTCCTCATCGGCGCCGAGATGACCCTCGGCGACGGCTCGCGGATCGTGCTCATCGCCCAGGGGCGGCGCGGCTACGGGCAGCTCACGCGGCTCATCACCCGCGGTCGGCGGCGCTCGGAGAAGGGCGCGAGCGTCGTCCACTGGGAGGAGGTGATCGAGGACTGCGACGACCTCGTGGCGCTCTGGGGCGGCCCCGAGAGCCTGCTCACCGCCGTCGACGAGCCCGACCCGGCGTTGGTCGAGGATCTCCGCGAGGCCTTCGGGGATCGCCTCTACGCGCTCGTCGCGCGCCACCGCGAGGATCTCGAGATCGCCGCGGAGGCGCGGCTCCGGCGGCGCGCGGAGCGCTACGGCCTCCCGGTGGCCGCGGCGACCGAGGTCCTCTACCACGGCCCGGCGCGGCGGCCGCTCCAGGACGTCCTGACCTGCATCCGCCACGGCACGACGCTGTCCGGCGCCGGGCGGCTCCTGCGGCCCAACGCCGAGCACGACCTCAAGGCGCCGGCGGCGTTCTCGCAGCTCTTCGAGGACGACCCCGAGGCGGTCGCGCGCACCCTCGAGGTCGCCGGGCGCTGCACCTTCTCGCTCGCCGAGCTGCGCTACCGCTACCCGAGCGAGCGCCTCCCCGACGGCACCACCGAGGCGGAGTGGCTGCGCCAGCTCACCCACGAGGGGGCGCACACGCGCTACGGCGCCGACATCCCCGAGAACGTCACCGCGCAGCTCGAGACCGAGCTCGGGCTCATCGAGGAGCTCGACTACGGCGGCTACTTCCTGACGATGTGGGAGATCGTCCGCTACTGCCGCGAGCACGGGATCCTGTGCCAGGGACGCGGCTCCGCGGCGAACTCGGCGGTGTGCTACTGCCTCGGCATCACGGCGGTCGACCCGATCCGCCTCGAGCTCCTCTTCGAGCGCTTCCTCTCCCGCGAGCGCGCCGAGCCGCCGGACATCGACCTCGACATCGCCCACGAGCGGCGCGAGGAGGTCATCCAGCACGTCTACGCGCGCTACGGCCGCGACCACGCCGCGATGGTCTCCAACGTCATCCGCTACCGGGGGCGCTCGGCGATCCGCGACGTCGGCAAGACCCTGGGGCTCCCCGAGACCGAGCTCGACCGCTTCGCCAAGCAGCTCTCGTGGTTCGACGGCCTCGACGAGGAGAACCTGCGCCGGATCGGGCTCGACCTCCGGGCGCCCGGGTACGCGCACCTCCTCGAGCTGAGCCGCGAGATCCAGGACTTCCCGCGGCACCTGTCGATCCACCCCGGCGGCTTCCTGCTCGGCCACGAGCCCGTCCACGACTTCGTCCCCATCGAGAACGCGACGATGGAGGGGCGGACGGTCATCCAGTGGGACAAGTACGATGTCGAGTCGCTCGACCTCTTCAAGGTCGACCTCCTCGGGCTCGGCGCGCTCTCGCACCTCGACCGCTGCTTCCGGCTGCTCGACGAGCACCGCGGCGTCCAGCTCGACATGGCGGCCATCCCACCGGCGGACGTGGCGACCTTCGAGATGGCCTCGCGCGGGGACACCGTCGGGGTCTTCCAGATCGAGAGCCGCGCCCAGATGGCGATGCTCCCACGGCTCCTGCCCAAGACCTTCTACGACCTCGTGATCGAGGTGTCGATCGTGCGCCCCGGGCCCATCACCGGCGGCATGGTGCACCCCTACCTGCGCCGGCGGAACGGCGAGGAGCCGATCGAGTATCCGCACCCGTCGCTCGAGCCGATCCTGAAGAAGACCCTGGGGGTGCCGCTCTTTCAGGAGCAGGTGATGCGCCTCGCGGTGGTGGCGGCGGACTACACGGCGGGCGAGGCCGACCAGCTCCGGCGCGACATGGCGGCGTGGCGGCGCAGCGGGGCCATCGAGAAGCACCGCCACCGGCTCATCACGCGCATGGAGAAGAAGGGGATCGCGCACGAGTTCGCCGAGCGGATCTTCAACCAGATCCGGGGCTTCGGGGAGTACGGCTTCCCCGAGAGCCACGCCGCGAGCTTCGCGCTCATCGCCTACGCGACGGCGTGGCTGAAGTGCCACTACCACGCCGAGTTCACCTGCAGCCTCCTCAACGCCCAGCCGATGGGCTTCTACTCGGTCGCGACCCTGGTCGAGGACGCCAAGCGGCACCAGGTCGAGATCCGGCCCATCGACGCCCTACACAGCCAGTGGGACTGCACCCTCGAGCCGCTCGCCGGGGCGGGGGAGCGCTTCGCCATCCGCATGGGGCTCCGCTACGTGAAGGGGCTGAGCGAGGCCGAGGGCGAGCGGGTGGTGCGCGCGCAGTTCGGCTCGCTCCTCGAGCTCGTGCGGGCGACCCGGTTGTCGCAGCGGGCGCTGCGCTTGCTCGTGGAGGCGGGCGCCCTCGACGGCTTCGGGCTCGACCGGCGGACGACGCTCTGGACCATCGAGGGGGCGGCGAAGACCGTGGGCGAGCCGCTCCCGCTCGAGGAGGAGGAGACGCTGCCGCTGCTTCGCCCGCTCGACCCGTTCGAGACCATCGCGTGGGACTACCGCGCGAGCCACCACTCCACCCGTGGGCACCCGCTGATGCCGCTGCGCGAGTCCCTGCGCGCCCAGGGGCTGCCCGACGCCCGGACCGTCCAGGGCCTCCCGAACGGCCGCCGCGTCCGCTACGCGGGGGTCGTCATCTGTCGGCAGCGCCCGGGGACGGCCTCGGGGGTGACCTTCATGACCCTCGAGGACGAGACCGGCTTCGTGAACGCCGTCATCTGGCGCAAGGTCTTCGAGAAGTACGCCCTCATCGCCAAGACGACGACCTTCCTCGGTGTGACCGGGAAGGTGCAGAGCGAGCGCGGGGTCGTCCACCTCGTCGTCGACGAGCTCTGGGTCCCCGAGGTCAAGGTCCGCCCCGACAACGTCCGGAGCAGGGATTTTCACTGACGGGTCAGGGAGCCTGGGGCAGGTGCCAGAGGCGGATGACGGCCTCGGGGACGCAGTCGCAGGCGAGGGTCTTGCCGTCGGCGGACAGGGCGTAGGCCTCGCAGCGGCAGCCGCCCTGGGCGTCGACGAGGAGGTGGCCGTCGTCGGCGTCCCACAGCTGGACGCCCCCTGTCTGGGGCCGCGTCACCGCCACCACCCGCCCGTCGGTGAGCCGCTCGAGGCCGCGGATGACCGCCTCGGAGGAGGCGAGGGCGACCGTCTTCGTGAGGCCCGGCGTCGGGTCGAGGACGTAGTGGAACACCTGATTGTCGGCCGCGCCCCAGAGCTTCTGGCCGTCGCCGGAGAGCACCAGGCGCTGCCGCGTCGCGGCGCCCTCGAAGCGCTGCGTCACGACCTCCGCCAGCGGCTCGCCGCGCCACACCTGCACCGTCCCGTCGGTGCTCGAGGCGGCCACCGTCTTGCCGTCGCCGCTCAGGCTCACGAACCCCATCCCGTCGTGGGGCACGGACAAGAGCGGCGCGCCACCGTCGACTCCGAGCAGCAGGAGCTTCGCCGCCTCGCCGCCGACGTCCACGAGGCTCAGGACGCGCTGGCCCGCGTCATCGAGCACGAGCTGGCGCGTCTGCCAACGCTCCTCGCCGAGGGTGTGCCGGAACCCGGCGGGCTTGACCTGCCACACCCGGAGCGGCGCGTCCGGCGCCTCGAACGCGCCGGAGACCAGGGTCGGCGTCCCGCGGGCGAACGCGACGGCGCCGACGCGGTTCCCCTCGGGCAGGGTGTCCTGGATCAGCAGGCGCTTCGTCTCGGTGTCCCACAGCGAGACGCGGCCGCCGAGGTCGCCCCCGGCGAGGTAGCGGCCATCGCCCGAGAGCGCCACGCAGATCCCGTCGAGCCGGAACTCGTCGAAGCCCTTGTCCGGCGCCTCCGCGACCGTGTCCTCGGCCGTCGGGCTCGGCGAGGCGCTCGTCGTGTCCCCTGCGGGCGGCGCGACCGCCGGTGCCCCGGCATCCTCCGCCGGCGCCGGTGGCGCCGCGGTGTCCTCCGCGGT
>SBGO01000598.1 GCA_006226565.1 Deltaproteobacteria bacterium | reverse complement strand
TACGCGCCGGGCGCGCCGGCCGGGCTGGTGGCGTGGTTGCCGGCGGTGTCGGCCGCGTCGAGGTAGTACTCGACGCCCGGGCTCGCGACGGCCAGCGCCGGGATGGCGCCGCTCCAGGTGTTGTTGGCGCCCGCGACGAGCGAGGCCTCGAGCCAGGTCGTGTCGCCCTGGGCGCGGAAGTGGACGCGCACGGCGGCGACGCCCGAGGCGTCGGTCACGGTCGCGCTCAGGCCCACGGCGGCGCCGGCCTGCTGGCTGGCGGTGACGGCCGTGTGGACGAGGGTCGGCGGCGTCGTGTCGGTGGGCGTCGAGCCCACGGTGAAGCTGTGGACGGCCGTCGGCGCGCCGCTCGGGTCGCTGGCGGTGTTGCCGGCGGGCGCCTGGTCGGTCGCCGCGAGGTAGTAGTCGACGCCCGGCGCCTGCACGGCGGCGCCCGGGATGACGGCGGTCCAGACGTCGCCGCCGCTCGGGTTGAGGGCGAGCTCGGTGAAGCTGGCGGTGCCCGTCTTGCGGTAGAAGAGCGCGACCGTGGCGACGCCGGACGCGTCGGTGACGGTCGCCTCGATGGCGACGGGCGTCCCGACCGCGGCGCCGTTGGCGACCGGCTCGTGGGCGATGCTCGGGCCGGTCAGGTCGGGGACGATGACCGAGACGCTGTAGAGGCCGGTCGGCGCGTTGGCCGGGAGCGTGGAGTCGTTCCCGGCGCCGTCGCTGGCCTCGAACCAGTACTCGACGCCGGGCGCGGCGACGGCCGGGAGGGTGACGGCCCAGACGTCGTTGCCCGACGCGCTCGCGGCCAGGTCGGCGAAGCTCGCCTCGCCGGCGGTCCGCCAGTGGAGGGTGACGGCATCGACGCCGCTCGGGTCGCTGGCGTTGACGCTCAGCGTGACGCCGGCGCCGGCGTCGAGCGGCCCCACCGGGGCGGTGTGGGCGAGGGTCGGGCCGGCGCTGTCGACGGCGGCGACGGTGAAGGACGCCGGGGTCGCCGGGGCGGTCAGCGGGCCGTAGCCGCTGTTGCCGGCCGCGTCGGAGGCGACGACGTAGTAGCTGACGCCCGGGGTGGTGACGGCGGCGGCCGCGAGGGTCGCGCTGTAGGCGTTGTTGGCGCCCGCGGTCATGGCGACGCTGGTGTAGGCCGAGGTCGTCCCGGTCTTGCGGTAGTAGAGCGTGGCCGAGGTCACGGCGGTGTCGTCGGTGATGACGGCGCTGACGGTGACGGCGACGCCGGCCTGCTGCCCGTCGGGGACGGTGCTCAGGGTGACGACCGGGGCGGTGACGTCGGGGTGGATGACGGCGACCACGTAGGGCGTCGCGGCCGACCCGGAGGACGTCGCGTTGCCGGCGCCGTCGGTGGCGGCGACGTAGTAGCGGAGGCTCGTGGCCTCGCTCGGGTAGGCGGTCCCCAGCACGGTCGCGGTGTAGGCGGAGCCGGCGCCGGCGGACATCGGGAGGCTGGTGAACGCGCCGCCGTCGGCGGCCCAGTAGAGGGTGACCGAGGCCACGCCCACGTCGTCGGTGACGTTGGCGGTCACGACGAGGCTGGCGCCGGCGGCGATGCTGGCCGGCGGCGTGTGGGTGACCACGGGCGCCGTCGTGTCGGGGACGATGACGTCGAAGGTGTACGGGTCGGCGGCGCCGGCCGCGGGCGAGGTCGCGACGTTCGCCGGGTCGGCCGCGTCGGTCGCCGTGAGGTAGTACTCGATGGCCGGCGCGTCCACGCCCGCGCCGGGCAGCGTGCCGCTCCAGGTCTGCGCGCCGTCGCTGGTCAGCGAGAGCGTGGTCCAGGAGAGGTCGCCGACGACGCGGTAGGTGACGGAGACCGTGGCGACGCCGCTGTCGTCGTCGAAGACGACGGCGTCGAGGGCGACGTCGTCGCCGGCGGTGACGGGCCCGGTGACCGGGTCGTGGACGAGGGTCGGGGGCGTGCTGTCGCCGCCGCCGGCGCCGGTCACGGTGAAGCTGAACGGGGCCGTGGCGCCGTTGGCGGGCAGGCTGCCGGTGTTGCCGGCGGTGTCCGTGGCGCGGATGTAGTACTCGACCGACGGCGGGGCCACGACGAAGCTCGGGATGGCGCCGGTGTAGGTGTCGCCCGAGGCGCTCAGGGCGACCTCGAGGAAGACCGGGTAGCCCTGGGGCCGGTAGAGGAGCTTGGCGCTGGCGATGCCGGAGGGGTCGCTGATGGTCGCGGTGATGGGCACCGCGACGCCCTCGGCCTGGCCGTTGGCGATCGGCGTGTGGCTGATGCTCGGCGCCTGGGTGTCGACCTCGACGACCGTGAAGTGGTGGATGCTGGTCGGCGCGTCCGCCGGGGAGGCGGCGGTGTTGCCGGCGTCGTCGGCGGCGACGAGGTAGTAGTCGACGCCGGCGGGGGTGACGGCGGTCGCCGGGATGGCGCCGGCCCAGGACAGGCCGCCGCCCGCGGTGAGCGGCAGCGTGCTGAAGCCGGTCTCGCCGGTGACGCGGTAGTACAGGGTCACGCTGGCGACGCCCTCGTTGTCGGCGGCGCTGGCGGTGAGCGCCACGGCGCTGCCGGCGTACTGGCCGTTCGTGACCGGGGTGTGGTCGAGGATGGGCGGGGTCGTGTCGCCGTTACCGACGGTGAAGTCGAAGAGCGCGGCCGGCGCGGTGGCCGGGGCGGTGCCGGTGTTGGCGATGGGCGAGGTGTCGGTCGCCTCGATGTAGTACTCGACGCCCGGGCTCGCGACGACGAAGGCCGGGATCTGGGCGCTCCAGGTGCTGCCGGTGATGTTGCTCATCGGCGCCGCGCCGAAGGAGCTCCCGCCCATCGGGCGGAAGTAGAGGTTGGCGCCGGCGACGCCGGTGGCGTCGGTGATGGTGGCGACGACCGCGACCGACACGCCCTCGGTCTGGCCGTCGGCGAGCTCGGTGTGGGCGATGGCGGGGGCGTCGGGGTCACCGACGACGAGGAAGTCGAAGACGTCCGCGTCGGGCGCACCGGCCGGGGTCATGGAGGTGTTGGGGTTGGTCGCGCCGTCGGTGGCGACGAACCAGTACTCGACGCCGGCGGCGGTGACCTTGTTGGCCGGGATGGTCGCCTCGTAGATGTCCGAGGCGCCGACCCGGGTCATCAGCGCGTAGCCGAGCGTGCCGCCGCCGATGGGGCGGTAGTTCAGGATGACGCTGGCGACGCCCGAGGGGTCGCGCACGTCGGCCTGCACGGTGACGGCGACGTTGATGGGCTGGCCGTCGGCGATCTCGACGTGCTGGACGAGCGGTCCGACGGTGTCGGTCGTGCCGTAGACGGTGGCCAGCGTGGTGTCGGTGTCGGTGAGGCCCTCGTTGTCGGTGACGGTGAGGGTCACGGTGTAGAGGCCGGCGCTGAGGTAGCTGTGGCGCGGGCTCTGCTCGGTGGTGACGGGCGTCCCGTCACCGAAGTCCCACGCCCAGGCGACGACGGTGCCGTCGGGATCGGTCGACAGGGTGCCGTCGAAGTAGACCTCCTCGGCGGGGCCCTCGTCCTGGAAGACCGCGGGGCCGGCGTCGGCGATCGGGCGGATGTCGACGTTGACCTTGACCAGCGCGTGGTCCTCGGCGCCCTCGTCGTCGACGACGGTGATGTAGGCCCACTGCGTGTCGCCGGCGGCGGCGAAGGTGTGGGTGACGGACTGGCCGGCGGTGACGGTGCCGTCGCTCATCGTCCAGTAGGCCGACGCCAGGGTGCCGTCGGGGTCGAAGGCGGCCGAGCCGTCGAGGGCGAAGGCCTCGCCCACCGGCACGATGATGGCGTCGGTGACGGCGTCGGCGCGGGGCTCCTGGTTGGCCGCCGGGTCGTGCTCGAAGGCGCCGATGTCGACGTGGGTGCCGATCTTGCGCGGGTTGCCCGCGAGGTCGCGCGTCGGGATCTGGTTGGCGTTGTCGAGCCCGGCGTTGATGGCGAGCGACTCCGCCCAGAGCTTGCCGTCCCACCAGCGCGGGAAGGCGTCCCAGTCATCGTCCTCGACCAGCGGGTTCGACGTGATGTTGCCGCTGTTGGTGTTGAACGAGCCCGAGGTCGACGTCGTGTTCCAGTAGTCGTTGTTCCGCACGACGTCGTAGGTGCTGTAGCTCGACGAGCCGTTGTCCTGCACCGCCTTCGAGGTGTTGTTGGCGATGACGTTGTTCTCCACGTACACGTTGTGCGTGTAGTAGTAGGTCATCCGGTACGAGACCCCGACGGTGTGGTGCACGATCGTGTTGTTCACGATGTACACGGTCGAAGTGCCCGAGAGGCTCCGCTGCGAGTCCACGCCGGTGGAGTGGTGGGTCACGTAGGAGGAGCGGAGCCGGCCGTTGGCGTTGTTGAAGGAGACGCCGGTGCCGGTGCCCGAGCCGATGACGCGGGTCGCGAGCACGTCCAGGCCGGGGCTGGTCGTCACGCCGTCGGCGCGGATGCCGATGGTGTTGTGGTGCAGGAGCAGGGTGTCGACGACCGACGGCGCGGCCGGCCCGGCCACGTCGAGGCCGTAGGTCGGGTACTCGACGCGGACGTTGTCGATGATGGACGTCCCGGCGTTGTCGAGCCGCACGCCGTACCAGTCGCCGGGGGCCGGGGTGTCGGTGGCCGACGTCAGCAGGATGGGCTCGCCGCCGCCGTCGAAGACGACCTCGCCGCCGGTGAGCACGCGCAGCTCCGCGCGGCTCGTGCTGAGGCCGCCGCCCATGCCGTCGGCCTTCGGCACGAACTCGAGGCGCGCGCCGGGCTCGAAGGTGACCGTGACGCCGTCGGGGACGGTGATGTCGCCGAGGATGGGCCACGGCGAGCCGGCCTTGGTGAAGGTGAAGTCCTCCCACAGCCACCCTTCGAGGTGCGGGCCGTTCACGCCGTCGTACTCGACCGCGCCGACGAGGCCGTTGCCCTGCCCCTTCTTGCGGTTGGGGGAGTGCGTGGTCGGCGCGTAGTCGCGGTTCGCGAGGTCCACGTAGAGCGGGTTCTCGGCGAAGCAGGAGTTGGTGCCGCTCCAGCTCACGCCCGAGGCCTGCGCGCTGTTGCCCCACAGGTTCGACGTGTAGCAGTAGGCGGTGACCTTGTAGCTGGAGCTGCTCGTGTCGCGGACGCCGGCGCTGCCGTTGTGGGTGATGGAGCAGTCGGTCAGCGTGACGTTCTGCGTGTAGTAGTAGCTCTTGTACATCTCCACGCCGGCCCCGGCGTTGTTCGCGATGGTGAGGTTGTCGAACGTCGCGCTGAAGGTGCCGGAGATGGTGGCGGCGATGTAGATGCCGATGCCGTCGTTGTCGTAGACGCGGCCGATCGACCAGCTCACCTTGCCGTTGGAGATGTAGACGCCGCGGTCGGTGCTGTCGTGGACGTCGACGTCGAGCAGATCGAGGTCGGTCGTGTTCTCGGCGTAGATGCCGCGCTTGTTGTAGGCGAGCTCGACCTGCTCGATGTTCGGCGTGCCGCCGCTGACGTAGATGCCGGCGTCGCTGCAGTGGTGGATGACGCTGCCGGCGACGATGTGGTCGTTCGACTCGAGGGTCACGCCCCGGTAGGCGTAGCCGAGGTCGACCTGCGAGACGTTGAACGCCTCGGTGAAGGAGGCGATGACGATGCCGTACCAGTCGCCGGGCGACGGCGTCTCGGCGTCGGAGGTGAAGCGCACCGGGTGGGACAGGGTCCCGTCGGCCTCGAGGGTGCCCTCGACGCGCAGCTCGACGAGGTTGGCGCTCTTGCCGCCCTTCATCAGGTCGGAGCCGGTCGCCATGCGCAGCTTCGCGCCGGGCAGGAAGGTCATCGTCGCGCCGGACGCGATGATGATGTCGCCGGCGACGTCGGTGACCGAGTCGGCGGCGAAGGTCTTGTTGACGTACCAGAAGCCGTGCACGCCGGCCGGGCTCGGCTGGCCGGCGTAGGCCACGGCGCCGACGGCCGCCGTCGGGTTCGCGGGGGCGAAGTAGCGCGCCGGCGACCGCTCGGTGGGGGCGAAGTCGCCGCCCTCGGGGTCGGCGAGCATGGCCGCGTAGTTGAGGTTGTTGGTGTTGGTGCTCGCGGCGCTCGCCCCGGACGAGAAGCCGCCGCTCCAGACGTTCTGCGTGAAGGTCGAGAACGTCGCCTTGTAGGAGGAGGAGCTGGCGTCGCGGACGATGTAGCCGTTGTTCTCGAAGACCGAGCTCCGGATCGCGAAGGAGAGGTCGTAGTAGTAGGTCTTCTGGACCTGGATGGCGTCGCCGTTGCCCCAGAAGGTGCAGTAGTCGATGGCCAGCCCGTAGGTGCCGCTGCTGCTGGCGAGGGAGACGACGCCGTCCGACGACGCGTTGGCGACGACGACGTGGTTCAGCGAGACGTTGCTGTTCGTGGTGTCGATGCCCACGGCGCCGCCGTCGAAGCGGCCGCCGGAGATCGACAGGGTCGCGCCGGAGGCGACGAGACCGCGCGTGCCCGTCGCGCTGCTCTTGGCGGAGAGCCCCGTGAACGCCTGCGAGCCGCCCGAGAGGTAGACCCCGCGGCTCGAGTAGTCGGTGACCTCGAGGTCCTCGAGGACGTGGTCCCCGTTCGCCGGGCCGTTGAGGGTCACGGCGGTGACGGCGTGGTGGATCTGGACGTGGGCCAGCGCCGAGCCCGAGCCGCTCGCGAAGACGATGCCCTTCCAGGCGCCGGGGCTCGTGGAGGCGTCGGCCTTGAAGACCACCGGGCTCTCCGCGGTGCCGGCCGCGAGGAGGCCGCCGCTCACCGTCAGCGTGACGTTCGACGCCGCGCGGACCTCGACGCCCGCCTCGATCGTGAGGGTCGCGCCGCCCTGGACGGACAGGTCCGAGGTCAGGACGTAGGGCGAGTTGGCCACGGTCCAGTCGGTGTCGGTGCTGATCGCGCCGAACACGTCGGTGGCCGCCGCGGGAGACGCGGCCAGCGCCACGAGGGCGACGGCCGAGAGGAGGCGTGCGAACGACATAAGGGATCTCCGGACGGTATCGGGCGACACGCGCCGCCGACGATTGGACCCCTCATAGCGAAACGAAGGGCACGGTTCGAGGAGAACTTTGTCGCGCGCCCGCAGGTGTCGCCCGGCCCCCCGCCGCCGGACGGGTTGACAGCCCTCGACGCGAGCGTGACGTTCATCGGATGACCTGCTCCGACCCACGCGTTCACCGGCTCGAGCCCGCGCACACCGACTTCGTCATGGCGCACCTCGAGCGCCTGATCGACGACGCCCCGCGCTGTCCCATGTGCCGGAGGGCACACTGGCAGGTGAACGACCGCGTGGACGTCTATCAGGAGGATCCCGAGGACGACGTCCAGGCCAGCGTGGCGCTTCGCTGCGTCGAGTGCGGCTACGTCGCGCTCTTCGACGCGCTCATCCTCCGCCTGATCCACGAGGACGGCGACCTCGCGACGCCTGAGGAGCTGGAGGCGATCATCCACGCGCTCGACGAGGCCGCCGGGCCGGACCTCCCGCCGCCGCCCGTCCCGCCGAGGGAGCTGTGGTGGCGCTGGGTCGTCATCCGCGACCTCGACCAACACATGCCGAGCCTCGTGTCCGAGCTCGGCGGCGGCGACGTCGGCATAGGTTTCCTCTATCTCGACCGCGACGCCGGGGCGAACGTCTTCCTCGACGCGGTGGCGCTGGCGACTCCGGAGGGCCTCGTCGTGACCGGGCGCCCGCCCGCCGGCCAGGTGACGCTGCTCCGGCCGGGCAGCATCCCGTGGGACGCGATCGGGCCGCTCAGCGGCGGGGTCCGTGCCGTGCCCGACTGGATCGAGCGCTACCAGCGGCCCGAGCTCGACGACCTGCGCGCGCAGGTCGAGCTCGACTGGCACCGCGCCGAGGGCTACCCGGACGACCTCCGCGTGGTGCTGATCCCCCCCGCGATCGAGGTCGCGCCGCCCGAGGCGGTGTGGGTCCGCGTCACCGGCGAGAGCGCCGACGGGGCGCCGGTCGGCGTGCTCCTGAACCAGCCCGGCCCGCAGCACGGCGTCCGCGTGGGAGAGACCGTGACCTGCGTCTTCGACCCGACGAGCCCCCACCACCTCTACGCCTACAGCCCGGGCACCGGCGGCGAGTAGCGCCGACGCCGCCCGGGCCCGGACGACGGCACGCAGCCCGCTAGCGCCGGAGCGTGCCGCGCCCGAGGGGCACGCGCGCGATCTTCAGCTTCCCCGCGGTCCCGTCGCGGTAGGCGACGACCGGGATCCCGTCAGCGCCGAGCCCGATCCCGTCGAAGCTCGCGGCCAGGGTGTCGGTCGGGTCGGGATCGTACGCGTCGAAGCTCGTGCAGGCGGCGTCACCACAGCGCATGAGGCCCAGGGTGTGGACGCCGCCGAGTCGCACCCGCTGGATGCGCGGACGCGACGAGACAGGCTCCCCGCCCAACAACTCGTCTGGCGCGCCTCGCGACGCTCCCTCAGACGACCGGTACGCACCCGCTCGCGGAGAGCCCCCGCACGCGAAACCCGGGGTCGGTGGCGAAGGCCTCGAAGGTCCCGACCAGCGTCATCGCGGCCCGCGCCATCAGCGCCTTGTCCTGGTAGAGCGTGTTGATGGCGGCCTTGCGCTCCTTCGGATCGGCGTAGTCGAAGCGCTCGATGAAGAAGCCGTCGAGCGGGTGCTTCCCGGCGGGGTCCGCGATGCGCGCGGCGCCGCCGCTCTCGCAGTAGGCCATCGCGTCGGTGATGACGGCGCGCTGCTCCTTGCGGTCGGTGATGTGGTGGGCGAAGAGGTGCAGCACGATGCGCTCGGCCTCGCGCATGCTCGCGAAGGCCACGGCGTCGTAGAGCGTGGCCGAGACGCGATCCTCGCGGTCGGAGAAGACCTCGCGCACGAGGCTCAGGAGCACGGTGTTCTTGAAGAGCTGGTAGAGCCGCATCGCCCCGTTCAGCGGCGACGCCGGCGGGTGCGGGCCGCGCTCGCGGTAGCCCTCCCAGCTCGGCACGAAGAGCGCCTGGAAGACGGTCTCGAAGAAGTCGACGCGCTCGATGGGATCGGCCAGGACGACCCGCATGTCGAGCGTGTTGTCGAGCCGGTCGGCGAGCTTGACGCGCACGATCTCCGGCGTCATCTGCGAGTGGCTCATGAGCCGGCCGGTGTAGGCGTAGTACGTCTCGCTCGCGTCCCGCCGCGTCAGCCACTCGATGCGCTCCATCAGGAACCACTCGTGCTGCGCGTCGAGGCGCCGGAGCAGCTCCGCGAGCCGCACCTCCGCCGGCGTCAGCGGGCCGCCCTCGGCGGTCAGGTCCTCGAGCTTGTCGTGGAGCAGCGCCGTCAGGAGGTCCAGCAGGCTCGGCGTCCCCGACGCCTGGCTCAGGAGCGCCGCGCACCGGATGGGGTGCAGGATCGCCAGCGGGCCGAGGCGCCGCCGCGTGTCCCCGTAGGCCTCCTTGAGGTACTCGAGCACGCCGGCGAGCAGCTCCCGCTCGGTCGACGACAGCGCCCCCTTCGGGTCGAGGAGCGCCACGATGTTCGGCACGCCCATCCCGCGCGCCGCCAGCACGTAGTTGGCCTTGGCGGACAGATCGAGAAAATCGGACAGTTCGTGGAGCGACATCGCTCGACCTCGTTCAGCCCGGCGGTCACGGCCCGTCGAGCGCCTTGTATTGATAGTAGTAGTCCAGCACGGCGCGGACATAGCCCTCGGCCGCCTCGTTCGGGATGCCGCCCTTCTTCTGCACCGCACCGCTGCCCGAGCAGTAGCTCGACAGCACCTTCACGATGTCGCCCCGGTGGCGGTTGGCGAGGAGCCGCAGGAGGCGCGCCCCGCCGAGGATGTTCTGGCGCGGGTCCCAGGGATCGGCGACGCCCATCTCGCGCGCCGTGACCGGCATCAGCTGCATCAGGCCCTGGGCGCCGACCGGGCTCAGCGCGCGGTACTTGAAGTTGCTCTCGATGCGGATGATGGCCTTGATGAACGGCTCGGGGAGATCGTAGAGGCGCGCGGCCTCCTCGATGTAGGGGCCGTAGAGATCCTCCCGCCCCTCGCGGCTCACCGGCTCGTCGCCGGTCCCGCCCGCCGGCGGCCGAGGCGGCGTGAAGCGCTCGGTGCGCGCCCCGCCCTGCCCGCCCGCGGCGTCGTCCTGCTTCTCGCCCCCCGTGGCGTCGGTCGCGGCCGGCTTGGCCGCCTTGGGCCAGGGCTGCTTGCCGCTGAAGAGCACACACCGCATCCCCTTCTTCTTGCCGTTGGCAAAGACCGGAGGATTGTCGGGGTGTTGCGGGTCGTAGCAGGCCCACGTCTCGGCGCGCGCGACGCCGCCGAGCGCCGCCACGACGGGCAGCGCGGCGAGGAGGAGCGAGGCGAGGACGAGCGCGCGCACCCCCATGCGATGCCACGGCCCCCACGAGAGCGCAACGATCGTGTTTCGCGCTCCTGACAGAAACGTTGGCGTGCCGCCGCCGCTGTGCCTAAATCCCGCCCATGCGCTACTCATTCGACACCCTCGTCATCGGCAGCGGCATCGCCGGCCTCACCTACGCCCTCCGCATGGCCGAGCGCGGCACCGTCGCGGTGGTCACCAAGCGCGAGCGCGAGGAGACCAACACCCGCTGGGCCCAGGGCGGCATCGCCACCGTGATGGATCCGACGGACAGCTTCGACGCGCACGTCCAGGACACCATCAACGCCGGCGACCAGCTCAACCATCCCGACATCGTGCGCATCTGCGTCGAAGAGGGGCCGGAGCGCATCCGCGAGCTGATCGAGCTCGGCGTCGAGTTCACCCGCGACAAGGACGACCCCAGCGTCCTCGACCTCACCCGCGAGGGCGGGCACACCGCGCGCCGCGTGGTCCACGCCAAGGACACCACCGGCCTGTCGGTGCAGCTCGGGCTGGTCGCCGCCACGCGGAGCCACCCGAACATCACCTTCTTCGAGGACCACCACGCGGTCGACCTCATCACCAAGCGCCGCCTGGGGATGCCCGGCGAGGACCGCTGCCTCGGCGCCTACGTGCTCAGCACCGCCGACGACGCCGTCCACACCTTCCTCGGCAAGGCCGTGATGCTCGCCACGGGCGGCGCCGGCAAGGTCTACGCCTACACGTCGAACCCCGACGTCGCCACCGGCGACGGCATCGCGATGGCCTGGCGCGCCGGCGTCCCCGTCGTGAACATGGAGTTCTACCAGTTCCACCCGACCTGCTGCTACCACCCGAAGGCGAAGAACTTCCTCATCACCGAGGCCTGCCGCGGCGAGGGCGGCATCCTCCGGCGCGCCGACGGCACCGCCTTCATGGAGAGCTACCACCCCATGAAGGACCTGGCGCCGCGCGACATCGTCGCCCGCGCCATCGACAACGAGATGAAGCGCACCGGCGACGAGTGCATGTTCCTCGACATGACCCATCGGCCGGCGGCGTTCCTCGAGGACCACTTCCCCGGGGTCCACGCGCAGCTGATGGAGTTCGGCATCGACATGCGCAAGGAGCCGATCCCCATCGTCCCGGCCGCGCACTACTGCTGCGGCGGCGTGCAGTCCGACGCGTGGGGCCAGACCGGGCTCGAGGGGCTCCTCGTCGCCGGCGAGACCGCCCACACCGGCCTCCACGGCGCCAACCGCCTGGCCTCGAACTCGCTCCTCGAGGGGATGGTCTTCGGCCACCGCGCGGCCCAGGTCTCCGACCAGCTCCTCGCCAGCGCCCCCGAGAACCTCGACCCCGACGTGCCCGACTGGGCCGTCGGCTTCGCCCACAACCCCGACGAGAAGGTCCTCATCGCCCACGCCTGGGACGAGCTGCGGCGCCTGATGTGGAACTACGTCGGCATCGTCCGCTCGAACAAGCGCCTGCTCCGCGCCAAGCACCGCATCGAGGTGCTGAACAAGGAGATCAAGGACGACTACTGGGAGTTCACCCTGTCGCGCGACCTCATCGAGCTGCGCAACATCGCCCAGGTCGCCGAGCTCATCGTCGAGAGCGCGCTCACCCGCCACGAGAGCCGCGGCCTCCACTACACGATGGACTACCCCGAGCGCGACGACCTGAACTGGAAGCGCGACACCGTGCTCCAGCGCGGTCGCCGGCGCTGAGGTCGCCTCCCCGCCGCGCGCCCCGACGTGTCAGGGCCGCGGCGGCGCGTCGGCGGCGCAGCGGAAGCCGTTGTTCGAGAACGACGCCTCGGGCCGGGTCTTGCCCCGGGTGACGAGCCCGTAGCCGTGGCAGGTCCGGGCCGAGCACCACCACGACCCGCCGCGCGCGACCTTGAAGACGCCGCCCTCCGGGCCGCGGGGGTCGCGGACGCCGTCGGGGTGGGCGGCAGCGTCCTTGGCGAAGGTGTCCGGCGCCCACCAGTCGGCGACCCACTGCCAGACGTTGCCGGCGGGATCGTAGAGGCCCCAGCGGTTCGGCGGGTAGGTCCGGACGGGCGACAGGTAGACCCAACCGTCGGCGCCGGAGTTCTCGTGGTGGGTGCGCCCCTCCCAGTGGTTGAGGCGCGGGCGCCCGTCCGCCGGCAGCACGTCCTCGCCCCACGGGAAGCGCGTCGTCGCCCCGGCGCGCATCGCGTACTCCCACTCGGCCTCGGTCGGCAGGCGCCGCCCCCGCCAGCGGCAGTAGGCGTCGGCGTCGAGCCAGGACACCATCGTGACCGGCATGTCGCCGCGCAGCGGGATCGCCTCGGCGTTCCAGTCCCCCCACGGGGCGCGCCACGACAGGCCGGCGACCTCGCGCCACTCCCAGTCGTCCATGCCGACGATGGCGGTCTTGCCGGTCCCGCGACGCTCGGCGCTCGTGACGTACCCGGTCGCCGCGACGAAGGCGCGGAAGGCGTCGACCGTGACCAGCGTGCGCTCGAGCCAGAAGGCGTCGAGCTCCACGCGATGCGGCGGCGTCTGATCCCGCGGGCCGTGCGCGTGGCCGAGGACGAAGCTCCCGGCCGGGATCGCGACCAGGTCGCCGCCGTCCGCGGCGGGCCCGGGCGCGCCGCCTCGCGGTCCGGTCGCGCACGCCACGAGCCCGACCGCGCAGGCCAGCACGCCCAGGTTCCGCGCCATCGACGTCCCTACTTCGCCTTGGACCAGAGCTTCTTGAAGCGGTCGCGGAGCTTGGTCAGGTGGAACGGCATCACCTTCGCGCTGGCGACGGTCTTCATGCGCCGCCGGCACGCCTCGGGGAGCCAGGCGCCGCCGGCGCCGTAGAAGAAGCCGTTCATCCACTTCTCGCGCTTGAAGACGTAGCCGTGGATGGCGCCGTAGGCGTTGAAGGTCAGGCCCAGGGTCCGCTTGCTGATCCGCCCCTTCGCCACCTCGGCGGCGAGGGTGTTGAAGGAGGCGTCGGACGTCGTCCCGGCGCAGAACGACGCCAGGTACGGCGCGACCGCGGCGTAGTCGGCGGGGCACTCCGCCTCGGCCGTGCACGCCTTCGCCAGGTCGCCCGGGCTCTCCGCCCTGCGCGGCTGGGCCCCGTCGCCCTCCTCGGCGTGCTCGATGAGGTAGGTCGGCATCTCGTGGGCGCGGATGCAGACGTCCTGGCAGAAGGCGTTCAGGCCCTTCATCTTCGGGAGGCAGCGCTCCTCGGCGTGCTCGTAGTCGTCCGACGACTCGTAGCACGAGAGGAAGTCGTCGCACTGCTCGACGTCGCAGGCCTTGAGCTTCTCGATCCCGGCGGCGAAGCAGGCGTTGCCCTGCTGCTCGCAGTCGCCGCCCTGACACTGCCGGAGCCCCTTGATGCAGCGCTCGCGGCAGTCGGCGCGCTCCTCGGCGCAGCCCTTGACGCAGGCGGCGTCCCCGTCGGCGCACGCCGCCTTGCAGCCGTCGCAGGTCCCCGCGCACGTCTCCTGACAGCGCGTGCACTTCGGCTGGCACGCGACCTGGCACGTGTCGAGGGCGCCGTCGCACCCGAAGAAGTCGGGGCTGCAGTTCTGCTCGACGGTGCGCGCGAGGCACTCCGCGACCTCCTCCTCCTCGCCCTCGAAGTAGGCGGTCGCCTTCAGCGGCGCGTGACAGTCCTTGGTGAATGCGGCGATGGCCTGGGCCCGCGTCGCGCCCGGGAGGGCGTCCTCCTCGGGGAGGGTCGGCGGGTCGGCGTAGGCCATGGTGGACGCTCCGAGGAGCGCGAGAACGGCTGGAAGGATTCGCATGCCCCGAGCTTCGCCGACGGGGCCCCGGCTCGCAAGCCGAGGGGCGAGCCGGCGCGACGCCGGCTCGCCTCGGCCCTCCCCTCCCCCGCTACTTCGAGGCCGTGGCGGTGGTGCCGTCGCTGTCCCCGTCCGGATCGTGGTTGTCGGCCGGGGCGTAGCTCATGCCCGCGGCCGCCACGTCGGTGACGCTGAAGCTCAGCGTCTTGACCGCCTTGGAGACGCCCGCCAGCGCGACCGTGCAGTCGCCGGCCGCGGAGGTGGTGCAGCTCGCCGCCGTCCCGTCGCCGTAGGCGCCGCTCACCACCGCGCCCGCGACGGCGCCGTGGGCCGTGTCGTGGACGCGCGCGGTCACGAGGGCGGTCCAGGTGCGCCCCTCGCTGGTGGAGGTCGCGTCGAGGTCGCCGACGTGGACGGTCGTGTTGGGGCAGACGAAGGTACCGGCGCACGCCCCGGCCGCGCACACGTCGCCGTCGGTGCAGGCGTCGCCGTCGTCACACGCCGTGCCGTCGGGGGCCGGCGCGGACTGGCACCCCGCGACCGGGTCGCAGCTGTCGACGGTGCAGACGTCGCCGTCGTCGCAGTCGACGGCCGCGCCGCTCGCGCAGGCCCCGCCGACGCAGGCGTCGGAGGCCGTGCAGGCGTCCCCATCGTCGCACGCCGTGCCGTCGGGCGCGAGGCTGAAGACGCAGCCGGCGCCGGGGTCGCACGCGTCGACCGTGCAGACGTCGCCGTCGTCGCAGGTCACCGCCGTGTGGACGCAGCTCCCGGCGCACACGTCGTCGGTGCAGGCGTCCCCGTCGTCACACTCGGCGTCGGAGCCGCAGCTCGGCACGGTGCCCCGGTAGAGCGTGAAGAGGTCCTCCATCCGCGCGCTCTGCCCCGCCGTGAAGTGGTACATGCAGAGGTCGTCGGTGTAGTCCATGAAGTTGTAGATGGGGTCCGGCCCCGGATCGCGGTTGCAGGTGTCGGGCTGCGGGTACGGGCACCCGAAGGTCGCGGCCTTCTCCGCCGGCGTGTCGGCGACCTCGTCCCCGCTGCCGCGGCAGCTCCCCTGGAACGTGTGGTAGAGGCCGAGCCAGTGCCCGACCTCGTGGGTCGCGGTGTCGCCGTAGCCGTAATCCCAGGCGACGGTCCCCGGCAGCGAGTCCCAGGCCACGACCACCCCGTCGTAGGTCGGGTTCGACGCGTAGCTCTGCGGGAAGGTCGCCCAGCCGAGGTAGCCCCCGCCGCTCGTGGTGTAGAGGTTGAGGGTCTCGGCCCCGCCCTCGCGCAGGGTCTGCTTCATGTCGAGCTCGGCGGCCGAGCCGACGCCGGCGGCGAACCAGGCGTCGTCGGTCGTGCGGGTCACCTTGACCAGCGTGAAGCGGAACGGCGTGTCGGTGGTCGGCTCGAAGACCGACCGGCCGTCCCACGCGAAGTCGTCGTCGCCGCCGTAGCCGACGTCGAGGACGTCGATCTGCGCCTGGATCTGCGCCGACGTCAGCGCGCCCAGGCCGTCCGAGCGCTGCACCACGTGGACGATGACCGGCACGTCGACCGCGCCGGGGGCGAGCGCGAGCAGCCGGCTCTGGGCGGCCTTCGCCGCGCGGTACGCCTCGAGGATGCGCTCGACCCGGGTCACCTCGGTGGCGCTGGGCGCGACGGTGGCGCAGCGGTCTCGCACCAGCTCGGTGCCGATCGGCGCCCGGAACGTCACCTCCGGGGCGCTGTCGCTACAGGTGACGAGGAGCGCGGCTCCAATCAGGATCAGGACGACGGCGGACAGCCGAGCTGCTGGGCTTCGGCGCTTCGTGCCAGGACTCATGGGGGCTTCCCTGTACCTCCCGTGGGCGCGGGGATCGATACAGGCGCGGCGCGGGGCCACGGGTCCACCGCGACCACACCAGGCATCGCTCCGCCTCAGCCGGTGACGCGCACGTCAGGTCGTGAGCGACGCGTGCGCGCAGCTCCGAGGCGAGAGGTTTCCAAGCTCTTCCGTGCGAAGAGCATACGCCCCCAGGCGCGCGAATCCGCACAGATTTCCGCAAACCATTCCAACCAGACGTTCGGTTGGATGGCAGGTCGGCCAGCCATCGGCGGATACGGCGCCGGGTCCCCCCGGCGCGCCGGGATCAGAAGCCGATGTCGTTGCGGAACAGGGTGTCCCGGTAGAACCGCAGCTCCTCGATCGACTCGCGGATGTCGTCGAGCGCGCGGTGGGTGGTGCGCTTCGGCGGCGGCTCGATCTTGTACCACCGCTTCGCCAGCTCCTTGATCGTGGAGATGTCGATGTTGCGGTAGTGCAGGTGCGCGTCGAGCTTCGGCATGTAGCGCCGGAGGAAGCGCCGGTCCTGGCCGATCGAGTTGCCACAGAGCGGCGAGGCGCCGGGCTCCGTCCAGTCCTCGATGAAGGCCAGGGTCATCGCCTCGGCGGTCGCCTCGGAGAGGGTCGACGTGCGCACCTGCTCGACGAGGCCGCTGGCCCCGTGCTGCTGGGTGTTCCAGTCGTCCATCGCGTCGAGCAGCTCGTCCTCCTGGTGGATGACGAGGCACGGCCCCTCGGCGAGGATGTTCAGCTCGTTGTCCGTGATGATGGTCGCGATCTCGAGCGGCCGGCACTCCGCCGGGTCGAGGCCGGACATCTCCATGTCGAGCCAGATGAGGTGATCGCCGCGTCTATCGGGGGTGTACTTTCGCATGGCTGGGCGGCAGGATGACGGCCCGCCGCCGCTTCTGTCAATCACCCGAGGGGCTCTGCGCGATGTCGTTCGTCCATCTGCACACGCACACGCACTTCAGCATGTTGGACTCGACGGTGCGGATCAACGACCTCGTGGACCGCGCGGCCCAAGACGGCTCCGGCGCCGTCGCCATCACCGACCACAACAACCTCTTCGGGGCGGTCGAGTTCCTCAAGGCGGCCAAGAAGGCCGAGGTCAAGCCCATCTACGGGGCCGAGATCAACCTCACCGCCGACGACCGGCGCAACGGCGAGATCCGCAAGACCTACACCCTGGTCCTGCTCTGCAAGGATCTGACCGGCTACCGAAACCTCTGCTACCTCCTGTCGCGCGCCTACATGGACGCCCCGGCGAAGGCCCCCGGCCCGCGCATCGATCGCGCGCTCCTCAACGAGCGCAAGGAGGGCCTCCTGGCCCTGTCGGGCGGCCTCTCCGGCGAGATCCCGCAGGCGCTGCTGCGCCGCAGCTACGAGGAAGCGGCCAGCCTGGCCCGCACCTACCAGGGCATGTTCGGGGCCGACAGCTTCTACCTCGAGATCATCAAGAGCGGCATCCGCGAGCAGGAGGAGGTCAACGAGGGGCTCGTGCGCCTCTCCGAGGAGCTCGAGATCCCGCTCGTCGCGGGCGGCGACGTCCACTACGCGAGCAAGACCGACGCGGCGGCCCACGAGATCCTCATGTGCGTCCAGCTCGGCAAGTCGGTCGCCGACCAGTCCGGGCCCGCGCGCATCACCGACGACCTCGACCTCGCGCCCGCGGCCGAGATGGTCGAGCGCTTCGCCGACTACCCCGAGGCCGTCGCCAACACCCTCGCCATCGCCGAGCGCTGCAACGTCGAGATCCCGCTCGGCAAGACCTTCCTGCCGACCTTCCAGGTCCCCGAGGGCTTCGAGTCCGAGAGCTACCTCGCCCACCTCGCCAACGAGGGGCTCCAGCGGCGCATCAAGACCTCCCGCGGTCAGGGCCTGACCCTCGACGACGAGGAGTACCAGAGGCGGCTCGACTACGAGCTCGGGGTCATCAACCAGATGGGCTTCCCGGGCTACTTCCTCATCGTCTGGGACTTCATCAACTACGGAAAATCCCACGGGGTCCCGGTCGGCCCCGGCCGCGGCTCCGGCGCCGGCTCGCTCGTCGCCTACAGCCTCGGCATCACCGACATCGACCCGCTGCGCTACCAGCTGCTCTTCGAGCGCTTCCTGAACCCCGAACGCGTGTCGATGCCGGACTTCGACATCGACTTCTGCATGAACAAGCGCGACCGGGTCATCCAGTACGTCACGCAGAAGTACGGCAGCAACAACGTCGGCCAGATCATCACCTACGGCACCATGAAGGCCAAGGCGGTGGTCCGCGACGTCGCGCGCGTGCTCGGCCTGACCTTCGCCGAGGCCGACCGCGCCGCCAAGCTCATCCCCGACGACCTCGGGATGACGCTGAAGAAGGCCTTCGAGGTCGAGCCGCGCCTCAAGGCGCTCACCGAGGAGGACGAGCGCTACGCCAAGCTCTTCGAGTACGCGCGCACCCTCGAGGGGCTCAACCGCCAGCCGGGCATGCACGCGGCCGGCGTCGTCATCGGCGACAAGCCCCTCTGGGACTACGTCCCGCTCTACGCCGTCCACACCGAGGACGAGTCCCTCACGCTCATCACCCAGTTCGCCAAGAACGAGGTGGAGGAGGCGGGGCTCGTCAAGTTCGACTTCCTCGGGCTCAAGACCCTGACGGTCGTCGACCACGCCGTGCGCCTCATCAACGAGAAGCACAAGCGGGAGGGCAAGGAGCCGCTCGACATCATGCTGATCGACCTCGCCGACAAGGCGGTGTTCGACAACATCATGCGCGGCGACACCACCGGCGTCTTCCAGCTCGAGTCCTCGGGCTTCAAGGACCTGCTGCGCCGCCTCAAGCCCGACTGCTTCGAGGACATCATCGCCGCGGTGGCCCTCTACCGCCCCGGCCCGCTCCAGTCGGGCATGGTCGACAGCTTCATCAAGCGAAAGCACGGCGAGGAGGCCGTGACCTACGACCACCCGAGCCTGTCCGATATCCTCGAGGAGACCTACGGGGTCATGGTCTACCAGGAGCAGGTCATGCAGTCCGCGAGCGCGCTCGCCGGCTTCAGCCTGGGCCAGGCGGACATCCTCCGGCGCGCGATGGGCAAGAAGAAGCCCGCGGAGATGGTGAAGCAGCGCAAGGTCTTCAACGCCGGCTGCGCCGAGCGCGGGGTCCCCGACGACCAGGCGACCCGCATCTTCGACAACATCGAGAAGTTCGCCGGCTACGGCTTCAACAAGTCCCACTCGGCCGCCTACGGGCTCATCACCTACCAGACCGCCTGGCTCAAGACCCACCACCCGGTCGAGTTCATGGCGGCGCTGCTGACCTCCGACGGCGACAACACCGACAAGGTCGTGCGCCTCATCGCCGAGACGCGGTCGATGGGCATCACCGTCCTGCCGCCGTCGGTCAACCACTCCGACAACGACTTCACGACCGGCGCCAACGCCATCCGCTTCGGCCTCGGGGCCGTCAAGGGGGTCGGCGGCGGCGCGGTCGAGGCCATCCTGCAGGCGCGCGACGAGGACGGGACCTTCCCCGACCTCTACGACTTCTGCGAGCGCGTGGACCTCCGCCGCGTGAACCGCCGCGTGCTCGAGGCGCTGGTCAAGTGCGGCGCCTTCGACGAGTTCGGCGACCCCCGCATGAGCCTCTGGACCGACCTCGACCGCGCCATCGAGCGCGGCCAGACGGTCCAGCGCGACAGGGCCGCCGGGCAGTTCAGCCTCTTCGGCGCCCTCGAGCCCGCGGCCCCGCCGCCGAAGCCGGCCCGGGACGCGCTGGTGCTGCGCGAGGAGTGGCCCGACAAGCAGCGCCTCGCCTACGAGAAGGAGTGCCTCGGCTTCTACGTGTCGGGGCACCCCCTCGACCGCTACGCGAACGACATCCGGCGCCTCGGGGCGACGCCCATCGCCCGCCTGAACGAGATCGAGGACCGCACCGAGGTCGTCGTCGCGGCGGTGATCGCCGATCTGCGCGAGCGCATGACCAAGACCGGCAGCGGCCGGATGGCCTTCATCAACCTCGAGGACCTCACCGGCCGGATCGAGCTCCTCGTCTTCACCAAGGCCTACCCGAGCTTCGAGCCCTACCTGAAGGCCGACGAGCCGCTCCTGGTCACCGCGCGGGTCACCCGCGAGGGTGAGGGCGACGCCCGCCAGCTCAAGCTCCGCGCCGACACCTGCACGACGCTCCGCGAGGCGCGCGCCGACCGGACCTCGCGGGCCCGCATCACGCTCCCGGCCGACGTCGTCGGCGAGGCCCACCTCGAGCACCTCCAGGACATCCTGGGCGTCACCGATCCGACCGCCACCGTCCCCGTCGACGTGGTCGTCGACGTGCCGGCCCAGGGCAAGGTGACGCTCCGCCTCGACGAGCGCTGGCGCCTGCCGGTCGACGACGAGGCCATCGACAAGGTCGAGCGCGTCGTGGGCAAGGGCAACGTCGCTTTCGTGTAGACTGACTCCGCGGTTCGGCATCCCCCAGGACACGACCATGAGCGCGGGCCCCCACCTCCTCGATCACGCGCCCCTCTTCGAGGGGCTCGAGCCCGACGCCCTCGCGGCGATCGAGCGCGCCGCGCGGGTGCGCAGCGTCGACCGGGGCGCCTGCTTCTTCCACCAGGGCGACCCGGCCGAGGCGCTGCACGTGCTGGTCTCGGGCGCCGTGAAGATGACCCAGGTCGACGCCGCCGGGCACCAGGTCGTCCCGCGGGTCATCAAGCGCGGCGACATGTTCGGCTGCGCGCCGGTCCTCTCGCGCTCGGTCTACCCGGCCACCGCCGACGCCCTCGTCGACAGCTACGCCTGGATCTGGGACTGCGCCACGCTCCAGCGCCTCTTCGACGCCCACCCGGCCCTCGCCCGAAACGCGCTGCGGGTGGTCGGCGCGCGCCTCAACGAGCTCCAGGACCGCCTCCTCGAGGTCGCCTCCATCCGCGTCGAGCAGCGCCTCGCCCGCACCCTCCTCCGGCTCGTGCGCCAGGCCGGAAAGCGCGTCGACGAGGGCGTCGCGATCGACATGCCGCTGTCGCGCCAGGACCTCGCAGAGCTCTGCGGCACGACCCTCTTCAGCGTGAGCCGGACGCTCTCACGCTGGGAGTCCGAGGGCCTCGTCATCATCGGCCGCCACCGCGTGACCATCGTCGACCGCCACGGCGTCGTGACGATCGCCGAGGACCTCTAGCCACGAGCCGGTCACCTAGGGATAACCATCGGAGATCGAACACATTTCTTCACCACGGAGGCCACGGAGGGCACGGAGGATGTGTGGCCGCTCGGGCCGAAACTCCGAGCGCGCCCCGCTCCCCCCTCCGTGAGCTCCGTGCTCTCCGTGGCAAGAAGCCGTGCCGGTTCAGCGCCTTGTGGCCTATCTGATCGGCATTGCCTCTAGCCACCGGCGAGGCGGGCGGGCCGAGGCTGGCGCGTGGCGACGCGTTGGTGGACTCCCCGGTGCCCGACGCGGACCCGGCGAGCGCTTGAACCACGGAGGACACGGAGGGCGCGGAGGCAGCCACCTCCGTGTCCTCCGTGTCCTCTGTGGTTCAAGCATCGGATGCCGGCTCGCAGAGACTCTCGCGACAGCCTCGGATGGCCCGCGCTCCCAGCGACGGCCTGCTCAGTCGACGTTGACGCCCGCCGCCGGAGCGGCGGCGATGGCCGCGTTCAGCTCGCCGACCAGCAGCTCGAGGTCGATGCCGTAGGTCGTCGCCACCTCGTCGATGCGGTCGAAGGGGGCCATCGTGCAGCCGACGCAGCCGAGCTTGTGCGCGAAGAACACCTGTGCCGTCCCCGGCCACTGCGCCAGGACGTCCGCCACGGTCATCTTCGGGTCGAGGCTCATCGCTCCCCTCCGGCCACCACCTCGGCGCGGACTCTACCGCGCCGGCGCCGATTCGCCACGCCAAACCTACCGGAGCCGCGGCTCGCCGTCCGACGGCGCGCCCCGCACCTCGAGGCCGTCGAAGGCCACGTGACACTGCTCGCACATCGCCCGCTCCGGGTGCGGCGAGCGCAGCCCCTCGCGCGCGTAGGGCCCGTGACAGGCCGTGCAGCGCTCGCGGAGCCACCCGCTGTGCGGCATCCGCGGCGGCGCCCCGGGCGCCGCGCGCGGCCCCTTGCCGCCCGACACCAGCCCGACGAAGCTGTTCGGCACGTCGTGCGGGCCCCCCGCGATCGGGGAGAACGCGCTCGGCGCCTGCTCGACGTG
>SBGO01000335.1 GCA_006226565.1 Deltaproteobacteria bacterium | reverse complement strand
CGCCGTCCCGCGAGAGCACGTTGGTGCCGGCGTGGCCCCAGCCGTCGCCGACGAGGGCGCGCACCCCGATCCCGAGGTCGCGGTCCACCCGGCGCCGATCGAGGGCCCGGTCCTTGAAGTCGAGGGCCTCGCGGTCGCGCTTGACCAGGCGCACCTCGACGAAGCGCGCGCCCGCGGCGGTCGCGGCGCGGATGGCGGTCTCGGCGAGCTCCTCGGCCAGGGCCGAGGGGATCGGCTCGAGCCCGCTCACGACTTCGGCCGACGCGCGAAGAGGTTCGCGAGGATGCTCCCCAGGTCGACCTTGATGGAGAGGTCGGTCTTGCCGGGGCGCCTGGCCCCCACGTCCGCCTCCGCCTCCGCCTGAGCGCTCGCGTCCGCCTCCGCGTTCGCCTCGGCGCTCTCGCTCACGCCCGCGCTCTCGCCCGCGCGCTCGCTCACGATCTCACTCGCGCCGGCGCTCTCGGTCTCGCCGGCCTCCTTGCGCGCCTCGGCCTCGGCCTCCCAGCGCGCCAGCTCGTCCACGTCCACCGGGCCGACGCCCTTGGGCAGCGAGACGCCGGCCTCGCTCATGGCCTTTCCGAGCTGCGGCAGGAGCGCCTGCGCGAGCCCCTGGAAGAGGTTGCCGAGGAGCGCGTTCCCGTGGGTCTTCAGGAAGGTCGCGTCGATCTGGACCTCGCTCTTGCCCGCCTTGCGCGCGTAGTCCTCGAGGAAGGCGTTGACCGTGTCCATGAGCACCCCGCCGACGCGCGTCGCGGCCTCGGAGGGCTCCTTCTGCTGCCGCTTCTCGCGGGCGGCCGCCAGGTCGATCACCTCGGCGCCGCCTCGCTCCTCGGGGGCCGGCGGGGCCTCGGGCCCGGCGGCGAGCTTGGCGCGGACCTCGTCGAGCGCCGTGCGCGCGTCCTTTCCGGTCAGGGCGCCCAGCATCGACGCGACGAGCTCGTCGGCGCCTTGCGGGGTCGTCGCCGGTGCTTCGGCCTCGGCTTCGGCCTCGGGCGCACCGTCGCCGGCGAAGCGCTCGTGGATCTTGCGCGAGACGGCCTTCTCGAAGGCGTCGAGGGTCAGCTCGTCACCGCTCGAGAAGCTCAGCTCGCCGTCCGCCGGCGCGGGCTCGTCCACGGTGAACGGGGAGAGGTCGATCTCCTCCCGCGGCCGGATGCGGAAGACCCCGTCCTCGTCGAAGGGCCACGGATCGTCGGCCCCCGCGGCGCCGTCGCCGACGGCCTCGCTGCCGGTGTCCGCCGCGTCCGCGTCGCCGGTCGCGCCCACCTTCTTCTGGTCGTCCTCGCCTGTGCTCATGTCGACCTCGGTGCCGCTCAGCGGCGGGGGGAGAAGAGCGCGCGGAAGATGGACCCCAGGTCGACCTCGACCTTGATGTCCGGGCCCTCGCTCGGCGCCTCCTCGGTCTTCGTCTCGGCCTCGGGCGCGGCCTCGGCCGCCGGCTCCGGCGCCGCCTCGTCTTCGGTCTGCGCCTCGGCCTCGGCCGTCGGCCCGGTCTCACCGAAGTCCGGCCCGACCTCGGGCCCGCCGGGGGTGCCGACGCCCTCGAAGGCCTCGCCGAGCTTCGACACCCAGGTCCCGAGGAGCGTCGCCCCGTGCTGAACCACGAAGTCCCCGTCGACGACCTTCTTGCCGTCCTGGGTCTCGCGGGTCGCGTGCTCGGCGACGAAGGTCTTCCAGGTGTCGGTCACGGTGTTGCTGAAGCGCGTCAGCAGCCGCCCGATGACCTCCGTCCCGCGCGGCACGTCCTCGGCGTCGCGGAGGCCCATCGCGGCCTCCTTCTCCTCCGGGGTCTTCTGGATGAAGCCCTTGAGGAGCCCGTTGACGAACTGCTCCGCGCGCGTCCCGAGGTCGGGCCAGCGCGACGGCTCCGGGACGTGGAGCTGCCCCTCGGCGTCCTCCTCGAGGCGGAAGCGGTCGCGGAGCCAGCCGTGGGAGGCCTTGGTGAGCGCGTCGCCGAGGAACGCGGTCGTGGGATCCTGCGTCACGTCGACCGGCGCGTCGGTGCGCTTCCAGCCGGCCGCCGGCTCGTCGGCCGTCGGCTTCGGCGGGGTGGGGGGCTGGTCCGGCGTGACCTTGTCTTCGTCGCTCATGGCGGTCCTCCTGGGGGCTGGGGCGGGGCGCCCCGGCGCGACCGGGGCCAGAGCTTCCCACGGGGAGTCACCCCGGTTCAAGCCGAGAGCCCGGCGGCGCCGGCCACGATGATAGGCACGGGGAGCTAGACCAGGAGGCCCGGGTTCAGGAGCCCCAGCGGGTCGTGCTCGCGCTTGAGCGCGCGGAGCGTGTCGAGGTGATCGCCGAACTGGCGCGCGAGGAAGTCGGGCGTGTCCGGCTCGACGCACATCAGGTAGAGCTTGCCGCCGCGCGACAGCGCCCAGTGGCCGATGTCCTGCACCACCGGCAGCGCGGCCGGGACCTTGTCCGCCGGCATCTCCGGGCGCAGCGCGATCATGATCGCGAGCGGCGTCGTCTTCGGCACCGGCGCGAGCGGCAGCGTGTCGACCGTCGGCAGCACCATGAACGACGTGCCGAGCGGCGTGTACGGCGCCAGCCCGCCGCCGATGATCTTGTCCCGGAGCTCGGCCAGGAGCGCCAGCGCGGCAGGGATGTCGTTCGGATCGAAGGGCAGGGCGAACTCGACCGCCGGCGTCGCCGGGAGCCAGTGCGCGCTCGGGGGCTTCATGTTCTCGGTGTAGTAGTCGATGGTCTCGATGCGGGGCGTCGGCGTGCCGTGCAGGTCGCTCATCCACCCGCGCTCGTCCCCGCGCTCGCGCTCGCGGAAGGCGCCCACCGCGCCGTCGACCGTCGCCGCCTCCCACTTGATGCGGCCGCGCAGGATGTCGAAGCGGCGCTCGCGGATGATGGTGACGGCGTCCTCGAGGAAGGCCGCCATCGACGGCCAGCGCACCACGCGCGCGACGACGTGGCCGGGGCGCACCTCGGTCTTGAGCGTGACCTCGGTCATCACGCCGAGCTGCCCGCGGCCGCCGAGGCTGTAGTCGAAGAGCGGATCGCCGCGGCGCACGGCGTGGCGGACGCCGTCCGGCGTCATCACCACCATGCGCTCGACCATCTCGAGCTGCGTCCCGCGGTAGTGCGAGGTGTCACCGAAGCCGCCTACGGCCAGGCTCCCCGCCATCGTGACGCGCCAGTGCATCAGGAGGTTCGTGAGCCAGCGGCCCTTGCCCTGCTGGTGGAGCCAGGTCTGGGCGGCCTCCATCCAGCAGCCGCCCTCGATCGTCAGGGTCTGCCCGACCGGATCGTCGGCGACGATGCGCCGGAGCCAGCGGGTGTCGATGACGGCCCCGTCGTCGATGAGCGTCTGGCCGCCGTTCGAGTGGCCGGTGCCGCGGACCTTGAACGGGATCCCGCGCCGGTAGAGCGTGGTCATGCACTCGGCGAGCTGGTCCTGGTCGCGCGGGCGCAGGACGACCGCCGGGACGCGGCGGAGGAACTTGCCGAAGTCGATGACCGGGCTCTCCGGATACTTCGGCTCGCCGCGGGCGTAGTCGCTCGGGAAGAGCGCATCGATGCCGCGCTCGCCGGTCCACGCCGCCAGCGCCGCGTGGCTTCGTCCGCGCGTGGGTGCCGCATGCGCCATCCGCTCGGCGAGCGGCCCGCACCACCCGTCGTCGGCGTGGACGAGCTCGTCGAGCAGCGTCCGGCGCTCCTCGGTGACGGCGTGTGCTTCGGCGCTCGTCAGGGCCGCTTCGACCACCCGCGCGCGCATCTCGGCCAGGCTCGACCACTCCCCGGCGCTGACCGTCGACGTGAGCCGCGCCGGCCGCAGCCCGAGCCCGGTGAGCAGCACGTCGAGGCCGTGGGCGCCGTAGAGGCCGTCGTCCTCGGCGTCGGAGCGGAGCGACCGCAGCCCGCGCTCGCGCAGCTCCACCGCCGGCGGAAAGTGTGAGATCTTGGGGTCTGACCCCAATTCTTCACATTTTTTCCAGAACGGGGTCGTCGCGCGACGGTTGAGCCCGTAGTGGAGCGCCGCGAGGTCCCGCGCGGCGTCCCAGCGCTCGGCGACGCGGGCGTTGGCGCGGGCGACCTCGGCGCCGCCGCTCGTCAGGAGCGCGAGGAGCCGCGAGATGTGCAGGATCGCGAAGTGGGTGTCGGCGACGAGCAGCGGGTCGGGCGCGCCATAGCTCGCGCCGACGGCCACGACGTTGCCCCGCACGAGCTCGCGGTGGCGTCCGAGCCGGAGCGACCCGTGCCGCACCTG
>SBGO01000673.1 GCA_006226565.1 Deltaproteobacteria bacterium | reverse complement strand
TGCGCGCCGCGCCTGCGGCCGCGGTGACGAGCCTCGACGAGCTGAAGGCCTCGGCGGCGGCGGTCGGGACCCGCCGCGCGGTGGTCCCGGAGTCGCCGCTGCCGACCGAGGCCCCGCCGGCGGGGAGCGCTCGCAAGGAGGCGGTCGATGCGGCGCGCTGGGACGGGATGATGGACTTCGCGCCCGCGGACGCGCGGCTCGTGGTGGGCGTGGACGGCGCGGCGCTGAGGCCCGGGGCGCTGCTCCGGCGGGTCTTCGACGACATCGTTCGGGAGGCGCACGCCGAGCCGGTCATCACCGCGCTCGCCAAGGCGACCGCCATCCGGATCCCCGACGACGTCGACGCCGGGCTCTTCGTGGCGACCGAGGCCTGGGAGAGGGACGGCGACGCCTTCCTCCTCGGCCTCCGCGGGGGCTTCGACGGGCGGCGATTGGCGACGTTCCTGGCGGCCACCGATCCGCCGGTCGAGTGGGTGGAGGGGCCGCCGGCGCGGGTCGTGATGAAGCACGGGGGCGTGGCGCTCGGCGACGGCTTCGTCGTCCTCGCCGAGAAGCAGCTGTTCGAGGCGGCGCTCCGGGCGCGGGCCGGGAACAACGCCACGCTCAGCCCCAGGATCGGCCCGGCGCTCCGGGAGGCGCGCGCGACGCCGTCGGCGTTCGTGGTCCTCGACCTCGCCGGGGAGCTCGCGCGGGACCTCGGCCGGTCGTTCCCGGACCTGGCTGGCGCGAAGACGCTGCTCGTGCGGGTCGACATGCGCGGCGCGGTGACGGTGGACGTCGCCCTGACGCTCGGCGACGACGGGGCCGCGGCGCGCGTGGCGGCGCTGCTCGAGGTGGCGCGGAAGAGCGGCGAGGTGCCGCAGCTCGCGCGGCTCCTCGAGGGGGCGCGCGTCCGCGCCGACGGGCCGAAGGTGAGGGTCGGCCGGCGGATGAGCGAGGCCGAGGCCGCGACCTTCTACGAGCTCCTCAAGGGGAGCGACTTCTGACCGGCGGGCGCGGCACCTCCGGTCGACTTGTGGCCGCCCGACGATTCTCGGATGATGGCCGGTGGTGGACCCTCGAGCCCCGAGATCGTCGCGTATGAGAGTCTTCGCAGTCGCCTTCCTGCTCGTCGTCACGGATGGAGTCGCCGCCTGTGGCGAGGATCCGACCGTCGAACCGGACGCGACCCCGACCTGTGACGACCAGACCTGCAGCGGCCACGGGAGCTGCGCCGAGACCGACGTCGGGGTGGCGTGTACGTGTGAGGCGCCGTGGGCGGGGGCGCGGTGCGACCGCTGCCAGGACGGCTGGCACCTCGCGAGCGTCGACGCGTGCGCCGAGGATGTCCCCTGCGAGCCCTTCAGCTGTAGCGGCAACGGCATCTGCGACGACGCGCTCGGCGTCCCGAGCTGCGCCTGCAGCCCGGGCTACGCGGGCGCGGCGTGCGACGTCTGTGCCGACGGCTACCACGTCATCGCCGACGGGCGCTGCGTCGTCGACGCGTCCTGCGCCGAGGCCGATCCCTGCGGGCCGCACGGCACCTGCTCGGACGAAGGCGGTGTGTTCGCCTGCGCCTGCGCCGAGGGGTGGACGGGCGAGCGCTGTGACGCGTGCGCCGAGGGCTACCACGCCGACGCCGGGGACTGCGTCGCCGACGAGGTCTGCGCCGGGGACACCTGCTCGGGCTTCGGCCACTGCGCGGTCATGGACGGGCTGACCCGCTGCACGTGCGCCTCGGGTCACGGCGGGCTCGCGTGCGAGCGGTGCGAGCCCGGCTATCACGAGGACGCCTACGGCCGCTGTCCGGTCGACCGCTCGTGCTTCCTGCAGAACCCGTGCGGCCCCTTCGCGACCTGTCTCGACGCCGACGGCGAGCTCTCCTGCGCCTGCGCGCCGGGGTATGCCGGCTGGGTCTGCCGCGCCTGCGCGCCCGGCTACCACCTCGAGCCCAACGGGTTCTGCACCGTGGACAGCGCCTGCCGCGAGACCACCTGCGCCGGCGGTGGGAGCTGCTCGGTGGGCGAGGGCGGGCTCGCCTGCGCCTGCGCCGACGGCTACACCGGGAGCCGCTGCGAGAGCTGCGCGGGCGGCTATCATCGGGAGGGCCGCTTCGGGCCCTGTGTCGCCGACACGGCGTGCGCCACGCTCGACTGCGGCGCCCACGGGGCGTGCGAGGACGGGGACGGCCGCGCGGTCTGCCGCTGCGACGCGGGCTATGACGGCGCGGTGTGCGACGCGTGCGCCGTCGGCTACCACGTCGAAGACGGCGCGTGCCTCGCGGACGCGCGCTGCGCGGAGACCACCTGCGCCGGGACCTCGAGCTGCGCCGACACGGACGGCGGGCCCATCTGCGCCTGCACGGGCGGCCGGACGGGCGTCCACTGCGAGATCTGCGCCCTCGGCTTCCACCCCGACGACGCCGGCGGCTGCGCCCTGGACGCGGTCTGCGACGGCGCGAGCTGCAGCGGGCGCGGCAGCTGCCTGGTCGTCGACGGGCGCGCGCGCTGCGACTGCGACTACACCTTCGGTGGCGACGCCTGCGAGGGCTGTGCCCCGGGCTTCGTCCCCGTCGACGAGGCCGCCTCGAGCTGCGTCTACGCCCCCTGAGAAAATGTGAAGATGCGGGGTCAGACCCCCTCACTTCACACTTTCCCCCGCGTCCCCGAGAAAATGTGAACAAGTGGGGTCAGACCCCATGACTTCACACTTTCCCCCCGCGTCCCCGAAAAAATGTGAACATGTGGGGTCAGACCCCATCACTTCACACTTTCGCCCCGCGTCCCCGAGAAAATGTGAACAAGTGGGGTCAGACCCCCTCACTTCACACTTTTCGGCGCAGGACGTTGACCAGGCAGCGCAGGCTCCCGAAGTGGGTGTAGGCGCTGGTGGCGTCGATCGCGTGGACGATGTAGCCGGCGTCGCGCCAGACCGCCTCGGCCGCCGCCCGGAGCGGCGCCGGCGCGTCGAAGGTCGGCATGTACACGTGCCCCTCGCCGCCCCGCGTCTCGAGCAGGCCGTTGAGCCACGTCCACCAGGTGCGGCCGTCCCGCCCGGGGACCAGCGGGATACGGGTGACGGCGTAGCCCGCGGCCTCGACCTGCGCCGCGACGGCGTCGAAGCGCGCCTGGGTCGCGGCGCTGAAGTCGGCGCCGCCGCCCGCCGCGACGAGCGCCTCGGGGTCGTCGACCAGCGCCGCCGCGAGCGACGGGTCGCCCACCAACATCCGCCGCCCGCCGACCGGCATCATGAACATCCCGGCGTGATGCTCCGGCGCCTCGTCGAGCAGCACCACGCGCTTTCCGAGGGTGACCTCGAGCGCCCGCAGCAGCTGGGCGCGGTCTTCGACGACCCGCCCGGCGCTCCGGCGCAGGACGCGCGGGGTCACGAAGACCGTCTCGGCGTCCGCCACGAAGTCCCCGCCGTCGAAGTAGAGCGGGCTCCGCTCGAAGAACGCCCGCGCGAGCGGGTGGTCCGCGAGGTCGCTCCCGGTCCGCCGGTCCCCGGCGCGCGCCGGCCACTCGTCGTCCCCGTCCTCGCCCATCGGCGCGAGGATGGTGACCGGCGCGTCCTCGTCCTCCGGCGCCAGGGCCAGCCAGCGGTCGCGGGACCAGGTCGTCATGGCGTGGCCGACCGGGACCGGGGCCAGCGTCGGGCCGACCTCGCCCACCCGCGCGACGAGGTCGTCGAAGGCGGGGAGGTCCGGGACCACCACCCACACCACCACGTCGTCGGGCAGCGCGCGGAGGAGGTCGCGGTAGACCGGCGGCGAGAGCTCGGCCGCGCTCGGGACGTAGTGGATGACGAGCTCGCTCAGCGCGCCGGCGTCATCCGCGAGGAGGTGGCGCTGGGGCGCCCGCGACGCACCGTCGACGAGGCCCACGCAGGCGGCCGTCAGGGCGAGCCCGAGGGCCGCGCCGGCGATGTGTCGCGCGTCCATCGCTACTTCTCCACGGCGGCGACGGCGGGGGCGGTCGGGACCTCGGCGTCCGCGGAGGTCGGCTCCGCGGGCGCGGTCGGGACCTCGGGCTCCGCGACCGGCATGTCCTGGGCGTCCGGCGCGATCGGCGCGACCGGGATGAGCTCGACGTTTCCGAGCCCCATCGGGTCCTTCGGGCGCTCGCCGATGCCGGCGGCGGCCAGGATGACCTGGTGCTCCTGGCCCTTGGCGCTCGCGAGGATCTGCGCGGAGTCCCCGTTGCCCATCTTCACGTGGGTCTTCAGGCGGACGACGCGCGTCTCGCCGGGCTTCAGGTCGAGGACGACCGGCGCCTCGTGGGTCGACGTCGGCATGGCCCGCATCCGCGACATCGGCGAGCTGTACGGGACCCGCACGAGCTGCACGGTGGCCGCGATGTGGACGGGCGCGTCGGTCGGGTTCGTGGCGGTGGCGACCATGACGATGGCCTCACCGGCCGCGTAGTGCGGCTTGCCGAGCGCGACGGTCAGCTCGGCGCCGCCGACCTTGAGGGTCGGGGCGTGCTCGGCGAGCCCGAGCTGGACGATCTTCTCCGGGCCGGCGCTGACGGCCGCGGGGAGGAGGACGGGGAGGGTGAGGAGCATCGACAGGGCGGCGCTCTTGGCGATGACGGCGAGATCGTGGCGAGTCACGGTAGGGCCTCCGGGGTCGTGGGTTGCGCTCGCACACAGACATACGCTCGGGCGCCGTGACCGCGTGTAAGGGTGCGGTAAATCCACCGGTCGACGGTCGAACACCCAGCAACGGCGCCGTTCTGCGCGAGAAGGTTCGCCTGCTGTCACGGGTCTGTTACCTTCCCGGAGCCCGCACGTCGCGGACCTGGCCGCTCGGTCGCGGTCGGGACATCCCGAGGGAAACATGCGCCCCGCTCGTACTCTGCTCGTCGCGCTCGTCACGCTCTCGTCCGCCGCCCTCGTCGCCTGTGGCGACAGCGCGTCGACGACCCCCACCGACACCGCCGCCACCTCCGACGCGGACACCTCCGAGGACACCGCCGCCGCGCCGGTCACCGGGCTGATGTGCCCCGACCCCGGCGCGCTCCCCTTCACCGTCGAGGCGACGGCCCTCGACACCGAGGCGGGCCGCTACGAGGTCGAGAACGACCCGCGCGTCAAGGACTCCGGTGCGGACTACCTCGGCGTCCCGGGCGGCGTCGGCGCCATCACCACCCAGGCCCTCGCCGCGACGCTCCTCGACGGGAGCGAGCAGCCCGTCGTCGGCCGCATGGCGCGGAGCCCGATGCAGCTCGGCCTCGAGGGCAGCCCCATCCCCGGCGAGTGGGTCAGCACCTGGCGCGTCGACGACGCCGGCGTGTGGAGCCAGGTCGGCCGCGCGCGCACCGACGACAACGGCCAGTACGCCTTCGCCCTCGCCGGCGAGGCGCGCTTCGGCCTCGGCTCCCACTGGGTCTACGGCGTCCTCGAGGCGGCCGGGACCTGCGTCGAGCACGGCTACTACCTGTGGCCGGCGGGCACCAAGGTCATCGTCACCGACATCGACGGGACGCTGACCCTCGACGACACCGAGCTGGCCCAGGAGATCGCCGACGGGACCTACGTCCCCCAGGCCTACACCGCCGCCGACGCGCTCGTGCGCGCCTGGCACGACAAGGGCTACCAGGTCGTCTACATGACCGCGCGGCCGCACCCGTTCCGCGCCGAGACCCGCGCCTGGCTGGCCCGCTTCGACTACCCCACCGGCCCCATCATCACCGCCGACGCCCTCGTCCTCGGCGCCGACGCCGTCGCCTACAAGAGCGCCTGGCTGGCCTGGCTGAAGGACGACCTCGGCTGGGACATCGTCGCCGTCTACGGCAACGCCGACAGCGACATCACCGCCTACGACGCGGTCGGCATCCCCAAGGACCGCACCTTCATCATCGGCCCCGAGGCGGGCGCCGACGGCACGACGGCCATCGCCGGCGACGACTACACGCCCCACATCGAGAGCTTCGTCGCCGCGCAGCCCGAGGTCGACCCCGGCTTCTGACCCCCCCGAGCGTCCCGCGCGTGACGCCGCCCCGGCGGGCCGGGCGGCGTGCCGTTCGGGCCCGCATCCGCTAGGCTCGCGCCCATGACGACTCCCGAGACTCCGCAGAAGGTCGCGCCGCCGCCCCGGGGCTTTTTCCCCATGCCGCGCGCCGACCTGCTCTTCCTGGTGCTCATCCTCGCCTTCGCCGTCATCGGGCTCCTGCCCTGGGCGCGCGAGGCCGAGGCCGGCGGCGTCGCCCTCCTCGGGTGGATGATGGCCGCGCTGATGGTGCTCTCGCCCGCCATCGCCCTCGGCCGCATCCTCCTGGCGCGCCGCCGCCGCCGCGGGGGGCGCCCCTGATGGCCGTCGAGCACGTCGTCGTCATCCTCTACCTCGGCGCCTGCGTCGGCATCGGCGTCTGGGCCTCGCGCCGCTCCCTGGCGAGCGCCGACGACTACTGGGTCGCCGGCCGCAGCGTCGGCACCTGGGTCAACGCCATGGCCATCATGGCGTCGCTCGCCAGCGGCGGGTCGATCATCGGCGTCATGGGCCTCGCCTACGCCCAGGGCATCCCGGCGACGCTCGCGCTCTTCGCCGGCGCGGTCGTCGGCTTCCCGATCGCCTCGGTGCTGGTCGCGCGCCCGCTGCGCCGCTTCGGCCGCTTCACGATCACGGACTTCCTCACCGAGCGCTACCCGCACAAGGTCGTCCGGCTCCTCGTCCCGACCCTCATCATCCTCAGCTTCACGGTCTACATCGTGGCGCAGATGAAGGCCGCCGGCATCACCGCCCAGGTCCTCCTGGGCATCCCCTACGAGACGGCGCTCACCCTGGCGACCCTCGTCTTCGTCCTCTACGTCTCCGTCGGCGGGATGCTCGCCGTCACCTGGACCGACCTCGTCCAGGGCGTTCTGATGGTCGCGGTCGTCCTCGGCACCGCCGCGGCCCTCGTCATCCAGGTCGGCTCCCCCGGCGAGCTCCTCGACCAGGCCGTCGCCGTCGCCCCCGCCCTCGGCGCCGCCCCGAAGCACCCCATCACCACCGACCTCGGCAGCTTCGTCATCTGGGCGGCGGCGGTGCCCGTCATCCCGCACGTCGTGATGCGCGTCTACACCGCCAAGAACCCCGACAGCGCGCGCCTCTCGCTCAACATCGCGATGCTCTTCTACAGCGCCCTCGTCCTCGCCGCGGTCTTCCTCATCGTCCCCTTCGCCAAGGCCCACCACCCCGGGCTCGAGGACGCCGATCAGGTCTTCCTCGCCGTCATGCGCTCGGAGTTCGGCCCCGCCATCCGCGGCCTCGCCGTCGCGGCCGTGCTCGCCGCGGTGATGTCCACGACCGACGCGCTGCTCCTCGCGGTCAGCTCCGCCGTCGCCCACGACCTCATCGGCAAGGGCTTCGGCGCCCGCGTCGGCCCCAGGACCCTCGGCCGCGTCAACGTCGTCGTCGTCTGGGTCGTCGGCCTCGTCGCCATGTTCCTCGCCTACGACCCGCCCGCCCTCATCACCGTCTTCTACTCGGCGGCCATCGGCGTCCTCGGCGCCTCGCTCCTCGTCCCCGTGCTCGCCGGCCTGTGGTGGCGCCGCGCCAACCTCGCCGGCGGCGTCGCCGCGCTGGTCGTCGGCGCCGTCGTCTACCTCACGGTGCAGCTCGTGCCCGGCACGCCCAAGCTCTCGGCCATCCTCTTCGCGCTCCCCGCGAGCGCCCTCGCGATGGTCCTCGGCGGCTTCTTCGGCCGCCCCGACCCGGCCGAGCGCCTCGCCGCCATCGCCGCCCTGCACCAGGACCAGGACGACGAAGGGGCCGGCACGTCCGCGCCAGCCCCCGTCGTCGCGACCGAGAAAGTGTGATGAGGTGGGGTCTGACCCCGCGTCATCACACTTTCCACGTCCCGGGCCGAGAAAATGTGAAGTGAAGGGGTCTGACCCCTCACCATCACATTTTCGCTACTCGGCCTTGTCCTTGTAGTACTCCTCGTAGAGCTTCATCCGCGAGCGGCGGTCGTCCCGGTCGCGCAGCTTGTCGGGCTCGCCGGCCTTGTTGCGCGGCCGCATGTGCCCGGCCTCCTCGTCGGCCTTGCGCTTGGCGCGGTCGACGTGGTCGCTGTAGGCCTCGCCCTTCATCGCGTCGGCGACCTTGTCCACGGACTTCTCGAAGGCCTTGCGGATCTTGTCGAGCGTCGGGTCGCACTTGCGCGTGAGCTCGTTGGCCTGCGCCGTCTCGAGCGCGTCGAGCCGCTTCTGCGCCGCCTTGTGGGCGCCGACCGTGCGCGCGTCGTCACGCGCCTTGGCGGCCGAGCGGAACTTCGGCGCGTAGCTCGAGGTCACCGCCGCGACGCACTTGCCGTACTTGTTCGCGTCGGGGTTGGTGCGCGTCCCCGGCATGATGGCGCACTGCCCCTCGCCGGCGTAGCTCGGCTTCCACTCCTTGATGTCGCCCGGCTGGCGGTTCTTGACCGTCCCCGGGATGGGGTGGAGCCAGCTCTCCTCGTACTGGATGGGGTCGCACTCGTCGATCCACGGCCGGATGTGGAGCGACAGCGACGCCGGGAACTGCTCGCGCGCCCAGCCGACGGCGACCCAGCGCTGGACGTTCTTCGTCCCGGTGAACGTGAGCGGCCCGCCCAGGTCGACCTTGAAGGCCTCGTTGGCGCAGAAGCCGTTCAGCCGCTGCCACGGCTTGAGCGTGTCGTCGTCGTAGAAGCGCAGCACCTTGCGCATCTTCGTCTCGTCCTTGAAGTCGAGGTCGGAGTCCGCGCCCGGCTCGTCGAAGTGGAGCAGGATCGCGTAGCACCAGCCCGCCTTGGCCGCGAAGCCGATCGCCTGCTTCTTGCCCTTGGACTGGCCCTTGGCGACCACCTCGCCCTCGTAGAGCTTGGCGAGCGCGTCGGCCGCGCCGTCACCCGCCAGCCACGCGTCGTAGGCGCGGTAGATGCGCAGACGCGGCTCGTAGTACAGGCGCGCGGTCGGGTTGAACGCCTCGATGGCCTTCACCTGCGCCTCGTAGCGGTCGTAGAGCTCCGCCGGGATGGGCCCCTCGGCCTTGCGCGCCGCCGCCTCGATCGCCTCGAGCGTCGCCTCGGCGCCGTCGATGGCGTCGTGCATGGCGAGCATCGCGGTGTCTTCCTCGGCCTGCGCCTTCTTGTCGGCGAGGCCCTTCTGCCGCTTCTCGACCTCCTCGCGGAGGCTGTCGACCCGGCTCCGCCAGTTCTTCGCGTAGCGCTTGGTGTCGTCGGTCGACACCGACTCCTCGTAGGCCTTCACCAGCCCGTCGAGCTCGTCGAGGTCGGCCATCTGCACGGTGTGCTTCTCGGCCTTCGACAGCGGCTCGTAGCGCGTGAGGATCGCCACCTGCTGCTGCCCGTCCGCGACGCCGAGCCGGAGCTCCACGAGGCGCTTCTCGGTGCTGTCCCAGCTCGACATTGCGCGCAGATCGGGCGTGCAGAGCGCCTCGGCCTCGGCCAGGAGCGCGGCCGCCTTGTCGACGTCCTGCTGCCGCTTCTCGGCGTTCGACGTGTAGGTCGACGGCAGCGCGTCGAGCCCCTTGCGCGACTTCTGATCGCACTCGTTGAACTGCTTGCGCTGGGCGGCGCTGGGGCTCGCGCTCGGGACGCTGATCTTGGGGGGCTTCGGGATGCCGCCGAACTGGGCGCTCGCGAGCCCGCCCGTCGCGGTCACCAGGAACCCTGCCGCGAGGGCGGTCCCGAAGAGACGCTGGATACGCATGTGACAAGACCTCCGTGAACGTTGCTCACCCCAGGACCGGGCAGCACGGAGGGGTAAACCGCATCGCGCGCAGAAAGTGAACGACCTTCTGAGCGAGGCGGGATCGAGGCCCTAGCGCGGGGCGCTGAAGGCGGCGCGGTCGCGCGCGACCTCGTGCCGGAAGGCGCAGCCCTCGAGGTGGTCGTTGACGAGCCCCATCGCCTGCATGAAGGCGTAGGCGGTGGTCGGCCCGACGAAGCTCCAGCCGCGCCGCTTCAACTCCTTGCTCAGCGCCGTCGACGCCGCGGTCTTCGAGAGCGTCATCAGCGCCGCCTTGTCCATCCGCGCCGGCCGCGCCTCCGCCGCCGGCTCCCAGCGCCAGAGCCACGCCGCCAGCGAGCCGTGCTCGGCGACGAGCTCGACGGCCCGGCGGGCGTTGTTGATCGTCGACTCGATCTTCTTTCGGTGCCGCACGATGCCCGCGTCGGCGAGGAGCCGCTCCACGTCAGCCTCGTCGAAGCGCGCGACGGCGTGGAAGTCGAACCCCGCGAAGGCGCGCCGGAAGTTGTCGCGCTTCTTGAGGATGGTCAGCCAGCTCAGCCCGGACTGGAACCCCTCGAGGCAGATCTTCTCGAACAGGCGCACGTCCGACGCCATCGGCCGCCCCCACTCGTGGTCGTGGTAGGCGCGGTAGAGCGGGTCGTTCGCCCCCCACCAGCAGCGCGTGACGCCGTCCGCTCCGGTGACCAGCCCGTCGTCGCTCATCCTCTCCCCCTCCTCGCCCCGACCGCGTCTGGAGCCCGTCGATGTCGTCGTGCCCCCAGGGCGCCGCCCCCAGCATAGCGCGTCCGGCCGGCGGCGCGAGACCGATATCCGAGCGTTATTTCAGTGAGAAATACGGGTCGACTCGACCTGCTCCAAAGAGTAACTTCCCCGTGAGTTACGCCATACCCGGAGGTCCCCCCATGCGCGCATCGCGTCGCGTCCTCGTGTCTCTCGTGTCGAGCCTCGCTCTCCTCGCGGCCTGTGACGGAGACAGCGGCGGGGGAGGGGACGCCACGGGCGTGGACGCCGTCGAGGACGTCGTCGCCGGCGACACCGCCGAGGCCGGCGACACGACCACCGCCGACGACACCGCCGCGCCCGCGGATACGCTGGCGCCGAGCGACACGACGACCCCAGGCGACACGACGACGCCGACCGACACGACGCAGGCGGACACGGTCACGCCGATCCCGTGCGGCCAGGTCACCTTCTCCTACGACCCCGACGGCACCCCGTCGCAGGTCCTCGTCACCGGCTCGTTCTCGGGCTGGGCGGCCGAGCCGCCGGGCGCGACCTCCATGACCGATCCCGACGGCGACGGCGTCTTCGAGGCGACGCTGGTCCTCGACCCCGGGAGCTACCAGTACAAGTTCGTCGTCGACGGCGCCTGGATCGCCGATCCGGCCAACCCGAACACCGCCGACGACGGCTACGGCGGCCACAACAGCGTCCTCGACGTCCCCGAGTGCGGCGGCGCCGTCTCCTTCGTCGACCACACCCTCGCCGCGAGCAAGCTCACCGCGCGCTTCAGCGGCGTCCCGAGCGGCGCGGTCGACGTCACCGTCGACTGGAACGCGGCCCCGGCCGGCGCCGTGGCGACCGACGCGAGCGGCTTCACCGTGACCCTCGACGGCCTCGCGCCCGGCATCCACGACGTGCGCGTGACCGCCGACGGCCAGGTCTTCCTCCTCAAGGTCTACGTCGGCGTCTCGACCGACTGGCGCGACGCGGTCCTCTACTTCGTGATGACCGACCGCTTCGCCAACGGCAACACCGGCAACGACGCGCCGGTCGCCAACGTGGACAGCCGCGTCAACTACCAGGGCGGCGACTTCGCGGGCGTCATGGCGAAGATCGACGCCGGCTACTTCGACGACCTCGGCGTCGGCGCGCTCTGGCTCAGCTGGCCCATCGACAACGCCGACGGCTACGCCGACGGCAGCGCGCCCGACCACCACGCCTGCGGCCTCAGCCCGGCCACCGGCGGCGCGATGTCGATGCGCTACACCGCCTACCACGGCTACTGGCCGAGCCACACCGACCAGATCGAGTCGCGCTTCGGCACCCTCACCGAGCTCCAGCAGCTCGTCACCAAGGCGCACGCGCACGGCATCCGCATCGTGCTCGACTTCACGGCCAACCACGTCCACGAGCAGTCGCCGGTCTACCAGCAGCACAAGGACGACGGCTGGTTCAACTTCCCGATCGAGCTGTGCCAGGACATCGGCTGGGACACCAAGCCGAAGACCTGCTGGTTCACCGCGTACCTGCCGGACCTGAACTACAACAACGCCGCCGCCCGCGCCTACATGGTCGACCACGCCGTCGACGTCATCCAGAAGACCGGCGCCGACGGCTTCCGCCTCGACGCGGTCAAGCACATCGAGATGAGCTTCGTGACCGAGCTCCGCGCGCGCCTCGGGCGCGACATCGAGCTGACGGGCGTCCCGTTCTGGCTCGTCGGCGAGACCTTCTCGGGCGACGTCTCCCTCATCGACAGCTTCGTCGGCGACGACAAGCTCCACGGGCAGTTCGACTTCCCGGCGAACCTCCAGATCCTCAAGGGGCTCGCGAAGCAGGAGATCGGCCTCAACACCATGGACCTCCAGGTCCGCAGCGCCCGCGCCGGCTACAAGAACGCCGGCCGGCTGATGTCGACCTTCATCGGCAACCACGACATCGCGCGCTTCACCTCGATGGCCGCGGGCGACATCTACTGCGGCGTCTGGGACGTCTACTCCAACATCGCCCAGGGCTGGCACTACCCGCCGGGGCAGCCGCAGAGCGACGCCGCCTACCAGCAGCTCGAGCTCGCGCTCGCCTACGCCATGACCATCCCCGGCGTGCCGCTCGTCTACTACGGCGACGAGTACGGGATGCCGGGCGCCGGCGACCCCGACAACCGCCGCATGATGCGCTTCGGCGGCGACCTCTCGGCGCGCGAGTCGGCGGCGCTCGGCGTCGTGCGCAAGCTCGGGCAGGCCCGCCGCGCGCACCCGGCGCTCTCCCGCGGCGAGTGGCCGAACGCCCTCGTGAAGGAGGCGGATCTCCTCGTCTACGCGCGGACGCTCTCCGAGGAGAAGGCGATCATCGTCCTCAACCGCGGCGCCTCGAGCCGGAGCGGCAGCGTCTCGACGAGCAGCCTCGGCGTCTCCGACGGCACGGTGTTCCAGGACGCGCTCGGCGGCGGCTCGGTCACGGTGAGCGGCGGGCAGCTCGGCTACGACGTCCCCGCGCGCGGCTTCAAGATCCTCGTCGCGGCGACGAACTGATCGGTCAGGGTCCTCCCCGCGTGCGCTGGCGCGCGGGGAGGATATCTGCGAACCTCGAGGGGGCGCGCGGGTGGTAGCCGCGCGGCCATCGCGAGGCACCATGAGTGACGAGCCTGACTTCGAGAGCGGGCACGACGACGAGCGCCCCGGCCGGCGCCTCTACACCGTCGGGGAGGCGAACGCCCTCATCCCGCACCTCCTGCGCTGCTTCGCGCAGCTCGACGAGGGGCGCGCCGAGATGCAGGAGCTGGTGGACGTCCTCACGCCGCTCGGCGTGAAGATCGGGCACGTGGTCCCGCCGTCGGTCGCGGCCGATCCGCGCGTGCGGCCGCACCTCGAGTCCCTGATGCAGCTCAACGAGCAGCTCCAGCTGATGCTCAACGAGCTCGCGGAGCTCGGCGTCGAGGTGAAGGGCCTCGACGGGCTCGTGGACGTGCGGAGCCGCCACGAGGGGCGCATCGTCTACCTCTGCTGGCGCCGCGGCGAGTCGGAGTTCTCCCACTGGCACGAGCTCGAGGCGGGTTTCGCGGGCCGCGCGCCCATCGTCGATCCCGAGGGCTTCGAGGGGACGTTGCTCATCTGAGCGGGGCCCCGGTGACGCTCCTCGTCGCCCGGTGCTTGAACTCGGACCCGTCGCCGGCGACAATCCCCGGCATGAAGACGCTCCTCGCCATCGTCCTCGCCAGCCTGACGGCGCCCGCGCTCGCCGCCCCCGCTCCCCAGGCCGTCGCGCCCGCGGCCGCGACCTGCGACGCGACGCCGCTGATGCGCGCGCTCTCGACGCTCCGGAGTGGGACGACGCTGCACGTCGTGCAGGCGCCGGGCCGCGTGACGGTGGAGGATCGCGCCCACGGCAAGGTGCTGCTCGTGGCGACCTGCGACGGGCTCGCGCAGATCGGCCCCGCCGACGCCCGCCGGGCGACCGAGAAGCAGGCCGTGACCGAGGTCGCGCGCGGGACCGCGGGCGAGGTGCTCTACACCCACAGCGCGACGCCGCTCGGGACCCGGGTCGTCCGGGTCGAGCCGAGCGCGACCGATCGCCGCGGCCTCGACGTGACGGCCTTCGACAACGACGACGTCTACGTCTCCGACGCCTTCGGGCGCCTCCTCTACCAGCGCCAGACCCTCGAGGACGGCACCCTCGTCGAGCGCGAGAGCGCCGCGGTCGGCTGCGGCTGCGAGCGCGTCACCGCCGCGACCGGCGTCGTCACCGAGACCCGCCGCTAGCCAGGACGCGGCGACCGGCAGCGTGCGGGGCGCCGCGCTCCCTCGAGAGGCTCGTGGCGCGCCCGAGCGCGGGGCTCCCGCGCCGGGTCGTGCGACGTCGCCCACGCTCGCGCCCCAAGGACCTGCTTGCCATCGCCGCCCTGCGCGGTAGTCTACGCCGGACCCTGGCCTGGGAGGGGGGAGTGATGGCGGACGACGGAGCGCGCTGGGTCGAGCTGGCGAAGGCCTGGATGGCCGATGACCCGGATCCCGAGACGCGCGCTGAGCTGCACGCCCTCATCATCGCCGAGGACCTCGCCGCGCTCGAGGAGCGCTTCTCGGCGCCGCTCACCTTCGGGACCGCCGGGCTCCGCGGCCTCATCGGCGCCGGCCTCGCCCGGATGAACGAGGCGAACCTCGCCCGCGTCGCCGCCGGCCTCGCCCGGCAGCTCCTCGCCGACGTGCCCGACGCCGCCTTCCGCGGGGTCATGCTCGGCCGCGACGGGCGCCGCAAGTCCGACGACTTCGCCCGCGTCGTCGCCGAGGTCCTCGTCGGCCAGGGCGTCCGCGTCTACTGGGTCCCGATGGCCGCCTCGACGCCGGTCGTCGCCTTCCTCGGGCGCTACGTCGACGCCGCGGCGACCGCCATCGTCACCGCGTCCCACAACCCGCCGGCCTACAACGGGTTCAAGGTCTACTCCGAGCGCGGCTCGCAGATCGTCCCGCCCCAGGACGCCCGCATCCGCGACGAGCGCGACGCCATCACGAGCGTCCACGACCTGCCCCGCGTCCCCTTCGCCGAGGCCGTCGCCGACAAGCGCATCCGCGTCGTCCCCGACCGCTGGTTCGAGGCGTACTACGAGGCCCTCGACGAGCAGTGCCTCGGGCCCGTGCCGCCGCCGGCCCAGGTCTCGGCCGTGACCACGGCGCTCCACGGCGTCGGGCACCGCTGGGTCCACGAGGTCCTCTCCCGCCGCGGCCACCGGCACCTCTTCCCGGTGCTCGAGCAGGCCGCTCCCGACGGCGAGTTCCCGACCGTCACCTTCCCCAACCCGGAGGAGAAGGGGGCGCTCGATCTCGCACTTGCGTTGGGGCGCGATCATTTCGCCGAGCTCATCGTCGCCAACGACCCTGATACCGACAGATTGTGCATTGCGGTGCAGAGCGAGGGCGAGGCGACGGGCTACCGGGTCCTGACCGGCAACGAGCTGGGGCTCCTGCTGGCCGACTGGCTGCTCTCCGAGGGCGCGCGCGACGGGACGCTCCCCGAGCGCCCGTTGGTCGTGACGACCATCGTCTCGACGATGATGCTCGAGCGGCTCGCCGAGGCGCGCGGCGCGGCCTGCGCCGAGGTGCTGACCGGCTTCAAGTGGATCTGGGACTACGCGCTGTCCCGCGAGGACGCGGGCGAGACCTTCGTCTTCGGCTTCGAGGAGGCCCTCGGCTACTGCGTCGGGCGCGCGGTCCGCGACAAGGACGGCATCGGCGCGGCGGCGGTCCTGATGGAGCTGGCGGCGGACCTCAAGGCGAACGGCAAGACGCTCCTCGACCGGCTCGACGAGCTGGCGCTCGAGCTCGGGGTGAGCGTGACCTCGCAGGTCGCGACGGTGCTCCCGGGGCTCGACGGGATGGAGCGGATGGGGCGCATCATGGCGACGCTGCGCGCTGCCCCGGTGATGGAGATCGCCGGCAGCGCCGTCGCGCGCCACCGCGACCTCGACGGGCCCGACGCGGACGCCGCGGGGCTCCCGCGCGGCGACGTCCTGACCTGGTGGCTCGCGGACGGCTCCCGGGTCGTCTGCCGCCCGAGCGGGACCGAGCCGAAGCTCAAGGTCTACCTCGAGGCGCGCGAGCAGGTGGGCGAGGGCGAGGCGCTCGCGGACGCCCGGGCGCGGGCGGCGGCGCGGGTCGAGGCGCTCGAGGCGTGGGTGCGCGAGCTCGTCGCGTCGGTCGCGTGAACACGAGAGAGGAGGACGGGCGATGAGCGAGCTGGACGAAGGCTTCCGGTTGGAGATGGCGGAGTACATCCGCCAGGAGAAGGAGCTGAAGGTGAAGCTCGAGATCCTCGAGCAGAAGCTGGCGGGGCCCGAGGCCAAGCTGGCGAAGGCGCGGGAGATCGTGCTCAAGGCCAAGGCGGCCTACGAGTCCATCCTGGCCGACGTGAAGCCGCTCCGCTCCGACAAGACGCTGATCGAGGGCGAGCTCGAGCTCGTCGCCGAGAAGAAGGCGAAGCTCCGCCACGACGCCGCGCTGGCGAAGGGCGGCTACGGGATGCGGCCGGGGACCCAGGCGTTCGTCGAGCAGATGAACCAGCTCGCCGGCGACCCCGCGGAGCACCGGCTGAAGAAAGAGGCCAGCGCCCTCGACGCCGCCGCGGCGCTCGAGGCGCTCAAGGCCAGGATGGGCAAGGACTGAACGACCGCGCAGGCGCACCGCGGGCGGCGCGCCGAGCGCGAGCCAAGGAGCGAATCATGGCGCTCGTTTCTCCCGAGGTGGCGCGGCTCCGGCCCTACGAGCCGGGCAAACCCATCGACGAGGTGCGGCGCGAGCTGGGGGTCGACGACCCGGTCAAGCTCGCGTCCAACGAGAACGCGTGGGGAGTGTCGCCGCGCGCGGTCGAGGCGATCGCCGAGGCTGCCAGGGGGCTGCACCTCTACCCCGACGGCGGCTGCTTCTACCTGCGCCGCGACGTGGCGGCGTTCCTCGACGTGGCGCCGGGGCAGCTCGTCTTCGGCAACGGCTCGAACGAGCTCATCGACATGCTCGTCAAGACGTTCGTCCAGCCCGGGCAGAACGTCGTGACGAGCGCGGTCAGCTTCGTCGCGTACAAGCTCAGCACCCTCGGGGCGGCGCGCGAGTTCCGCGAGGCGCCGCTCGGGCCCGACAAGGGTTTCGACCTCGACGCGCTGCTGGCGCTCGTCGACGAGAACACCCGCATGATCTTCATCGCCAACCCGAACAACCCCACCGGGACGTGCCTCGGCGCCGAGGCGCTCGACCGCTTCCTGGCGGCGGTGGACGAGCGGTGCGCGGCGGACCCGCCGATCCTGGTGATGGACGAGGCCTACATCGAGTACCAGGGCCGGGCCGACTACCCCGACAGCGTCGCGCTCGTCGCGCGGCGCCCGCGGACGGTGGCGCTCCGCACCTTCTCGAAGGCCTACGGGCTGGCCGGCGCGCGCTGCGGCTACGCGGTGACCTCGCCCGAGCTGGTCGGGCTCCTCGAGCGGACGCGCCAGCCGTTCAACGTCAGCGCGCTCGCCCAGGCCGGCGCCCGCGCGGCGCTGGCGGACCAGGACTTCGTCCGGCGCTGCGTCACCGAGACGCTGCTCGAGCGCGAGCGCGTCCACAAGCGCCTCGAGGCCCTCGGCTTCGACGTCATCCCGAGCCACGCCAACTTCCTCCTGGTCGACTTCCACCGGGACGCGGCGGCGCTGCATCAGACGCTGATGCGGCGTGGCGTCATCTGCCGCCCGATGGGCCCCTACGGCCTCACGACCCACCTGCGGGTCACCATCGGCCTGCCCACCGAGAACGATCGGTTCCTGGCGGTGGTCTCCAACCTCGACGGCTAGAAAATGTGAAGTTGAGGGGTCAGACCCCCTCACTTCACACTTTCACCGTCGACGCCGGCCTCCGGGTGGAAAAATGTGAAGTTGAGGGGTCAGACCCCCTTACTTCACATTTTCTCCGAGGGCGCCCGGCACCACACGGAGGGGAGCGATGACGCGCGTCTTGGTCGTCGGCGGGGTGACCTGGGATGCGGTCCTCCGCGTGGGGACGCTGCCGGAGCCGCGCCCGCAGACGGTCTTCAGCCGGGACTTCTTCGAGGCGGTCGGCTCCACCGGCGCCGGCAAGGCCCTGAACCTCGCGCGCCTCGGCCTCGACGTGACGCTCCACGCCTTCGTCGGCGACGACGAGCCCGGCCGGCGGATCCGCGAGCGCCTCGCCGCCGAGCCGATCCGCTTCGTGCCCGAGCACGACCCCGCCGGCACCGAGCGCCACGTCAACCTGATGGTCGACGACGGCGGCCGCATCTCGATCTACGCCACCTACGCCAGCTTCGAGCCCCGCGGTCCTCGACGCGCCACGCGCACCTCTCCGACGGTCGGAGCGTCGACCGTCGCCAGCGTCGACTGTCGACCGACGGTCGACCGACGGTCGCGGAGCCCGCGTCGACGCGGCGCCACCCCGTCTGCGAGCCTGTTTTCAGGAGGTTGCGCGCGTCCGCGACCCTGGCACGCGCCTTGCTCTAGGTCCGGACGAACACGATGGCGGCGCTCTCACCGGGGGGTGGGCGTCGTCATCAGAGGGCGGCCGAGGGGCCGCCCTTCTTTTTTTCTCCTCACCGCGGCGCCGTCGACGCGACGCACGCCCTCAGCGGACCTTGCGCTCCTGGCGCTTGCCGAAGAGGAGCTTGTGCTCGAGGCGGCCCCGCTGGGCGGCGTAGAACGCCTGGAGGAACGCGTAGGCCTCGGGCTCCTCGCCGGTCGGCGCGTGCCAGTCGATCTTCCGCTTGATCTTGCGCGCGATGGTCACGAGCAGGTCGTAGTCGATGTGCGCGGGGTAGCGGCGCAGCACGTCCTCGAGGATCTGGAGCTCGTGGATGCCGTAGAGGTCGAGCTGCTCCTGGGTGAAGGCGAGCCCGCCCTCGGCCGCGTGGTCGCCGCCCTTGCCCTCGGCGACGAGGTCCTCGAGGAGCGCCTCGCGCGGCGCGTTCACGACCAGCGTCCCGGCGATCAGGTCGCCCACCCGCCCGCGGAGGCGGTTGAAGAGCGGCATCAGCGCCATGATGCCGAGCCAGATCCACATCAGCGCGAGCGCCCACCCCGACTCGAGCCCCACCGCGCGCGGGTTCGCGAGCGCCATCAGCGGCAGCAGCATCTCCACGTCGCGGGTCAGGTTGCGCGCGAACACCATCCCCGACGAGAGCGGGCCGCCGTCGCGCGCGATGACGCGAATACCGACGGCGCGCTTGCCGATGGTCCGCCCCTGCCAGCGCAGCTCGAGGAAGATGAAGTAGAAGTTCCAGAGGAAGAAGCCCGCGAGGAGCGCGACCGCCTCCACGACGAGCGAGGGATCGTCGGCGTCGATGGGGGCGAAGGGGTCGGAGTCGCCGGCGAGCGCCGACGTCAGCGCGGTGATCAGCACGACCGACAGGAACACCAGCAGGATGTCGAGGCTGACCGCGATGATGCGGCTCCCGAGCGGGGCCAGCTCGAACTGGAGCGCCACGTGCTCCGGCGTCCGCAGCGCCAGCCGCGGCCCCCCCTCGGCCCCGAGCGCCCTCACGGCGTCCCCACGTCCGGCGTCGGCCGCAGCGGCTCGAGCTCGCGCACGGCCTGCGCCACCTCCGCCCGGTGCGCCCGCCCCGCCGACCGCGCCAGCCGCTCCACCGGGGTGCGCCCGACGCGCGCGAAGAAGTAGAGCCAGGCCGCCCCGGTCAGGACGATGAGCCCGACGCGCACGTCGGTGGACGACACGAGCTGGCGGAAGAAGCCCTCGATGAGCGCCGCGATGAAGAACATCACGACCGCGCCGACCGCGACCGCCGCCGCCTGTCGCCCGCGGCGCGCGAGGTTGTCGAGCCGCCGATAGCGGCCGGGGAAGACCACCCCGTAGCCGACCGCGAGGCCCGCCGCCCCGCACAGCGCCACGGCGAGGAGCTCGGTCACCCCGTGGGGCATGACCCAGGCGAAGAACTCGAAGCCGAGGTCGTGGCTCGCGTAGAGCGACCACATCGCCCCCAGCGTGAGCCCGTTGATGAACAGCAGCAGCATCACCGGCACCCCGGCGACGAAGCCCAGCGCGAAGCACATCAGCCCGATCTTGGCGTTGTGCGTGAACAGGAACGCCGCGAAGCGCGTGAGCATCGCCGCGGTCCCGCCGCCGTCGTCGGTCAGCGCGTCGGCCAGCTCCTCGCGGCTGGCCGCCGGCGTGCGCCCGTTCGCCATGTCCTCGCCGACGAAGGTGAAGTAGCGGTCGGAGTCCTGGCTCGTGAGCACGTAGCCCGCCGCCGTGCCCAGCGCGATGAGCGCGATGGCGAGCGCCAGCGCCCAGCGCATGCCGCGGACGAGGCGCGGGAAGGTGCCGAAGAGGAAGCCGAGCACGGCCGAGCCGAGGTAGCGCTTGCGCAGGTAGACCGCGAAGTAGGCGCGCGTCGCCAGGCCGTCGAGGTAGGCGATGACGTTCTTGTCGAGGGAGATGGCGCGGGCCACCGAGAGCGAGGAGAGCGCCGCGCGGTAGAGGCTCGGCAGGCGATGCAGCTCGTCGCCGTTCAGGCTCTTGAGGCCGCGCTTCTCGACCCGCTCGACCAGCGCCTCGAGCTCGCGCCACTGCGCCTCGCGCTCGCGCCGAAACTCGAAGGACTTGAGGGCGTAGTCGGACACCGTCAGATCATCTCCCGGCGCTTGATCTCGAGGTAGCGGTTGACGAGCTCGACGCCGATCGTGCGCGGCGTCGCGTCGATGCAGAAGACGCCCTGGCGCCGGAGGCGCGTGAGCACGACCTCGCGCTCGCGCAGCATCGAGTCGGCCACCGCCGCCTCGTGGAGCGCCTGCATGTCGCGCGGCTCGGCCGCCGCCACCGCGTCGAGGAGCGGGTCGCGGAGCGAGACGAAGACCACCAGGTGCCGCCGCGCGAGGCGCCCGATGTTGTCGAGCATCAGCTCGGCGGTCACCGTGTCGACGAAGTCCGTCAGCACCACGACCAGCGAGCGGCGCGTGAGCCGCCCCATGAGGTCGGTCAGCCCGAGGGTGTAGTTCGTCTCGGCGTCCGCGTAGCCGACCCCGCCCGACAGGCGCAGCATCGCGCGGAAGGCGCCCATCCCGCCGCGTGGCTCGGCGAAGGCGCGGACCCGCTCGTCGAAGGCGAAGAAGCCGACCTTGTCGCCGGCGCGCACGCTGAAGTAGGCGAGCAGGAGCCCGGCGTGGATGGCGTGGTCGAGGCGCGGGAGGCGCTCGAGGGGCTCGGCCATCAGGTGCCCGGCGTCGATGGCGACGACCACCTGGCGGTTCCGCTCGGCGCGGAACTGGCGGCACAGGAGCTCGGCGTGGCGCGCCGACGACTTCCAGTCGATGGCGCGGTGGTCGAGTCCCGGCATGAACTCGCGGAGCGAGTCGAACTCCGAGCCGTCGCCGGCGTACTGCTCGATGCGCAGGCCCGTGCGGAACTCGTTGGGGCTGAAGAACTCGAGCGCCTGCTGGCGCACCCCGCGGATGTTGGGGACGGCGGCCACGTCGCGGTCGAGGGTGAAGCGGACCGTGCGCTCGACGAGCCCGAAGGGCCCGCGGAAGCGCACCCAGGCCGCCTCGACGGTGCCGGTGCCGCGCCGGAGCGCCGCGAGCTCGAAGGGGACCTCCGTCTCGCGCTGGCTCAGCACCGCGCGTCGCGCCTTCACCGGCGCGAGCGTCTCGGACAGGTCGAGCTTCACGAGCGCCCGCACCGCGCGGTCGCCGCGGGTCAGCCGGAGGCCCAGGCGCGCCTCGCCGGGCTCGCCCATGTAGAGCGTGTCGGGGACCGCCAGCGTGTCCGCGAGGTCGCCACGCCGCGGCGCCAGCACCGCGTCGATGGCGAGCAGCATCAGGAGCAGCGCCCACGCGAAGAGCCACACCGTCCACAGCCCCGAGTCGACCAGCACCGGCACGACCGCGAGGGCGGTCGCGGCGGCGACGACCAGGATCGCGCGGCGGGACGGAAACACGCCCCTACTCAACCGGATCCGCGCCGGTTCCACAACCGGCGACGCGCGCGGCCGCGTCGGTCAGTGCGCGGTGGCGACGCGCTGGAGGAGCCCGTGGAGCTCCGCGACCCGCACGGGGGCCGCCAGGACCTCGGTGAACGGCGCGTCGCGCAGCGCCGGCAGCTGGTCGCGGCGGCCGAACGCC
>SBGO01000722.1 GCA_006226565.1 Deltaproteobacteria bacterium | reverse complement strand
GTGACGACGTAGCGGGTGATGAGCTCGCGGTCGCGATCGGGGAGGTTGATCTTGGCGGCCATCGCGTTGACGGCCGGCGGCCACGCCTCGGGCTTGCGGGCGTGGGGCGCGACGAGCGCGTGACACCCGCTGCACTTCTGCAGGTAGAGCGTGCGCCCGCGGGTGAGCTGGCCGAGGTCGGCGTCGGGCCAGCGCGCGCTCGCCCGCTCGGCGTCCGCCGCGACCGGCGCCGGCAGCACCGTCCCCCCGCACGCGGACGCGCCGAGGCCGACGAGGACGGCGAGGACGGTGAGCGCGAGGGCGCGCGAGGCGCGCGAGAGGGTCGGGAGGAGGGCGATGGGGCGTGGCATGGAGACGTCCTCGGTCGGAGGCGCGACGCGCGCCGGGCATTGATAGGAATTCTCAACAGCCCGGACAAGCCCTTTCGTCGCCGTCAGTTGGAGACGTGCAGGTTGGCCTCGAGCGAGAACTCGCCGATGTCGCCGTAGTTGCCGAGCAGCGTCATCGGCCCGACGCGATACTCGGCGCTGAACTCGTTGGCGCTCTCGGTCTCGCCGTCGGCGCCGATGTTGCGCCGGTAGCGGAAGAAGAGGTTCTTCGCGAGGCGCTTGCCGACCGTCAGGCGGCTCTCGGTCAGGTCGCCGCTCTTGGTGTCGAGCTGGAAGGTGTCGATCGGGAGCTGCTCGGTCACGAAGCGCGAGAGGCTGCCGGTCGCGAGCCCGATGACGAGGTTGGCGACCTGGTTTCTGACGTTGGCGTCCTGGCTGTCGCCCTGCCCGACCGGCGCGTCGAAGACGATGACGTTGATGATGTTCGACTCGTCCATCGCCGGGTCGCTCGACAGCGTCAGCTTCGGCGCGGCCGCGTTGCCGGTGATCGACACCGTGGCGCGCGAGTCGGCGGTCGCCGTGAGCCCGAGCGGGCTGAGGTCCACCTCGCTGATGTCGTAGGTCGCGCTCACGAGGAGCTGCGGGTCCGAGCTCATGTCGCCGGTGAAGACCACGCGCGAGTCCGACGCGACCGTGAACACCTTGCCGTAGAGGGTGATCTTCTCCTTCGGCACGAAGATGGTCCCGGTGATGGCGACGTCGCCGTCGACGGTCTGCACACGCAGATCCTTGGTCCACGGCAGGATGCGCAGCATGTCGTTCTCGATGACGAGCTTGCCCTCGTGGATGTTGACGCGCACGTCGAGCTTGGCGCCGGTCCGGAGGCGGCGGGACTGCGCCGTCGTCGGCGGCGGGACCGGGTCGCCGGTGACGATGGTCACGTCCTCGGGGAGCCCGAGCGGCCGCACGTCCCGCGCGCCGAACGCGCGCTTGTAGAGGCCGCTGAGGACGTCGACGCGCCCGGACACGTCGGGCTGCGCGACGCTCCCCTTCACCGCCACGTCCCCGGCCACGCGCGCCTTGGCGTCGCGGACGTCGACGAGCGGGAAGTCGCGCATCTCGAGGGCGCCGTCGAGGCGGATCCCGGCCGCGTCGAGGCGCTCGACCTCCGCGGCCATCGTGAGGTGGAGGTAGCTCGGCGCCGGCTCGCCGCCCTTGGCGGGGGCCGACGGCTTGCCCTCGAGCCGGATCGGGACGAGCGCGATCTTGCGGTCGTCGAAGGTGAGGCCGAACGACATCTGGTCCCGGTGGAAGCCGATCACGTCGACGTCGAGCTGCTTGAAGGAGGCCGTGAGGCTGCCGGCGAAGGTCGGCGCCGCCATCGTCCCGGCGAGCTTCACCCGCCCGTCGAGGCGCCCGCGGCTCGGGCCGAAGGTGGCCCCGAGCGCACGCACCACGCGCCCGAGCTGGAGCCCGCACGAGGCGATCTGCACCTGAAGAGGGAGCTGCGCGAGGTCCGGGAGCGCCCCGTCGAGCAGCGCCCGGCTCCCGAGGGGCACGGCCCCGTCGACCATCATCGCGTAGGGCGCGTCCCCGATCGCCGTCACCCGGCACTCGGGCGGGAGCGCGTCGCCCGCGACCTCGTCGCCGTTCACCGGGCGGGCGGCGACGACGTCCTCCGGTCGGTCCGCCGACGCCCCGTTGACGTCCTTGGCGTCCTGGGTGACTCGCAAGACCACCGAGCTCTTCTCGGGGCGAACGCTCACGATGAGGCGCAGGTCGTCGGCGATGTTGCGGTCGAGGCTGTCGCCGCGGCGGGCCGAGCGCCGCCCGTTGCGCAGGCGCACGAGCACGTTGGCCTCCGGCCCCTTTCGGCCGCCGTGGGCGTTGACGTGGACCATCGCGCGGGCGTCGGGCAGGAAGGCGGCGGCGAGCTCGCCGAGGCTCTGGTTGAAGTCCCAGAGCTCGGCGCTGGTCATGTCGTCGCTGAACAGCGCGAACTTGAACCGCGGGTTCCGGAGCAGGTCCGGGACCCGCTCCGGCTCGGCGAGCAGGAGCCCCGCGTCCGGCACGACGAGCGAGCCGCGGAGGAGCCGGTCACCGCGCGCCGACGTCGACAGGAGCGCCGACACGGTGCTGCCGTCGTTCTTCAGGTCGAGCACCAGCCCGGCCTCGGCGAAGCCGGCGTTGGCGAGCTCGATCCGCGAGCCCGTCACGTCGAGGCGCGACAGCGGCCCGGTCAGGTGCAGCTGGGCGACGACCTCGATCGCGCGCGCCGTCTCGCGCAGGAACGGCTCCGCGGGCGTCTCGCCGAGCGTCATCCGGCCGATCTGGGCGTCGACCCGGCACGCCTCGGGCGCCGCGTCGCGGAGCCGCTGGCGCACCAGGTCGAGCGGCGCGCGGGCGGAGATCACCTCGGCGACGTCGAAGGGCAGCACCGCCTCGATGTCGGCGAGCGGCTTGCGCTCGGGCCACGCGACGGGCGTCGCCCCCTCCTTCGCCTTCGCCTTCGCCTTGCCCTTGGCCGCCGCGGCCGCCCCGCGCTTCGCACCGTCGAGGTCGAGGGTCAGCTTCGTCTGCCCCTCCTTCGAGATCAGGCTGAGGGTCGTCTCGCCGTCGAAGGCGCCGAGGGTGAGCGGCGCCCCGTTGGCCGTGAGCTCCACGTCGGGGCGCCGGAAGCTCCCCTTCGACTTCAGCGTGAGGCTCGCCTTGCCGGCCATCGCCTTGCCCTCGAGGCGGCCGCTCGCGCCGACCCCCGCCAGGAAGCGCTGGGTCGCCGTGAGGTCCGCGTCCTTCGCCTCGACCTCGAGGGAGAAGGGGCCGTCGTAGTCGACCGTCACCTCCGGCGCGGGCGCCAGCGCCAGCGTCATCGGCACCCGGCCGCGCACCGAGAAGCGCGCCCCCTCGTGCCAGCTCCCGCCCACGTCCACGCTCAGGCGGTCGCCGTGCCAGTCGAGGACCGTCCCGAGGCGGAGCCCGCGGAGGCTGTCGAGCCGGGCGTCGGTCAGGGTCACGGCGACGCGCAGCTCGGGCTGCGCGAGGGTCCCGCGCACGTAGCCGCCGATCTCCACGCGCCCGGCGACGTCGGGGAGCGCGAGCCCGAAGCCGTCCGGCCCCTCCTCGCCGTCGCGCTTGGGCGCGAGGACGAGGGCCGCCATCCTCGGGTAGCGCTCCACCCACTCGTCGAGGTCGATGCCGCGCGCGTCGACGAGCAGGTCGACCGCGCCCGCGACGGCGTCCACGGTCCCCTGGGCGCGGAAGTAGCCGGAGGCGCCGTCGGGGCCGACCAGGCGCAGCTCCCCGACGCGGATGACGCCGCTGCCGAGGTAGCGCAGGCGGTCGGCGACCAGCAGGTCGGTGCGCCCCCCATCGTCGGTCACGTGGGTCACCGTGAAGCGGTCGAGGTCGACCTGGAGCGTCCGCCCGGCGATCGGCAGGGCCGCGACGCCGAGGAGCGTCGTCTCGAGGCCCCCCGCCCCGGCGCGCACGTCCCAGGCGACGCGGCCGCTCGGCTGGAGCTGGACGTCGGCCTTGACGGCGTTGACGAGGCACGGCCGCTCGCCGGCGCACTTCGCCACGCGCAGGTCCCGGACCCGCGCCTGCACGCCGCCGACGGGCCAGGCCGTCGGGGACAGCGTCACCGCGTACTCGCCGTCGCTGGCGCCGACCGAGAGGCCGTCGACCGAGACGCCGCCTGCGTCGTAGGCGCCGCTCAAGGCCACCTCGGCGTCCATCCCGCGGCGGGCGTCGATCTTGGCCGTCGCGTGCAGGCGCTCGACCCGCGTGCCGGCGACGGTGGCGCCCTTGAGCGTCACGTCCGCGTCGCCCTCGAGCTGCCCGCCGCCGCGGATGACGGCGTCGACGACGCCCGCCACCTGCCCGGCCTTCGCCCCGGCCGAGGTCGCGACC
>SBGO01000233.1 GCA_006226565.1 Deltaproteobacteria bacterium | reverse complement strand
GGCACGGGCCGAGGTCAGCCGGGCTCGGATCGAACGCGACTACCTCTGCGAGCGCGCACGCACGGACGGCGCCCTGGAGCAGGCGGGCGCGGTCCCGGGGGCGGCAGGCGACCTCGGGCGCAAGCAGTGCGCGACCGCCCGCGCCGCCGTGAGGGCGAGCGAGGCGCAGCTCCACGAACTCGGCGTCGTCGAGGCGCGCGCCGCCGAGGAGGCGCCCATCGACGGCCTCGTCCTCGAGTGGCTCGCCGAGCCGGGCGAGAACGTCATGCCCGGTCGCCCCCTCGTTCGCATCGGCGGCTCCGCAATGGAGCTCACGGTGGCGTTGACGGAGGCGGACCTCGCGCGGGGTGTCGGGGTTGGCACCGCCGCCACGGTCAGCGCGCGAGGGGGCTCGCCGATCGCCACCGAGATCGTCTCGCTGGCGCCCCTCGCGCGAGGCCCCGGTCGCACGGTCGAGGCGACGCTGCGCCTGCCCGAGCCGCTGGCCCAGGGCGCCTACGCGGGGATGTCGCTCGACGTCGCGGTGACGCTCGAGCGCGTCGACGACACGGTCTCGGTCCCCTCGGACGCGCTCCTGCTCGACGGCGACGGCGCCGCGATCTTCGTCGCGCGCGATGGGCGGCTCGCCCGCGTGCGGGTGACGCCGGGCCTCGTGGCCGGCGGCTGGGTCGCCGTCGATCCCCCGCCCGCCGCCGACAGTCGGGTCGTCGTCGGCGCCCTCCGAGGGCTCGAGGACGAGCAGCCGGTCTACGCCGTCGACGCTCCGGGCGTGCTGCCATGAGCCTCGCACGCGCGATCGTTCACAACCGCCACGCGGTCGGAGCGGCGGCCATCGCGACTGCCCTCTTCGGCGTCGCAGCATACCGCGCGCTGCCCATGCAGCTCTTCCCCGACACGGCGCCGCCGCTCGTCACCGTCGTCACCGCGTACCCCGGCGCCGCGGCTGCGGAGGTCGCCCGCGATCTCACCGAGCCCATCGAGGAGGAGCTGTCGTCGCTCGAGGGGGTGGTGTCCGTGACCTCGACCTCGCTCGACAACCTCTCGCTCGCCACCGTCGAGTTCGCCTACGGCGAGGAGGTCGCGCTCGCCGCGGTCGACGCCCAGAACGCGCTCGCGCGGATCCGCTCCGCGCTGCCCGGCGGCATCGAGGAGCCGCAGGTGCTCTCCTTCAGCACGGCCGACCGGCCTGTCGTTACCCTCGGGGTGACGATGGCCGACCTGGAGACGGCGCGGCGCGCGTCGGAGGATCATTTCGCGCCGAGCCTCCAGCGCGTCCCCGGGGTCGCCGCCGTCGACGTCTTCGGTGGGCACGTCTCCGCCCTCATCGTCGAGCTCGACCCGCTCGAGCTCTCCGCGCGCAGCCTCTCCTCCGGCCAGATCGTCGACGCCGTGCGCGCGCAGACGATGTCGGCGCCGGCGGGCCGCCTGCGCACCCAGCGCACCCAGACGATGTTGCGCCTCGAGGCGGACACCAGCGACGCGGCCGCGCTCGGCGCGGTCGAGATCCCGCTGGCGGACGGGGGGCGGGTCCTGCTGTCGGACGTGGCGCGGCTCCGCGTCGGCGCCCTCGACGATGACGCGCGCTTCGCCATCGACGGGACCCCGGCGATCGCCCTTCAGGTCTTCAAGACCACCGACGCGAACACCGTCGAGGTGGTCGAGGCCGTCCGCGCCGCCGCGGCCGAGCTCGAGCGAGACTTCCCCGGGGCCCGCTTCGCCGTCGGCGAGGAGACGGCCACCTTCACCGCGGTCTCGATCGGCAACCTGCTCGAGGGAGTCCTGCAGGCGCTCGCCCTGGCCTCGGCCCTGCTCTTCCTCTTCCTCGGGCGCCTGCGCAGCGCCGCCGTCGCGATCGTCTCGATGCCGCTCTCCTACGGCCTCACGTTCGCGTTGATGTACCTCGCCGGGGTCCAGTTCGACATGGTCACCCTGTCGGCGGTGATCCTCGCGGTCGGGATGGTCGTCGACGCGTCGGTCGTGGTCCTCGAGAACGTGGCGCGGCTGCGCGAGGAGGAGGGCCTCGACCCGCTCGAGGCCGCGGTCCGGGGCGCCGACGAGGTCCGCACGCCGGTGCTCGCCGGCGCCGCGACGACCCTCATGGTGCTCGTCCCGCTCATGTTCCTGCCGGGGTTCATCGGCAAGACCTTCGGGCCCCTCGCGGCGACCCTGTTCTTCGCGTTCATCTCCTCGCTCGCCGTCGCCCTCTTCCTCGTCCCGGTCCTGACGCTCTACACGGGCGGGGCGGGCAAGATCGACCGGGTAGGCGCCTTGCTGGTGGCCCCCTTCACCTGGTCGATGGGGCGGATCCGCGCGCTCTACGGCGGGCTGCTACGACTCGCGCTGCGATGGCGCGTCGCGTCGCTGCTCATCGCCGTGGCCTCTCTCCTCCTCGCGGCGCGGGGCGTGCTGTCGCTGGGGATGGACGTCCTGCCGAAGATGGACAGCGGGAGCTTCTTCGTGACCCTCGAGACCGCCTCCGGGGCCTCCCTGGCCGAGACCGAGCGCGTCGTGCGCGAGGTGGAGGCCCTCTTGAGCGCCGAGCCCGAGGTGGTCAAGGTCCAGTCGCAGATCGGCTTCGAGCCGGGAATGCGCAGCGGTGGCGGGGCGCGAGGTCCAAACCAGGCCTACGTCTCCGTCACCTTGACCGATCGCACCGATCGGACCGACGACATCTGGTCGATCGAGCGGCGCGTCCGAGCCGGGCTCGCGGGGATCCCCGCGGTCGCTCACGCGGTCGTGCGGGAGACCGGGAACACCGCCCGGCCGACCAGCGCCGCACCCGTCGTCCTGCGGATCGCCGGTTCGGATCCGCTGGTCCTCGACCGCCTCGCCGAGGAGGGGCTCGCCATCCTCGCGCGCACCGAGGCCGTGGTCGCTCCGAGCCGCAGCTGGCGCCTCGATCAGCGCCAGACACGCCTCGTCGTGGACGACGCCCGGGCGCGGGCCGCGGGGCTCTCGCGGCTCGGGGTGGCGAGCCAGCTGATGGCGGCCTCCGAGGGCGCGACCGTGGGGCAGCTGCGCGGTCGGAGCGGCGCGACCCTGCCCATCCGAGTGCGCTCGGACCGGCGCGGCTGGGCGGATCCCTCCGACCTGCTCGACCTGCCGCTCGCCACGCCGCGACACCCCGGCGGGCTCCCCGCCCGTGAGGTGGCCTCGCTCGAGACGAGCCTAGGGCAGGGTACGATCACCCGCGAGGGCTTGCTCTACACCATCGATCTGTCCGCGACGGTCGAGGGGCGGGCGCTGAGCTTCGTGGTCGCCGACATCCAAGGCGCCCTGGAAAAGTGGACGCTACCGCATCGCTACACGGCGGCGCTGAGCGGCGAGAACGACGACCTCGACGACGCGAAGGTCCACCTGGGAGGCGCCCTCGCGATCTCCGTCCTCGCGGTCTATCTCCTCCTGGTGGCCCAGCTCCGCTCGTTCCTCCACCCGCTGACGATCCTGGTGAGCGTGCCGCTGAGCCTGATCGGGGTGGCGGCCGCGCTCAAGCTGACGGGCAAGCCCGTGTCGATGCCGGTGATGGTCGGCCTCATCCTCTTGGTGGGGATCGTCGTCAACAACGCGATCATCTTGATCGACTTCATCCGTCAGCGACGCGACGCCGGTATGCCGCGCCGCGAGGCGGTGCTCGCGTCCGTCCAGACCCGCTTTCGCCCCATCATGATGACCTCGCTGTCGACCATCGTGGGGATGATCCCGCTCGCCGCGGAGTGGGCGCTCGGGTCGGAGCGCTTCTCACCGCTGGCCATCGCCGTCATCGGCGGCATGACCGCGGCGACCTTCCTGACCCTGGTGATCATCCCCGTGGCCTACGACCTCGTCGATGACGCCGCTCAGCGGCTGCGGGCGTTGGCGTCGGCCCAAAGGAGGAGGCTCTGATATGCGGCCCGTCACTCCGAAGTGCTGCTGGCTCCTCGTCGCGCTCGCACTCGCTGGCGCTGCTCCTGGCCGCGCTGGGGCGGAGGAGCCTCCCTCGGAGGCGCTCTCGCTCGACCTCGATCGGGCGCAGGCGCTGGCGCTGGCGCGCAGCCCTCGAGTCCGGGAGGGCGAGGCGGCGGCCGCCGCCGCGCGCGCTCGGGAGCGGGCGGCCGAGGCGAGGCTGTTCCCGACGGTCGGGCTCGAGGCGAGGTACAGCCGGCTCAGCTACGCCGAGCCGGGGAGCATCACCCTGCCGCTCGTCCAGCCCGACGGCCAGCCGGCGCCCTCCGTGCAGCTCGGCGAGGCCATCGAGGACCACCTG
>SBGO01000081.1 GCA_006226565.1 Deltaproteobacteria bacterium | reverse complement strand
CCGGGTCGAGGTCGGCCCGCAGCGACGCGTCGGCGATGCCGTCCTTGACGATCTCGCCGACGAGGGCGCGCTGGATGGCGACGAGCTTCTGGAGCGCGGCGCGCACCGCCGTCCCGGCCGGGCTCGGCCCGAGGTCGGCCAGGAGCAGCCGCGGCAGCCCGGGGCGGCGCTCGATGAAGCTCGCGAGCGCGCGGCCCAGGCCGAGCAGGCGCGCCTGCGCGGTGGGGCCGCCGAGGGCCGCCTCGACGAGGCCCCCCAGCTCGCGCTGGGCGTCGTCGAGCACGCCGAGGAGGACGGCGTCTCGGGAGGTGAAGTGGCGGAAGAGGGCCGGCTGGGAGATCCCGACGACCGCGGCGATGCGTCGGGTCGTGACGTCGGCCAGCGGGAGCTCGGCGAGGAGCTGGAAGGCCGCCTCGATGATTTGCTGTCGCCTCACGGCGGTCTTCTCTCGACGTGTCATGGGGGTGATGATATCAAGTGATAACTTAACGCGCCATCGCAAAAGAGGTGAGCCTGTGACGTGCCCCAGCACCTACTTCTCCGACGACCACCGCCACTGCGACCTCCTCTGGAGCCGCGTCGAGGCCGCCGCCGACGACGGCGACCGAAACCGCGCAGCGATGGCGCTCGAGGCCTTCAGTGACGCCATGGAGCGGCACTTCGCGATGGAGGAGGAGGTCCTCTTCCCCGCCTTCGAGCGCGTGACCGGCATGAGCCAGGGTGGCCCGACCGCCGTCATGCGCATGGAGCACGCCCAGATGCGCGCCCTCCTAGGCCAGCTCGAGGAGGCCGCCGCCGGCGGCGACCTCGACCGCCTGGTCGACCTCGGCGACACCCTCCTGATGCTGATCCAGCAGCACAACTCGAAGGAGGAGGGGATGCTCTACCCGATGGCCGACCGGACGCTGTCGCACGAGTGGCCGGCGCTTCGCGAGCAGGTCGCGGCGCGCTGACCCGCTGGCGGTCGCTCCCTCGGTCGGGCTCAGTACGCCGCGGCGCGTCCGCGAGGGCCCGAGCAGCAACGCCGATCAGATAGGCCACAAGGCGCTGAACCGGAACGGCTTTCTACCACCGAGAGCACGGAGCTCAAGGGAGCGGGCAGCCAGTCGCGCTCGGAGTATCGGCTCGAGCGGCTACACATCCTCCGTGCCCTCTGTGGCCTCCGCGGTTGAAAGATGTGTGCGATCTCGATGGGTTACCCCGAGTAATCGGTGTTGGGCCTAGAAGGCGCCGACGACGCCGAGGTGGATGGCGAGCTCGTCTTCGAAGTCGCTGAAGTCGTAGAGCTCGGTCGAGAGCTTCACGCGCCAGCCGTCGGTGAGCCGGAGGTTGCCGCCGACCGTGTAGCGGAGGACGGCGCTCTCGGAGCGGAGCGGGCTGGCGATCGGCACGTTGCCCTGCCGCCGCATCCCGTCGACGCGGCCGACGAGCTCGACGTGGTCGCCGATGGGGAAGGTGGTCTCGGCGTAGAAGCCGTCCTTGAGCGCGTAGGGGTCGTAGCGGCCGTCGCTGCCGGGCCCGTAGCGGAAGGCCTGGGCGGGGTCGCTCCCGAGGTCCATCCGGGTCCGCCGCGCCAGGTACTCGACGCGGAGCGCCCACCGCTCGATGCGCAGGACCAGGTCGGCGCCCAGGACGAGGAGGTCGAGGCGGTTGTCGGGATCGTAGGTGCCGTACATGCCCGACGCGCCGATCGTCAGCGCCGTGTCGGGGCCGAGGTAGAAGCTGGCCGCGACGCGCCCGCCGACGGTCGGTTGGCTGTTGTTGTCGACGTAGTAGAGCTCGCGGGAGCGCGACTGGATGAAGTCGACGTCGGTGGCGCCGGCGCCCGCGCGGAGCCCGCCGACGATGTAGGCGTGGACGTCGACGTCGACCGAGTCGCCGAGCGACTGGGCGAAGCTCACCTCGAGCCCGTTGTCGACGTAGGGCGCCGGCAGGATGCTCATGTTGAACTCGCGCAGGCGGAGCATACGCCCCATGTCGTAGGGCAGCGGCTTGTCGCTGGTGACGTGGTTGGCCGGGTCGTGGCGGAGCGGGAAGTCGCCGAAGGTGGGGGTGAAGCGGCCGGCCCGGATGCGCAGGGCGTCGTAGGGCCGGAAGTCGACGTAGGCCGCCCCGAGCTCGAAGCCGTGGCAGCCGTAGCAGGTCTTCACCTGCGCCGAGATCTCGCGGCTGACGTCCACCGAGAGCTTCATCGAGAGCTCGGTGGTGAAGCCGTCGAAGACGAAGTCGCGGGCGCGGTCGTCGGTCGGGACGACGAGGTCGTCGAGCTGCACCGAGCCGGCGAAGTTCACCTCGGCGGTGTGGCCCTCGTTGGCGCCGATCCAGGCCAGCCCGCCCAGCGTCAGCAGGGCGGCGGCGCGCGCGAGCCGATGGAGGTCGCGGGTCATCGCGGTCGGTCTCCGGGTCCGGGGTTCATGTCGCGGCTCCTCCCGCGCGCGGGGGCGCGCTCAGTTGTCGTGGGCGCCCTCGGCGATCCAGTCGTGGACGAGGTCGAGCTCGGTCGTGGACAGGAACGGTGGGCCATCGAGGGGCATCCGACCGCCGAAGGGCGGGCCGGTCAGGACCTTGAGGTAGAGGACGGACTGGCAGGGCGCGCCGGGCACGACGATGTTCGTGCCGCTCCGCGCGCCCCCCTCGCGGGTGGCCCGCAGCGACGACAGGTCGAGCCCGCTGAGCTGCACCCCGATGGGGTTGCTGCTCGCCGGGTCGTGGCAGCGGGCGCAGCCGCCCTGCGCCCGCCGCAGGAGCGGGGCGATGTCGCGGCTCCAGCTCACGGTCGCGCTCGGGTCGCTGTCCTCGTCGATGCAGCGGTACTGCGTCGGCGGCCCGACGTCCGGCTCCAGGTCGCAGGCGCCGAGGCCGGCGACGAGCAGCACCAGGGCGGCCTGGGCGATGCGGCGCCTCATCGGTTCTCCTCGCGCTGGATCGGGCGGTTGTAGACCCCGTCGCCCGGGTAGAAGGCGACGACCCAGGTGGGATCGGGGTCGCCGGACGCCGTGAAGAGCTGGGCGGCGTCGGTCAGGTCGGCCGTCGCGTCGTCGCCGCTGGTGTCGATCGAGGCGTAGTCGGCGCGCACGACCACGTCCACCGGGGTGACGAGGCCGGTGTAGGCGTCCTCGCCGCGGGGGGCGGCGAAGAGGTCGTTGGAGTCGACGTGATCGCCGTCCCCCGTGATGTCGACGCCGCGCACGCCCTCGTCGAGCGGCTCCCCGCCCTCGCGTCGGAGCTCGTACACGGGGGCGGTGGCGACCTCGCCGGCGGCGTCGAGGGGCGCGATGTCGAAGGCGAAGTAGGTGACGATGACGCCGCGGTAGTAGCCGGGGGAGGGGGCCTTGGGGTCCTGGTCGGGGCCGCGGTCGAGGCGCGTCTCGGGGGCGACGATGGGGCAGTTGACGGCGAGCGGCAGCGCGATGGGCGGCTCGAGCAGGCCCGCCGCGACGCCGGCGTCGATGGCCTGGGCCGAGGCGAAGACCTCGCCGTCCCAGCGGTCGGTCACCGGCACCAGGATGATCTCCCAGAAGGGCCCGTAGGCCGGGTCACCGGGCACGGCGTCGACCACGTTGAGCTGGCCGACCGGCGCGAAGGTGCGGTCGCCGGACGAGAAGCTTCCCTCGGGGTCGTCCTCGACGATGAACCAGATCGGCGCCGCCACCGGGGTGGTCGGGCCGAAGTCCCAGAAGCGGACCGGGGCGCCGTCGCCGAAGGCGGTCTGCAGCGGGATGAGCCCGTCGACGCCGTCGTTGGCGGCGATCTTGGCGGCGACGGCGCCGGTCGCCGCGGGGACGTCGGCGCCGGCCGGGAGGATGATCTCGCCCGGCGGCACCTCGTCGCTGACGAGCGGGCCCATGCAGGCCGGGGCCGTCGCGGCGAGGAGCGCGAGCGCCAGAGCGCGGAGGGAGCTCACAAAGACCTCGGCGTGAAGCGGACGGAGAAGGAGACGCGGACCGTGCCGGTGTCCGGGCGATCGAGGGTGCGCACGCGAGCGTAGGCGTGCTCGACGCAGGTCGCCACCCCGGCGAGGCCGAAGGCGCCGACCTCGACGTTGCGCGCGCGGCCGTCGACGTCGATGGTGAGCGACACCGGCAGCGCCCCGGCCAGGCCGTGGCCGGCCGCCTTCGCGGCTGCGCGGTAGCAGTCGGTCACGTCGCCCTGGACCCGCGACAGGGCGCGCTGGACCACCGAGCGCGGGAGGCCGCCGGAGACGTCGAGCCCGCCGATGCCGATCGAGGCGTCCATCCCCACCGGCTCG
>SBGO01000333.1 GCA_006226565.1 Deltaproteobacteria bacterium | reverse complement strand
TGGCGGCTCGGTGGGGCGTGCGCCGGGCTCGGCGCCCTCTCCGGGGCTCCGGGCCCACGGCGCGGCGCGGACGAGGACCTTGCGGAGGGTCGCCGCGAGCCCGCCCGGCACGTCCTGGGCGGCGAGGCGCTCGAGCCAGCCGCTCACGGCGGACAGGCGCTTGTCCTCGAAGAGCGAGGGGAGGGCGGCGAGCACCGCCGGGACGTTGCCGAGGACCACCGGCTGGTCGAAGCGGACCGCGCCGGACAAGAGGACCGGGTGGCCCGCCTCCTCGCCGATGCGGAGCTCGACCGAGAAGCCCGCGTCCTCGGCGACCTCGGCCTCGAGCGCGACGTCGCGCCCGATCGGGAGGGCGTGCAGCCCGCCGCTCAGGACCCCGGTGAGGGTCAGCTCGAGCGCGCGGACCAGGTCGCCGCCCACGCCGGTGGCGGCGACGCGCAGCTGCCGGGGAAGACGAAACGGCGCGAACTCCCCGGGGAGCGCGTCGTCGGCCGCCAGCTCGAGGCTGACGATCCGACGTCGTTGGCTCGTGGGGGTGTTCGCGCCGCTGGTCATCACCTCACCGGGTGACCCGGGATAAGTCTGTCCAGGTCCCGATCAGAACGGCGTCGCGCGCGTTCCGATCGCTGGGCCTAGAGCCCTTCCTTGAAGCGCGCCTTGAGGTAGTCGCGCTTGGCGCGGGAGATCCACTTGACCGAGATCTCCTTGGGGCACGCCGCCTCGCAGTCCTGCGTCCACGAGCAGGCGCCGAAGCCCTGCGTCTCCATCTCGTCGTACATCGCGACGACGCGCTTGGAGCGCTCGGGCTGCCCCTGCGGGAGGAGCGCCAGCTGGCCGATCTTGGCCGACGTGAAGAGCATCGCCGAGGCGTTCTTGCAGGACGCCACGCAGGCGCCGCAGCCGATGCAGGCGGCGGCGTCGAAGGCGTCCTCGGCGGTGTCACGGCCGATCGGCATCGCGTTCGCGTCGGGCGCGTTGCCGCAGTTGATGGAGTTGTAGCCGCCGGCCGCGATGATCGCGTCGAGGGGCGCGCGCTCGACGACGAGGTCGCGGATGATCGGGAAGGCCCGGGCACGCCACGGCTCGATGACGAGCTTCGCGCCGTTCTTGAACTTCCGCATGTGGAGCTGACACACGGTCGTCCCACGGTCGGGCCCGTGGGCCTGACCGTTGATCATGAAGCCGCAGCTCCCGCAGATCCCCTCGCGGCAGTCGTGCTCGAAGTGAATCGGCTCGGTGCCCTCGGAGAGGAGCCTCTGGTTGAGGAGGTCGAGCATCTCCAGGAAGGAGATGTTGGTCGAAACGTCCTTGACCTCGTACTTCTCGAAGCGGCCCTTCGCCAGGGGACCCGGCTGGCGCCACACCTCGAGGGTCAGGCTGATCGTGTCCGCCATGGCTACTTGTAGCTCCTCTGCGTCAGCTTCACGAACTCGAACTCGAGCGGCTCCTTGTTGAGCGTCGGGGTCTCGCCGACGCCGTTGAAGCCCCACGCGGCCGCGTAGCGGTAGTTCTCGTCGTCGCGCTTGGCCTCGCCCTCCGGCGTCGCGTGCTCCTCGCGGAAGTGGCCGCCGCAGGACTCCTCGCGGTCGCGGGCGTCGAACGCCATCACCTCGGCGAACTCGAGGAAGTCGGCCACGCGGTGGGCCTTCTCGAGCTCCATGTTGAGGTTGTTGTCGGTCGTCGGGAGGATGCGCACGTTCTCCCAGAACTCCGCGCGGAGCCCGCGGATGTGCTCGATCGTCTCGGTGAGGCCCGTGCGGTTACGCGACATGCCGACCTTGTCGAGCATGAGCAGGCCCAGCTCACGGTGGAAGCTGTCCACCGAGCGCTTGCCGTTGATGCCGAGGAGCTTCTTGGTCTTCTCCTCGACCGCGTCCATGGTCCCCTTGACGACCGGGGCGTCCTCGGTGAGGGGCTTGCGCGTCCGGTTCGCGTGCAGGTACGGGCCGATGGTGTAGGGCAGGACGAAGTAGCCGTCCGCGAGGCCCTGCATCAGCGCGCTCGCGCCGAGACGGTTCGCGCCGTGGTCCGAGAAGTTCGCCTCGCCGATGACGAAGAGCCCCGGGAGGTTGCTCATCAGGTCGTAGTCCACCCACAGGCCGCCCATCGTGTAGTGCGGCGCCGGGTAGATCTTCATCGGCGTCTTGTACGGATTGTCGTCGACAATCTTCTCGTACATCTGGAAGAGGTTGCCGTAGCGCGCGGCGATCGTGTCCTCGCCCAGGCGCGCGATGGCGTCCTTGAAGTCGAGGTAGACGGCGCGCTTGGTGTGCCCGATGCCGAGGCCGTCGTCGCAGACGTACTTGGCGTTGCGGCTCGCGACGTCGCGCGGGACCATGTTGCCGAAGGTCGGGTACTTCTCCTCGAGGTAGTAGTACCGCTCGGACTCCGGGATGTCCTCGGGGCGACGCGTGTCACCGGCCTTGCGCGGCACCCAGACGCGGCCGTCGTTGCGAAGCGACTCGCTCATGAGCGTCAGCTTCGACTGGTCCTCGCCCTCCTGCGGGATGCAGGTCGGGTGGATCTGGGTGTAGCAGGGGTTCGCGAAGAAGGCGCCCTTCTTGTGGGCCCGCCACGTCGCCGTGACGTTGCACTTCTTGGCGTTGGTCGACAGGTAGAAGACGTTCGAGTAGCCGCCCGTCGCGAGGACGACCGCGTCGGCGGTGATGGCGCTGAGCTTGCCCGTCTTCAGGTCCCGGAGGACCACGCCGCGCGCGGAGCCGTCGTCGACGATGACGTCGAGCATGTCCTTGTAGGTCAGGAGCTTCACGCTGCCGGCGTTCACCTGGCGCATGAGGCTCGAGTACGCCCCGTAGAGGAGCTGCTGACCGGTCTGGCCGCGGGCGTAGAAGGTGCGCGAGACGAGCACGCCGCCGAAGGTGCGGTTCGTCAGCGCGCCGCCGTACTCGCGGGCGAAGGGGACGCCCTGGGCGACGGCCTGGTCGATGATGCTCGCGCTGACCTCGGCCAGGCGGTAGACGTTCGACTCGCGGGCGCGGTAGTCGCCGCCCTTGATCGTGTCGTAGAAGAGGCGGAAGTCGCTGTCGCCGTCGTTCTGGTAGTTCTTGGCGGCGTTGATGCCGCCCTGGGCGGCGACGCTGTGCGCGCGGCGCGGGCTGTCGTGGTAGGTGACAGCCGTCACGCGGTAGCCGAGCTCGCCGAGGGTGGCGGCGGCCGACGCGCCGGCGAGGCCGGTCCCGACGACGATGACGTGGTACTTGCGCTTGTTGATCGGCCCGACGAGCTGAATCGAGCCCTTGTGCTTCGTCCAGCGGTCCGCGAGGGGCCCGGTGGGGCACTTGCCGTCGAGGAGCTGCGCGGTCTGTTGTGTCATTGCGGTGCGCTCCGGCGTCAGGCGTTGAGGAGGATCCAGACGGGGATGGCGGCGAAGCCGAGCGCGAGCACGGTCGCGATACCCATCCCGGTCTTGACGATGAGAGGCGTGTAGCGCGGGTGGTTCACACCGACCGAGCGGAACGCAGCCTGGATGCCGTGGAAGAGGTGCCAGCCGGTGACGAGGCTGCCCACGATGTAGAGCAGGCCCCAGCCCGGGTTCATCAGCTGGTCGATGACGTACTCGCGCGCGAGCCCGTTCATCTCCTCGTGCTGAAGGCGCATGTGCCAGACGTGGATGAGCACGAAGGCGATGAGCACGATGCCACCGTAGAGCGCGGACTTGCTCGCGAGCACCCCGGCGAACCCGCGGGTCTGCTTGGTGCCGTGCACCTTGTAGCCGACCGGGCCGCGCGCCTTCTTGTTGTCGAGGGCGAGCCAAATCACCACGCTCATGTGCACGACGAACATGATCGGTAGACCGATGTCCGCGAGCACGATGAGCGGCCCGTTGTGGAGCGACTGCGCGTAATGGTTGAACGCGTCGCTGTTGCTGAAGATCTGAAGGTTGCCCAGGAGGTGGATGATCAGGAAGAGCACCAGCCCCAGGCCCGTGACCGCGGCCAGCAGCTTTCGGCCGCTAGACGACGATAGGGAGCGGGTCAGCCAACTCAACGCGGTTCTCCTCTGCGGAGCGGTTCAAGACGGGTCGAACGACGCGCTCGAGCGGAGGACCGCTGTGAAAACGTCGCTGGGGGAACCCATGTCACGTTCCCGGCGGTACGACAAGACCTTCTCACCGAGACAGCCGTCTTCTATCACGCGATAGCGGAGCGGAGCGCCGGAGGCCGGCGACGTCGGCCGCCGCGGCGTGATCGGCGTCCGTGTTGCAGCGCGGCAGAGCGGGGCGCCGAGCGCTCCA
>SBGO01000232.1 GCA_006226565.1 Deltaproteobacteria bacterium | reverse complement strand
CCCGGGCGGCGAAGCGGCCCGTGCCACGCGCCGGGAGGCTGCTCAGACGCACCGGCGCCGGACGCTGCCCCTGCCCGACGTGCGCCGGCCCTGCGACGTAGCGCCGGCCGTTGCGTCCGCGGACGTAGCGATCGACCCGGTGGGTCTGGGGGTAGATGCTGCGGATGTCGTGCACGCGCCGGTAATGCGAGCGCAGGTCGTGGGTGTAGAGGTAGCTGTCGGGCACGAAGCGCCAGCTGTAGTACGGCACCGAGTAGGCCCCGTAGCCGAGCGGCGCCCAGCCGACCCAGCCGCCGCCCAGGCGCCAGTCGACCCACGCCGGGCCCCAGACGGTGTCCGGCACCCACAGCCAGCGGTCGCGGTAGATCCAGCGCCCGTAATGGCACACCGCCCAGCCGATGCTGTCGGTGGCGACCCAGGTCGTGCCGTACTCGGTCTCGGCCCAGTAGCCGTCGCTGTAGGGGACGTAGTCGTCGGCGTAGGGCGCGAAGACGTAGCCGTACTCGTCGTCCTGCTGCCACACGCCGTCCTCGTCGAGGGCGTCGTAGAAGACGTCGACCGAGGCGACGTCCTCGCCCGCCTCGTAGGCGCCGTCGTCGGCGACCACGCCGTCCTCGACCGCCGCCCCGTCGTCGACGGCCTCGCTCTGAACGGCGTATCCGTCGTCGTACTCCGCGTCGTCGTAGTTTCCGTACAGCGAGCCGCAGCCGACGGTCGGCGCGGCGAGCAGGAGCGAGATGAGGAGCTGGGTACGCATGGCGCGAGTCCGGTCTTCGAGGCGCGTCTCAGACGCGCGGCCGTCGCAAATATTCGCACGCGATCCGCATTTTTTCGAGATCCCCGACGCTGCACGGATTTTCCTCCCCAGCCCCCCTGCCTTTCGCTAGGCTGGCGCCGCTGGTTCCCCGACCCGCGAGCGCGAGCCCCGTGCTGATCCCGTACCTCGACTCCCCCTTCTCGACCGACGACGGCTGGGAGCTCCGCGTCTTCCGGAGCCCGCCCCCGCTCGGCGGCGACGCCCTCGGCCGCCCGGTCCTGATGCTCCCCGGGATGAGCGCCAACCGCTTCTCCTTCGGGCTCCGACCGGGGACCTCCCTCGCGGGCGCCCTCAACGCGGCCGGGCGCGACGTCTGGATCCTCGAGTTCCGCGGCGCGGCCTCGAGCAGCTGGCGCGGCCGCGGCCGGCCCGTCGTCGACCTCGACCGCAAGCTCCGCTACGACCTCCCCGCGGCCATCCGCACGGTCCGGACGCTCACCGGCGCGGCGACCCTCGACCTCGTCGGGCACAGCCTCGGCGGCCTCTTCGCCTACCTCCACCTCGGCGGCCCCGGCGGCGGCGACATCGAGCGCGCCGTCACGATCGCCGCCCCGGGCTCCTTCACCCACTTCCTCGGCCGCGGGCGGGCGCTGCTCCACCTGCCGCTGCGCGTCCTCGCCCCGGTGGCCCGCCAGCTCTCCGGCTTCGGGCTCCCGACCCTCGCGCGCACCGCCGGGCCCCTGCCCCACCTGGTCGCGCTCCGGGCCCACTTCCACCTCGGCGGCGTCGACGTCGCGACCCAGCGCGCGTGGCTCGACCACGCCGTCGAGGACCTGCCGGGCGGCGACCTGGCGCAGATCCTGACCTGGGGCGTGACCGGCCGCCTGCGCGCGCGGAACGGCGACGACTACACCGGCCGCCTGGCCCAGGTCCGCCACCCCATCCTCGTCGTCGCCTCGGCCGGGGACAAGCTCGTCACGCCGGCCATCGTCCGCGCCGGCTACGCGCAGCTCGCCAGCGCCGAGAAGCGCTTCCTCGTGGTGGGCCGCGACCACGGCGCGAGCCGCGACTACGGCCACGCCTGCGTCCTGCTCTCCAACGCCGCCCGGCGCGACGTCTTCCAGCCCATCGTGCGGTGGCTGGCGGCGGACACCGCCGCCACCGAGCCGGCCCGGGAGCACCCCGTGGGGCGGCTCCGGCGGGCGCGCGCGACCTCTACAGGTGGAAGATGAGCTGGATGGTCGGGACGACCACGAGGGAGCTCGGCGTCTCGGCGGGGTCGACGCGGATGTCGTCGTCGTAGTCGACGATGAAGGTCGTGTACTGCGGCAGGACGAACTTGCAGTCGATCGCCAGCCCGACCCGCTCGCCGACCTGGTACTCGAAGTCGACGCCGAAGTTCACCTGCGACCCCTCCCAGCCCTTCGCGTCGCCGAAGTCGGGGTGGTAGCCGCCGATGGCGTAGCCGCCGCCGAAGTACACGTCCACGTCGAAGGCGCGCTCGGACAGGTCGATGGCGTGCTGGAGGAAGTGGTAGTGCGCGGTCAGCGAGACGAAGCCGGCGCCGTCGTCGAAGCTGGTGGTGCCGTGCCCGGTGAGGCCGATGTCGAGGCCGACGAGCTTCTGGATGAGGTAGCCGAAGCGCAGCTCGAAGGCGAGGCCCGTGCCGAAGTCGGTGCGCACCACCTCGTCCTGGACGGCCGAGCCGCCCGAGATGCTCACCGCGCCCGCCTCGAGGGGCACGCCGCGGTCGCCGCTCGCGAGCCCGGCGCCGAAGCCGAGCCCGATGTAGCCGCCGTCGGGGAGCGCGTGGGCGGCGTTGGGGTTGGCGATCCCGAAGGTCACGAGGGCGAGGGTGAGCAGGAGCCGCGTGCGCATGGGAGCCTCCGGGGTTTACTGAACGTCACTTGTCGTGCTCTAACCCCCCGAGTATCCATTCCAGGCAGGATCCGGCGGTCAGGCGTCACGGGGGACGACTGAATCGCCGCACGCAGAAGGGTTGTCAATGTGAAACCCAAGAAGGTCCCGGACAGCACGACCCGTGTGTCTTTGCCGCAGAGCGTGCAGATGCCCGAGCACGCCGGCAAGGAGTGCCTCATCGTGCTATATGGCGGATCCATCGGTCGCAAATACGACCTCGGACCCGGCCACTGGACCATCGGTCGCGACCCCTACGCGAACATCGTGCTCGACGCCGACAGCGTCAGCCGCGCCCACGCGCGCGTCGAGATCGGCGGGGCCGAGTCGTGGATCGTCGACCTCGGCTCGACCAACGGCACCTTCGTCAACGACCTCGGGGCCGAGCGCGCGCGCCTGCGGTCCGGGGACCTCATCAAGATTGGCGACATCATCTTCAAATACCTCGCGGGGCAGGACATCGAGGCCGCCTACCACGAGGAGATCTACCGGATGACGATTCACGACGGCCTCACCTCCGTCGCGAACAAGCGCCACCTCGACGAGTTCCTCGACCGCGAGTTCGCCCGCTCGCGCCGCCACGGCCGCGACCTGGCCGTGCTGCTGATGGACATCGACCACTTCAAGCAGGTCAACGACAACCTCGGCCACCTGACCGGCGACTACGTCCTGCGCGAGCTCGCCCAGGTCATCAACGCCCGCGTCCGCCGCGAGGAGCTCTTCGCGCGCTACGGCGGCGAGGAGTTCGTGCTCGTCCTGCCCGAGACCGACCGCGAGGGCGGGCTCCGCTACGGCGAGATCATCCGCAAGATGGTCGCCGACCACCGCTTCAGCTTCGACGGCGCCGACATCCCGGTCACCATCTCGGTCGGCGTGGGCGCCTTCGACCCCGACATGGGGCGCCCCAACGACATCCTCCGCGCCGCCGACGAGGCCCTCTACCGGGCCAAGCGCGCGGGGCGGAACCGGGTCTCGGACTGACACGCCGCGCGGGTGTCGCGCCGCCGCGCTACCAGCCGAAGGACGTCCAGCGCAGGCTGAGCCCGACCTCGTGGAAGCCCTCGACCTGCCCGCCGTCGAAGCGGAGCCCGGGGCGCGCGAAGGGCATCAGCACCAGGCTCCCGGCGCGGCCCTCGTCGAGGCGCGCGAGGGGGAAGGGGATCCCGACGAGCACGGTGAGCCCGACCTCGTCGTCGGCGACGTCGGGGCCACCGCTCTCGACCATGTGCCCGAAGCGACAGCCCACGCCGAGCAGGACGACGTACCAGGCGGTGAGCTCGACCAGCCCGCCGACCCGCCAGGACTCGCCCTCGCGGTGGGTGCGGAGGCCGAGATGGAGCCCCAGCACCCCGTCGAGGAGGCCGAGGTCCACGCTGGCGAGGGCGCCCGTGTGCGAGACGCCGCCGACCTCGTCGAACGCGACCCCGCCGGTCAGCCCGACGGCCACGTCCCAGTCGGGCAGCGGCAGGTGCACCGGGTAGTCGATGGCCCACGCCGGGCGCGTGACCGCCACGGCGAGCGCCAGCGCGACCAGCGCAGCCCAGGCGCGCGGCGCCGCCACTCAGCCCACCGGGAGCGGCGGCGGCG
>SBGO01000404.1 GCA_006226565.1 Deltaproteobacteria bacterium | reverse complement strand
CCCGAGCAGGTCACGCCGACACAGTCGTCGACGTTCGTCTCACAGGCGTCGCCACTGTAGCCGGTCTGGCAGTCGCAGGTGTAGCTCGCGACGCCATCCACGCAGGTCCCGTGCCCCGAGCAGGTCACGCCGACACAGTCGTCGACGTTCGTCTCGCAGGCATCGCCGGTGTAGCCGGTCTGGCAGTCGCAGGTGTAGCTGGCGACGCCGTCCACGCAGGTCCCGTGCCCCGAGCAGGTCACGCCCACGCAGTCGTCGATGTTCGTCTCACAGGCGTCCCCGGTGTAGCCGGCCTCGCACTCACACACATAGCCGCCGCCGTCCTCGGCGCAGGTGCCGCGGCCCGAGCACGTCACGCCTTCGCAGGGTGAGGGGGCCAGGAGCGGCAGCACGACGATGTTATCGGCGGTGAGGTCCGAGATCAGCGAGGCATCCACGACGCCCTCGGCCGTCCCGCTGGCGCCGGCGTCCGCGGCCACGGTCACTCGCAGCGCCGGGTACGTCGACGGCGCGACGCTCGACACGAAGCTCTGGCAGGTCGTCAGCCGGCCCGCCAGGCGCGGCTCGCAGCTCCAGCCGTCGCCGGCCGCCGCGACGAAGGCGAAGTGCGGCGGCAGCACCAGCTTCACCGTCGCGTACGGCAGCACGTCCCCCGACCCATGGGTCAGCGTCGCCGTGATGACGCCCTGGCCCCCCGGCGAGAGCGGGGCCGACAGGGACGCCGTCAGCGCGACGTCCGGCGGCGGCAGGTCCCGCGCCACCACCACGACGCCCGTCGACTCGGCCCCCTGGTCGTCGCCGACCGTGTAGGCGAAGACGTCGCTCACCCCGAACGCCGGACCCGCCACGTACGTGCACACGCCGGCCGCCGTGCAGCTGACCTCGCCGTGACCGGCCGCCGTGGCGGACACGAAGGTCACGGGCCCGCCCTCCGGGTCCGACGCCGCGGCCGCCACGTCGATCGTGGCCTCGCCCCCCTCCGGCAGCGCCAACAGCTGGTCCGGCGCCACGGGCGGCGCGTTCGTCTGCGCCGCCACGACGAAGACCGTCCCGACCGACGCTCCTCCGCGTCCGTCGACCGCCTGGTACGTGAACACGTCGGTCGTGAACCCAGGCCCCGGGACGTACGCGCACGCCCCCTCCGGAGAACAGCGGACCGTCCCGTGCGCCGGCTCCGAGACCGCCCCGAGCGCCAGCACGTCGCCGTCGGCGTCGACGTCGTTGGCGAGCACCGCCACCACGCCGCCGGCGGGCGGCGCGACCACGAGCGCGTCGGGGAGCGCGATGGGCGCCGTGTTGTAGCCCTCCTGGCCGTACACCGTGATCTCGCGGACGACGGTCCAGCCGTCGGTGCTGACCGCGGTCGCGCGGATCCGGTTCGCCCCGGGCACGATCCCCGTCACCTCCGCCGCGTAGCGCTCGGGCCCGCTGAAGGTGGCGCCCACGGGCGGATCGCTCGCGCGCCCGACCGTCACCGAGGCCAGGCCCCAGGCCCAGAGCCCCGGCAGCCGCGCCTCGGCGTCGGTGACCGCGCCAAAGAGGACCTGGCAGCTCCCGCCGGTGACCCAGCTGAGCCGCCTGAGCGCCGTCTCGCCGTAGGGCAGGGCCGAGGTCGTGCAGCCATAGGCCGTCCCCGAGTACGCGTGGACCTCGGTCCCCCGCCCGATGAGCCCCCACACCGGATCCCCCGACGCGGTCCCCGAGGCGTTCCCCTGCGCCGCGAACCACCACACCGCCGACCGCTCGCCCCCCGGCTGCTCGGCGAGCAGCGCGTCCAGCGCCAGCAGCACGTCGTCGTCGGACTTCTCGCCCGACGCCGCGCGGCACTGCATTGGCGCCGTCGCCGTGAACTCCGTCGCCCCACGCGCCTCGGTGCAGTGCGAGCCCCCGCCGTGCACGATGCTGTCGAACGCCTCGAGCACGTCCGCCTTGCCGCTGCCGTCGCGATCCGCGTCGATGCCCGTGAACGCCTGGAGCCCGGGCTCCGGCGAGCTATCGACCACGCGCACGTTCGGCGTGTAGGCGGCGTCGCGATAGAGGGAGTCGAGCGGGTAGTTCTGCTCGGTGACGACGATCGCCACGTCCACGTCGCTCCGCCCCGCCAGCTGCGCCAGCGCGGCGCGGCCGGCGGTCATGTAGCAGTCGAGGTAGTTGTTGCGCCCGTCCGCGTTGACGTCATCGGCGGCCGTGACGCTGCCGTCGCCGTCACAGTCGAGGGCCACGCTCGTCGCGACCTGGGAGAGGTCGACCACCACGACCACGTTGGCCGCGTCCGACGCCATCCGGAGGCGCGCGGTGCCCGCGACCGGCAGCGGCGCCCCGACCTCCACCCCGGCCCCGTCCTGCGGGGCGTCGATGGACAGCTCCGGCGGCGGCATCCGGACGTCCACGGCGACCACTGCGGGCGCCAGGACCTGGTCGCCCGCGACCGCGAAGTAGCGGAACGCGTCCTGACCGACAAAGCGCCCGTCCGCCGTGTACGTGCACCGCCCGCCCGGGGTGCAGCTGAGCGAGCCGCCGCGCGGCGCGTCGGCGTCGGAGAAGCCCAGGCCCTGCCCGGAGGCGGCGACGTCGTTGGCGAGGACGTCGATCGTCACGGCGTCGCCGACGGTCACCACCGCGGCGTCGTCCACCGCCGTCGGCCGGAACGCGCGGGACGCCCACGCCGGGGCCGTCCCCTCGAGGCCGGTCGGGGCGACCGCGCCCGTGTCGGGGGAGATCAGGTAGGTGTGGGTGTCGCTGTCGCACGCGATCCACGCCCCGTCCGGCGACCAACGGGGGACCCCGAGGGGGAAGTCGTTGGTCGCGGCGGCGAGCAGGACGGGCGCGGCCCCGCCGACGGGGGTCGCGTCGAGGAGATGGATCCCAGCGACGCCATCGAGGGTCGCGCGGACCGCGATGCGGGTCCCGTCGGGCGCGAAGTCGAACCCCGCGAGGTTCTCCATGAGGGCCTCGTGGCGGACCGGGGCGCTGCCGTCGGCGTTGGCGATCACGATCTCCTCGCCCCAGGTCCAGTCCAGCTCGGGGCTCGCCGGCGGCTCCTCCCAGAAGCGCGCGTAAGCGATCCCCCCGGAGGGTGTGAAGCGCGGCGACCAGACGTCGCCCTCGAGGGTCGGGAGCAGCGCCGCCCCGGTCCCGTCGACGCCCACGGTGCGGATCAGGTGGCTCGAGCTCGGGTACGGCGTGGCCGCCGAGTAGACCACCGTGCGGCCGTCGGGGCTGAAGGACGGCTCGGTCTCGTCGACGCCGCTCGTGGCGGCCAGGGGGGTCGTGGTGGCGCCGTCCGCGGTGGCGAGCCAGAGGTCGCCGCCGTAGACGCCGGGCGTGTTGACGACGAAGGCGACCCAGCGGCCGTCCGCGGAGGGCGCCGGGCTGTTCGCGTGGCTGCCGGGGACCTGGATCTGGGCGCGCGCCGCGAGCTCGGGCGCCGAGCGCAGGTAGAGCCCGCGCCGGTCGACGCCGTAGGGCGCCGCGCTCACCCAGAGGGCGTCGGTCGGCTCGCCGGGCCTCAGCTGCAGCGGGATCGGCGGCGTATCGTTCGTGTAGCTCGCGTTGATGGACGACTCGCCGCTCAGGAGGCGCGCCCGGAGCATGACCTCGGGGCCAACGAGCCCGGCGCGGACGGTCGCCGTGAAGGGCGGCGTCTCGCCCCCGGACGGGATGGGCGCGGCGACGAGGGTGCAGGTGACGACGGGGAGGCCGGTCTTGCAGGTCCAGCCGGTGCCGCCCACGTCATCGAACATCACGCCGTAGGGGCTCCCGAGCTCGACCTTCACGAAGCTGCCGGGGTTCTGCTGCCCACCGACGTTGCGCACCCGGATCTCGAGGTCGACCGCCTCGCCCTGGGTGACGGCCGTGGCCGACGGGGTCGCGACGACCACCAGATCCGCGGTGCTCGGCGCCGCGTACACGAGGACCAGGAGCTCCGCGTCGTCGTTGGTGGGATCGACGTCCCCGTCGGTCGAGACCACCGCGTGAACCGTCGGAAGCGTCGCCACGTCCGGGGACAGGTCCACGAAGAGCGAGAGGCGCGGCGCCAGCTCGCGACTCCCGAGCGGCGCACCGACGTAGGTGCAGCTCACCGCACCGCCGACCGGCACGCAGGTGTAGCTCCGTCCCGACGCGAACGCGAACGCCAGGTCCGAGGGGAGGGTGACGTCGACCGTGTGCTCGCCGTCGGTGGCCAGCACCCCGTCGTTGACGACGTCGACGTCGATCCGCGCGCGGCCGCCTTCCCAGAGCTCTGCGGCGCTGCTCAAGATGACGCGCAGGTCCGGGCCGGCCGCGGCGACCTGGTGGACCTCGGCGGTGTCGAGCGCGACGTCGTTCGCCGCCTCGCCGTCGAGGGGGTGGCTAACCGCCGGCGCGGTCTGGAGGAGCGTCAGCCCGGTGCCGACCTCGACGAGGACCTCGATGGTGATCGCGGGTGCCGGCGCGCCCGCCGGGAGCTCGCCCCCGACCCAGGTGCAGGTCACGGCCTGGCCGGTCACGACGCAGTCCCAGCCGTCGCCGCCGGCCTCCTCCACGGTCACGCCCGCGGGGAACGTCTGCGTGACGGTGAGATCGCCGGACACGGGCGCCGCGCCGACGTTGTCGACGGCGATCGCGTAGGTGACGAGGCCCCCCGCGATGGTGGCGCCGGTGCGCTCGACGCTCACGGCCAGGTCGACGAAGTCCTGCGTCCTGAGCGAGACCCGCGCCGTCGCGCGGTCGTTCACGGTCTGGACGTCGCCGACCGTGGCGACCGCGAAGACGTTGGTGGCCCACACCGCCTGGGACGACGTCAGCCCCGGGTCGAGGTCGACCGCGACGACCAGGTCGGCGAGGGTCGCGCCGGGCACGACCGCCCCGGCGTGGGTGCACTCGAGCGCCGCGCCCGCCACCCCGCAGTCCCACCCGGCGCCACTCGCGCTGGCCAGGACGAGGCCGGCGGGGACGGTGTAGCCCACCGAGACGGCGCCGGTCGTGCTCTCGTTCCCGCCGTTGCCGACCGACACGGTCAGGGTGTTGGGGGTGGTGGACCGAAACACCGGGTCGGAGGGCGTCACCGCGATCTCGAGGTCGGGGCCGGGCGGCGGGGCGTCGTCGAGGTCGCTCGCCACCTCGATGGTGACGGAGGCCGTCGCGGCGGGCCCGCCGTCGGTGGCCCGAGCGGTCAGGACGTGGGTCCCCGGGGTCAGCCACGAGGCCATGAGCGACAGGCGGCGCCCGGTCCCGAGGGGGCCGTCGACGTCGGAGGTCCAGGCGATGGCGCCGTCGTCGAGCGCCCCCGCCCCGGGGCGACGCGCGCGGGCACGCAGGGTCATCGCGCGCTTGCCGGCGAAGCGGGCGCCGTCGGCGGGGCTCTCGATGCGGAGGAACGGGGCGCGCGGCGGAATGATGAGCGGGCCGACCGTGGCCACGCGCGTCATCAGACCATCGCTGACCCGCACGCGCAGGACGCCCTGATCGGTCGCCGCGAGGTCGGTCAGATCGAGGTCATAGGCGCCTCCGACCACGTCGCGCGCGACGAACTGCCAGGTCTCGCCGCCGTCGGGGCTGTAGTCGAGGGCCGCGAAGAGGGGGGCGCCCTCGCTGTCGAGCTCCTCCCAGGTGACGACCTCGCGGTCGCCGGCGAGGGTGTCGCCGGCCTGGGGGGTCTGAAGGGTCACGAAGGGCGTCGCGGTGCGCGGCAGGTAGGCGAGCTGCTGGCCGTCGGCGTCGTAGAGGGTGAGGCGGTAGACGGCGTCCGACCACGGGATGGCGGCGGCGAAGGGGACGCCGGCGTCGCCGAGGGCCATCAGCCCCTCCGGGGTGCTGGTCGGGCCGAGCTCGACGGTGTCGAGGGGGTGGCCGGTCAGGTCGCTCGTCTCGAGCCGGTAGCCCGTGCCGCGGTTGATGGCCGTCGCGTTGCTCGGGTAGTCGTCGTGGCGGTACGCCGGGCCGAGATCGGCCGTCCCGTCGGCGTGTAAGGTGCCGCTTACGAAGAGGTGGGGGGCGCTCAGGAAGTAGGTGAACGCGCCGCTGGAGACGTCGGGGTCGAGCGCGAAGGTCGGAATCGCGAAGTCGAGGAGCCACTCGTAGTGGTCGCGCGACATCCAGTGCGGCAGGCAGTAGCTCATGTAGTCGAAGTAGCGGTAGGGCGAGCGCGGCAGATCGTCGGGGCCGAAGTCGAGGGCGAGGGTGTCCACGCCCCAGATCTCCGCGTTGGCGCCGTCGGTGATCGAGCCGATCGCGGGCTGCTTGCCGTCGGGCATGTAGACGACGTGAGGCCAGCCCTCGTAGAGCGAGTTCTCCTCGACCTCCGCGCCGCAGCCCTCGCTGTGCCCCACGTTCAGCGCGTGGGTGAACTCGTGGAGCCCGGCCTCGGCGTCGCCGTCCTCGCTCTGGATGACCGCGAGCCCGGGCGCGCCGATGGAGCCGACCGGGGTGCCGCGGCTCGCGGGGATGGCGAAGACGCTGAGCTCCATGCCCTCGCAGTTGCCGGCGAGGCAGCGCGAGAGCCGCGCCGTGTTCGACTGCAGGAAGAGGGCCTCGAGGTACTCGAGCTGGGCGGCGATCGACGCGAAGGGCGGCAGGAGCTCGGGGTGGGCGACCTCCTTTCTGGCCACGCGGGTGATGTCGAGCTCGGCCATGGGGGCGAGCTGCTCGATCCGCGCGATGATGTCGAAGGCCTGGCCGTTGCCGGGCTCACCATCGGGCTCGTCGGGGAAGCGATAGAGGGTGACGTGGGCGGGCAGCGACGGCACCGGCTGGGGGGCGACATCGACGGTGCAGGTCCCGGAGGCGTCGAGGCAGTGCTCGTGGCTGACGCCGATCTGCTGGACCGAAAGCTGGAACGCATCGCGCGCGAGCCAATCCTCGGGGAGGACGAAGACCTGGGACGAGGTGACGTCGTCGCGGCGCTGGAGCGCCGCCGGGCGCGCGAAGAGGGGCGCGATCTCGCCGTGGAGGCGGCCGAAGGCGGCCCCGGTCGCGGGGTCGATGGCGCGCAGCAGGAGCTCGGCGGGGTCGCCCTCGGGGTTGTCGGACTCGACGTAGACGCGGACGACCGTGGGCTTGTCGCGCAGGATGGGGACGCTGTTGCTCAGGTCCTGGACGACCTGGTTGACCTCGATCCCGACGATGTCGACGGGCTTGGTGACGCACTGACCGACGATCGCCATGGCGAGCTCGTGGCGGTCGGCGACCTGGGTGAAGCCGCCGCGGCCGGCGATGATCGGCCGCCAGCGCTCCTCGAGCCAGTCCCCTTCCTTCACGAGCTGGGCGCGGAGCTGGGGGCTGAAGCGCTCGAAGTCGATGTTGGCGAGGGCCGCGGCCGAGAAGACGTTGGCGACGTTGATGCGGTCGAGGAGCCCGGAGTTGCGCGCGTCGATGACCGTCTGGCGGAAGTCGAAGGCCTCCTCGGGCGCCTCGGGCTTGCTCGCCATCGGCGGGCCTTTGTAGATCTGGTCGCCGGTGAAGCAGACCTCGCGGCTGGCGCCGGGGGACGCCTCGGCGAGCTGGCCGAGGGCCAGGAGCAGGCCCCAGCCCGGAGACGCGGAGAAGTCGGCGCAGGCCGCCACCCCCGACGAGCCGGGTGGGAGCAGGCCGCACGGGCTCACCGCCCCCTGGGCGATGGCCTGAACCTGGTTGATGACGTCGATGCGCGCCTCGAGCGAGTCGAGGACGGTACGCGCGACCATCACCTGCGGGCCTGGCCAGGTGGTCTCGCCCGACGGGCCGAGGCTCGGCTGCCCGAGCCAGTTGTAGACGACGCTGACGGCATACGAGCCGTCGATCGGCACCGACTGCACCGCACGGATGACGCCGACCTTCTGGAGCTCGAAGAGGTCCGTGGGGTCGCACTCGACGGCGATCGGGCTGTCCGGCCCGGTGTAGCCCGGGAGCCCGTACTCGAAGCATGCGCCGCCCATGGTGGCGGTGCCGTCGATGATGAACACGATCTCCCGCTCGGTCCCGGCCAGGCCCGGGACGTCGGCGTGCGCGGGCAGGGGGACGCACAGCCCGCCGACCAGCGCCATCACGAGCGCCGCACCCCGAGAGACACGGCGGTTGGCCCGTCCCCGTTTACCCATGGACATCGGTCCCTCGGCTTGTGGTTTGATCGACGTCACTCTTTCCGAACGCAACGGCCGGCGCAACCGCGAAGCTGCTTCGGTAGCGAAGTCGGCCCTCGTACCTTTCGACACCCCGGCTCGCCTCCGGCTGGCGAGGCTGGGACGCGCAGTATAGGAAGGAGCATCGGGAGCAACGCCGCCACGCGCTGCGACCCACCCACGGCACGAGGGTCGACACCATGGCCGACGCAGGGTTTCTGACGCGACGCTGGAACAACCGGCTGACGGTGCTCCTGGGCCTCCCCACATTCGCCTGGGCGGCCGTCAGCCTGGCGACCTCCGCGCTGCCGGACCTCACCGCGTTCCTCGGGATGGTGGGGTTCGCCTTCGCGTATTGACCGGTGGTGGAGTTTCACTCCACCCGGCGGTTCGCCTGGGAACGCAAGCACTCCGAGGATCCACGCCCGCGCAAGGTGGGCGGCGGCCACCCGTACACCTGGATCCTCGTCGTCTACAACCTCGTCTACTGGGTCCCCATCGTGCTGCCCGTCACGCCCGCGATGTCCTACCGCGACGGCGTCGTCGGCCTCACGGTGCTGATCGCCGTGCGCGCCGCGCTCAACCTGGTCCGCAACAACCTCCTGAGCCTGGATCAGGCGGAGGTCTTCCCGTTCAGGATCCCGTAGGCGCGCGAGGCGCTCAGTCGCGCTCGAGCGTCATCACCGTGCCGAGGCTGCCGACGACGACCACGTGGCCGGCGCCGTCGCCGTGGATGGCGTGGAGGGTGGCGATCGAGCCGGTCTCCATCGGGGTCCACGCCGCGCCATCGTAGTGGATGATGTGGCCGGCGTTGCCGACCGCCCAGATGTCGTTGGCGGCGAGGCCGTAGATGCCGCGGAGGGTGATCCCGAGTTCGGTCTCGACCCGGGTCCAGAGCTGGCCGTCCCAGTGCAGGATGCGCCCGTCGGCGCCGACCGCCCAGGCGTCGTCGTGCGCCGCGGCCCACACCGCGTGCAGCTCGTCGACGATCTCCTCCTCGCCGTCCTCGGTCGGGATCTTCTCCACCGGCGACTTGGCCCAGCCGAGCCCGCCGAAGTGCATGATCACGCCACCGGCCCCGACCGCCCACACGTCGTTCGCCGCGAGCCCGAAGGCGGCCCGCAGGTTCGCGTCGGTCGAGCCGACCAGGTTCGACCAGGCCACCCCGTTCCACGCGATGAGCGCCCCGCCGGAGCCGGCCGCGTACACCTCGCCCGCGCTCGGGCCCCAGATCGCGTTCAGCGCCGCGCTCGTCGGCGACTCGACCCGCGTCCACGCCGTGCCGTCCCAGTGGAGGATGGTCCCGGCGCGCCCGACCGCCCACACGTCGTCCGCGGCGAAGCCGAAGACCGACTGCAGCGCCTGCGACGTGCCCGACGCCTGCACGTTCCACGCCCCGTCGAGGGAGGCGACCACGCGCCCGCCCGAGCCGACCAGGAAGAGCGCGTCCGCCGAGCCCCAGGCGGCGACCAGATCGCCGCCCGGGTTGAAGGCGCCGACATGCACGAAGTCGTCGATGCCGCCCTGGGCGGCCTGGTACAGCTCGCCGTCGGCCCCCGCGACCGTCACGAGCCCCGCCTCGGAGACCCAGACCGCCTGCAGATCCGCCGTCGCCGACAGCGGAACGACGTCCCAGCCGGCGCCGTCGTAGTGGAGCACCGTCCCGACGAAGCCGACCGCCCAAACGTCGTCGTTCGCCACCGCGAAGACGTCGCGCAGGCTCACCGTCGTCGGGCTCTGCATCACGCTCCAGTCGCCGCCCGCGCCGGTCAGGATCGTCCCCTGGTCGCCGACGGCGAAGTAGCGCTGGCCGTCCGCCGTCGCGACCGCGTGGATGTTCCAGCTCGTCTGGACGTCGACGTCCGCCAGCCCGCCGCCGGTCGCGACCGCGACCTTGCCGGAGTTGCCGACCAGCGCGATATGCCCGCCCTCGGCGCCGGCGACGCCGTTCCACACGGTCGAGAGATCGTTGCCCTGCGCCGGCTCCCAGCGCTCGCCGTCCCACTGCAGGATGGCGCCGGCCCGGCCGACCGCGTAGGCGACGTCCTCGGCGACGGCGTAGACCCCCCAGAGGGTGGGCCCGGTCTGCGAGTTCGCCTCGCCCGGCGCCTGGCAGGTGGTGTCGACGACGATGTGGTCGATGTAGGCGCCCTCGTAGGTGTTGAGCGAGCCGTCCACCGAGTCGAAGCGGAAGCGGAGGGTGATGGTCTTGCCGCGCCACGGCGTGAGGTCCGCCTCGGCCTGCACGAAGCCGCCGGTGGGGACGCCGACGAGCTGCGACTTGTCCCACACGAGGACGCGCGACGTGCCGGTGTCCACCGAGACGCCGAGCACGTCGAAGCTCGTGTCGGGCTCGCTGTCGAGGAAGACGTCGAAGCGCAGCGTCGCCGTCCCGCTCGTCGGCAGCGTGATGGCCGGCGACGCCGCGGTGGCGATGACCTGCGATCCGTTGTCGTAGTTGGGCGGCTCCTTCGACGGATCGCCGAAGTAGAGCGACCACGTCCCCTCGGAGGCGCGCCGCTGCGAGAGCTGCCAGGTCACGGTGCCGCTCGACTCGGGCACCGTCCACGGCGTGAGCACGCCGGACTCGAAGCCGAAGGTCGCCGCCGGCGTCCCGCAGCAGCCGCTGAGCCCGCTCGGCTCGACCACGCACGCCCCCTGGGCGTTGCAGAGGTCGATGGTGCAGGGATCGAGGTCCTCGCAGTCGCTGTTGGACGCGCACGCGCCCGACTCGCCGAAGGACGTCACCGACCCCGGCAGGATCGTGCCGTTCATCCCGACCGCCCACAGGTGCTCGGGATCCGAGCCGTGCACCGCGTTCAGGAGCGCGGCCCCCTCGGCCCGCGCCAGCACCGACCAGCGCCCGTCGGCGTCGCGGCTCGCCACCACGCCGTCGTTGCCGACCGCGACGATCTGGTCGGCCGCGCCCGCCCAGACGCCCTTGAAGACGTACTCCTCGGACAGATCCGCCGTCCCGAGCACGAACTCGCCCGGGTCCGTCGGCACGAAGCCGTCGCCCTGCTCGGTGTCGGCCGTGTCCGCGGCCACGCCGTCGGCGTCGTCCTCGGCGGTGTCCGCCTCGCCGCTGTCGGCCACGTCCGCGACGGTGTCCGCGACGGTGGTGTCGTCCACCGGCTTCGGATCGTCGGGGCACGCCAGAAGCCCCGTGGAGGCGACGGCGAGCACGAGCGCGGCGCGCAGCAGCGAGGGCCCTCTCACGGCGCCTCCACCCGGTGCAGCAGGATCCCCTGCTGCCCCGCCGCGATGGCCTCGGTCCCGTCGGTCCACACGGCCTGCAGGATGGTGCTGACCCCGGACAGCTCGGGCACGAACGCGCTGTCGACGCGCCGCAGGATCGCCCCGTTCCAGCCGACCGCGTACTGCACGGCGCCGCTCGCCGCCGCGCCGTAGAGGAAGAGCCCCGGATCCTCGTGCAGGAGCTGCGCCCCCGCCGCGGTCGCCGTGATCACGACGCCGTTGTCGCCGACGGCCAGCACGCCGACCTCGGTCGCCACCACGTCGTTGAGGTTCGCGCCGGTCCCCGACGCCACGATCGTCGGCGGCGTCTCGCCGTCGACGATGCGCGCGAGGTAGCCGCTGGTCCCGGCCAGCCACACCGCGCCGTCGCCGCCGACGGTGACCGCGCGCAGGCTCTCGGAGGTGCCCGACAGCTCGAAGCCGACCGCGCTCCCGTCGAGGGCGGCCGTCAGCAGCGTCCCGCCGTTGCCGCAGATCCACACCTGATCGTCGGCCACCGCGACGCCGTGCAGCTCCGCCGGGAGCCCCGAGTCGGGGAAGGTCACGTTGTCGTCGGGGGCGATGCGGACCAGACTGCCCGCCGCGCCGACCGCCCACACGGTCCCGTCGGCCGCCACGTCGAGCGCGTTCAGGTCGGTCGCGCTCCCGATCGAGAACGCGCTCCAGCCCTGGTCGTTGCGCTCGGCCACGAGCCCGCCCTTGCCGACGGCCCACAGCATCTCGCCGGTGCCGGCGATGTCGCGCACGCCGCGCTCGGGGCGGGTCGCCATGTCGACCCACTTGTTGGCGCTCCACGTGAGCCCGCCGCCCTCGGCGGCCACGACCAGGTAGCGGTCCGCGCCGCCGTCGTCGGCCCAGGCGGCGCTCACCAGGTCCGCCGACGCCCACTGCGGCCCGGCCGGCTGCTGGGTCGTCCACTTGTCGCCGTTGTAGCGGACGACGGCGCCGTCCTCGCCGAAGGCGACGAGGTCGTCGGCCGCCCGCCCGACGATGGCCCAGAGGTCCCGGTCGCGCGGGTCGTTGGAGGTCTGCCCGCGCCAGCTGAAGCCTGGGCGCTTGAGGGTGATGACCGCGTCGGCGCCGACGGCGAAGAGCACGTCGTCCACGCCGAAGATGTCGTGGAGCTCCACCGGCTCGGCGATCTGGGTGGTGCGCCAGGCGCCCGCCACGTACTCGATGAGGAGCCCGCCCGAGCCGACGGCGTAGACGCCCTCGCGCTCGGTCGTGCCGGGCACGATCCAGGCCGAGAAGAGCTTGATCCCCGCCAGCGTGAACTCGTGGGTCCAGGTGGCGCCGTCCCAGTGCAGCACCGTCGCGTCGTCGCCGAAGACCCACACGTCGTCCGCCGCGCGCCCGTAGATCCCGCGCAGCGTCACGTCGACCCCGCTCGCGCCGAGCTGCCAGTGGCCGCCGGCGAGCGACCGCGTCGCCACCAGGCCCTCCTCGCCCACGACCATGACCACGCCGTCGCCGACCCACACCCCGTGGAGCGCGGCCGTCCCCGGCTCGCCCCAGGTCGCCCAGCCGACGCCGTTGTAGCGGAGCACGCGCGGCCCGCCCACGGCGTAGGCCTCGCCCGGGCCGACCGCGAAGACGTCGCGCACGACGCCCACGTCGCCCAGCGACACGACGCTCCAGTCGGGCGTCGGCCCGACGGTGGTGTCGGTGGTGTCGACCGCCGTGTCCGCGACGTCCGCGGCGTCCTCCGCGGTGTCGACCGCGGTGTCCTCGACGTCGTCGACCAGGGTGTCCTCGACGACCGCGGTGTCCGCGTCGTCCTCGACGTCCACGTCCGGGGTCAGCTGCCCCTCGAGGGCGCTCCCCGAGCACGCGAGGAGGAAGCCGGAGCCCAAGACCAGCACGAGCCGCGCGCCGCGAGCGAGGCCGCGCCCTCCGCCCGCCGAACCAAAACCCATCGGTGTCTCCTTCGCGCGTCGCCTACTGCTTCGTGAACAGGGTCTGGTGCACCGACCAGGACCGCCAGCCGAACTGGTTCAGGTCCTGGTTCGAGTAGTTATCGATGTCGAAGCCCTCTTTGTATACCCGGAAGATCGTGAGGATCTTCTGCCCCGGGGTGATGCCCGGGGTGCCCTCGATGTTGGGCAGATCGGGCAGGAGGACGTCGGTCACGTCGTAGTCGGCGATGGTCGTCCACTCCGGCGTCGGGCCGAAGAGCCCGGGGATGGCGACCTCGACGTAGTTGAAGTGCGGCTCGGTGCCGGGCTGCACGCCCCACGAGATGCGGTACTCGTCGCCCATCAGGCCGCCGTCCGCCGGCGAGAGGTTCTCCGGCACCGCCAGCATCGGGCCGAGGATGAGCTCGTGCGCGCCGGTGACGACGGTCGCGCCGGGGTCCCCGCCGATGGCGAGGAGGGTCGTGTTCTTGCTGTCGCCGCCGAGGTGTACCCGCGTCCACGCCGCGCCGTCCCAGTGGAAGGCGGTGCCGCGCGCGCCGACCACGGTCACGTCGTCGGGCCCGTCGCCCCAGAGCGCCGTCAGCGTCTGCGTCGAGTCGATGGCCATCTTGGTGAGGCCGGTGCCGTCCCAGTGGAGGATGGTGCCGCCCTCGCCGACCATCCACAGGTCGTCCGCGGCGACGCCCCAGACCGCGCGCAGGTTCTGCGTCGTGCCGCTGATCACCGTGTTCCAGCTGGTGCCGTCCCAGTGGATGATCTGCCCGTAGTTCGCCACCGCCCAGATGTCGTCGATGCCGAAGCCCCAGACCCCGTTGAGGTTGCGCGAGGTGTTGCCGGTCCACGGCTTCCAGCTCGTGCCGTCCCACTTGACGACCGAGTAGTAGCCCACGGCGACCGCGAAGTCCTCGCGGCCGACCCAGACGTCACGCAGGTCCGAGCTCGTCCCGCTGACCATCTTCGACCAGCGGAAGCCGTCCCAGCGCGTGATGGCGCCGCTGTTGCCGACCGCGAGGGCGAAGCCGGCGTTGACGCCGTGGACGCCGTTGAGGGTGACGTCGACCTGGGAGGGCTGCTGCGCCCAGGAGGTGCCGAGGGAGCGGATGATGAGGCCCTCGGTGCCGACGCCGACGGTGTCGCCGGCGCCGAGGCGCCACAGGGCGTTGATGTTGTTGGTGACGCCGGTGCCGCGCGGCGTCCACGCCCCGTCCTCGAGGTAGTACATCGTGTCGTTCTCGATCGACGTGATGTTCTGGTGCAGCGTCATCGTGTACGGCAGGAAGTTCGACGTCAGCGAGAACGACCCCGCCATGAAGGTGAAGGACGCGTCGTAGAGGTCGCCGCTGAGCGGGCCGAGGAAGCGGTCGACGACGAAGGGCGAGGAGCCCCACGAGTCGACCTGGTCGAGGAAGGTGATGACGCCGTCGCCGCCGAGGTCGAGGTAGCGGAAGAGCACGTTCAGGTCCGGGCCCTCGGGGCCGCGCGGCACGTCGTCGAGGCGGATGGTGTAGGTCCGGTTGAGCGGGTGCGCGAGCCGGATCTCCCCCTCGATGAGGTCGCCGGGGTTGGCGAAGACGTGGCGGTCCACGCCGAGGGCGTAGGGCGTGAAGAGGTCGTACTCGCGGTCGATGATGCCGCCCCAGCAGTAGACGGCGAACTCGCCGAGCGGCACCGGGATCTCGAAGCTGAGGTCGGGGGTCGCCTCGAGCCCGGGGTCGGGCAGGAGGTCCTGCGAGAAGATGCTGCCGTTGGTGAAGTCGCAGAACGCCGTCACCTCGCCGGCCACCGGCACGCACTGGTTCTCGACGACGCCGTTGAGCGGGAAGCACATGAAGCCGTCGGGGCAGTTCGCGCTCGTGGCGCAATGCAGCGTGCAGTACGAGCCCTGGTCGGGCAGGTCCGAGCAGCGGTAGCCCGCGCCGCACTGGTCGTCGCTGGTGCAGGGGTCGCAGAGCGGCGCCGGGGCCTCGGTCTTGAGCGCGCACTGGCCCCACGGGATCGGCACCGACTTGCCGAGGTTGGTCACGGTCCCGCGGTAGTAGGGCTGCTCGACCGAGGGCGGGCTGCCGGGCGACGGCGGGGTCGTCGGCATCAGGTAGATCGTCAGGTTCGTCGCGTCGTACTCGACCACCGACGCCGAGGAGTAGCCCTCCTTCGACGCGGTCGCCATCTGCTCGCCGGCGAGGTCGTCGCCGCTGAAGGTGATCTGCCCGTCGAGGTTGGTGAAGCCCTGATACGGCGTGTGCGGGTCGGTCCAGAGCATCACGAAGGCGTCGGGGATGGGCCCGCCGTTGCCGGCGTCGAGCACCGTCACGTTGACGTCGCCGTCGACCTCCTGGCCCCAGGTCCCGCCGTAGGTGCTCTCGGGATCGTAGTAGGTGAAGCTGTCGGGGAGGAGGACCTGGCCGCGGCTGGTCGAGCGCACCTTCACGTCGACCGTGCCGAGGTCGCCCGGCGGCGTCTTGCAGGTGATGAGGGTCGGCGAGACCACGTCGACGTGGGTCGCGCCGCGGCCGCCGAACTCGACCCGGGCGTCGCTCGGGAAGCCCGTGCCGACGAGGGACACGAGGGTCCCGCCGGCCTGGCTCCCCTGGGGCGGCGTGACGACCCAGAGGGACAACGGCGCCTGGTAGGCGAAGCCGCCGACGAGGGTGTCGGAGAGCCCCGCCTGCTGGACGGTGATGTTGGCGAGCCCGGGGCTCCCGGGTGGAGTGACGGCGGTGAGGGTGCTCGCGTCGACGACCTGGACCGCCGCGGCCGGGAGGGCCCCGATGCGGACGGTGGCGCCGGCGGTGAAGCCCTCGCCGGTGATCGTGATGGCGGTGCCGCCGTCGGTGGGGCCGAAGTTGGGGATGACCTCGTAGACCCGCACGAAGGGCTCGTAGGTGTAGGCGCCGGCCGCGGTGTCCGAGCCGTTGCCGTTGGTGAGGCTCACGTCGGCGACGCCCACCGCGCCGGCGGGGGCCTCGACGATGACCGTGTGGTCGCCGGCGTCGACGTCGACCACCGTCGCCTCGACCCCGGCGAAGGTCACGGCGGTGTCGAGCTTGGTGGTGAGCCCCTTCGCGACGAGGGTGACGCGGTTGCCGCCACGGGCCGGGCCGGCCGGGGGCGTGACGTTCAGGATCTCGACCACGGCGCCCGGGTCGAGGCTGTCGAGGTAGGTGTAGCCGCCCTGGACGGCGGCGGTGCCCCAGGAGGTCGTCAGCAGGACGTCGGCGGGGCCCGGGCCGGCGGCGGCCGGGACCGTGCCGCGGACGACGGTGTCGCTGACGACGGTGACGTCGCCGAGGAGGCGCCCGCCGATGACGGCGGTGACGGGCGCATAGAAGCCGACGCCCTTGAGCTCGACCACGCCGCCGCCGGCGACGAGCCCGACCGGCGGCACGACCGCGTTGATGCGCGGCGCGTCGACGTAGAGGAAGCCCTTGCGGAGGCTGCCGATGCCCTGGTCGTTGGAGACGAAGACGTCGACGGGGCCGACGCCGACGCCGGCCGGGGTGACGGCCTGGATGTGGCCGTCGTCGAGCACCTCGACCGAGACGGCGGAGGTCTGGCCGAAGACCACGTGGGAGCCCTCGCGGAAGCCGAGCCCCTCGATGGTGACGGCCTCGCCGCCGAGGACGTGGCCGGTGGGCGGGTCGACCGCGTGGACCTGGACCGGGTTGAAGTAGAGGTAGCCGGCCTCGAGGACCGCCTGGCGCCCGGTCTCGGGCTCGACGACCTTGACGTCGACGAGGCCCGGCGTGCGCGGCGGGGTGAGCACGATGATGCGGTGCGCGTTGAGGACGAAGGTGTCCTGGCCGAGGCTCTCGCCGAAGTAGACCTGCATCCCGGCGGCGAAGCCGGTGCCGAGGATCTCGACCTGATCGAGGCCGGTCGCGAGCCCGCGCTCGGGCGTGATGGAGGTGATGGTCAGGCCGTCTTCGACGGGCGCGGTGTCGGCCGCGGCGCCCGTGTCGTCGTCGACGTCCGCCGCCGCGGTGGCGTCCTCCTGGCCCGAGGGGCCGACCGGCCCGGTGTCGCCGGTGACCACGTCCCCGGTCGGCGTCCGGTCCACCGGATCGTCGGGGCACCCGGCGAGGGCCGACGCGACGAGCCACGCGGCCGTCAACGTCAGGGTCCGGAGGAGGGGAGGACGCATCATGGGCACCTCGAGTGGAGCGCGACGCCGACCCCCGCCCAGGGGAGCCGGCGACGCCCGGCGGCGGCGCCGGTCAGTTGGTGGAGCCGTTGCTGAACGGCGTCTCCTTGTTGATCTCGTCGAGCGTCAGGCCCCCAGTGTACGCGTAGGAGACGTACTGATCGTAGCCATAGACGATCACGCCGGCCGGCTCGGACGAGGTGATGGTGTGGGTACCGGGGTCGAGCCGCTGGCGGTAGACGCTGTACTCGCCGGTCCCGATGACGGTGAAGAAGCCGTCGAGGATCTGCTCGCCGTCGACCTCGACCATGGCGCCCGCGGGGACGCTGATGTTGAAGTAGTTCTCGGCGTACTCGGCGGGCACGAGGATCACGTAGTCCTCGCGGTACTGCTCGATCGGGATCGAGAGCATGAAGGCCGGGTCACCGGTGCCCGCGTCGCCGGCGTCGGCGATGCCGCCCACGTTCGGGTCGGGGGCGTCCTGCGCGGCGAGGAACTGGCCGACGAGGATGGGCTTGTCGTTCTGGGCGTGGATCTCGAAGTTGCCGGCGCTCTCGAACTCGAACCACTCGCCGCGGTCGAGGACCGGGATGCTGACCCCGGACTGTGGCGGGACGAGCACGATCTTGGTGTTGTCCTCGGCCGCCATGATGCGCCAGATGTCCTTCTCGAGCCCGCGGTCCCAGCTCTTGGTGGCGACGTAGGAGGAGCCCCAGGTCTTGACCGGGTAGAGCTGCTGCTCGAGGTGGTCGGCGCAGCAGGTGTTGAAGCCGGCGTTCACGCAGTCGAGGAGGCTTCTGCAGCTCGTCTGCATGTCCCACTCGCAGACGCCCTCGCCGGTGACCTCGTCGATGTTCACGCAGCGCGCGGTGTTCGGCGCGTTGGCCGCCTCCGAGCCGCCGAAGACGGCGACGCGCTGGCTGGCGAGGATGCGCGAGCCGGTGAGGTCGGCGCCGGGGCGGTCGGTCTCGATGTTGAGGACGTCGAACTGCTGCATCGTGAAGATGCGCGTCTCGCCCGGGGTCATGTGGGCGATGTCGGCCTCCTTCTCGGTCCCCTCGTACATGCGGCCCGCCTCGGTCGGCGCGGTCACCTCGACGCTGACCGTGGTCTCGCCCGGCATGACGGCGATGACGGTGAGGTAGCCGCGCAGCTCGTCGAAGGTCTGCTCGCGGGTCATCACGAGGTACTCGCGGCCGAGCAGCGTCGACGGCAGGAGCAGCGAGGCGTCGTTGGAGAAGACGTTCTCGTTCTCGAGCGGGTTGAACTGGTAGGCGATGATCGGGACCGACGAGGTCACCTGGTAGGCCTTGGGCGACAGCTCCGTCCCGTTGATGTCGCGGCGCGGCAGCCGGTAGGTGCGCAGCTCGCCCGGGAGCAGCGGCTCGGTCGGCAGGGGCTGCCCCTGCGAGTCGTAGGGGACGGTCTCGACGACGCCGCCCTCGAGCTGCTTGATCTCGACCGTCGCGGCCAGCGGCGAGGCCGCCGGGTTGGCGACGACGATGGCGTACTGCGCGCCCTGGGCGTCGTAGTAGCCGCGCCCGCCGCCGGGGACGAAGGCGTTGTCGAGGTCGACGCCCCAGTAGTCGCAGCCGATGTAGCTGTGGAACTTGATGCTCTGGGCGCAGAGCTCCTCGCAGTACTGGCCGGTGCACGCCTCGCCGCGGTCGGCGCGGCACTGCGAGTAGGGCTCGTAGGCCGAGCCGTCGGCGTTGCACTCGACGACCAGCTCGTCGCCGTCGCACTTGCGGAAGCCGGGGCTGCAGAAGGTGCACTTGCCGCCCCGGCACTGGCTGTCGTTGCCGTCCGGGCCCTTGCAGACGCCGTCCTTGTAGCCGGTGCCGGAGTCGTTGCAGAAGCTCGCCTCCTTCGACCCCTCGATGACGCAGCCGTTGACCGTGCCCGGGTAGCAGATCTGGTTCGGCCCGAGGCTCTGGCACTTGCTGTTGGCGCAGGCCTGCTCGCAGCTCGCGACGTAGGTGCCGTCGCCGGTCTCGTTGCAGAAGACGGCCTCGGGGGCCGGCTCGTTGATGCACTCGACCACGGCGCCGGGCTGGCAGCTCTGCCCGTCGGGGAGGATCGTGACGTCGGCGCCGACGGTGTCCGGGGTCGGCTGGGGGGTGTCGTCCGGGCAGCCGCTCACGCCGGCCACGAAGGCGAGCGCGAAGGGGAGGGCGAAGAGCCGGCGGACGTGAGACATGGAGCTACCTCGAAGAGGGATCGGGAACGGGCGGCCGTGGAGCCATCGGTGCAGGATTGTTGGAATCGAGCGCCGCCGAGTCAAAGCGGGGTGACGGGGTCTCGCAAAAACGAACCGGGGCCCCCTCTATACCAGAGGGTGCTCACCGATGCGCGGTCGCGCGCGCCGAACCTTCGCGATGCGGATCGGCGTCTCTCGTCCTCGCCCTACCAGGCGTAGCGGAGGGCGCCGTTGAGGCCGAAGCCGCCGGTCGCCGTGCCGGTCACGAAGTCCGGCCCGTTGACGAGCCACTCCGGGTTGACGTCGAGGTCGATGGAGAGGCGCGACTCGGCGACCGGGATCTGGAAGCCGAGGCCCATCGCGAAGTGGGTGTCGACCTCGGCGTAGTCGTGCTGGTTGGTGACGCCGAGCGCGGAGACGTTGGTGTCGCTGTCGCGCAGGAGGTTGACGGACTGGTTGGCGCCGAAGCGCACGGCGAGCCAGTCGGCGACGCGCAGATCGACGGCCACGCCGTAGAAGGGCAGGCTCATCAGCAGGTCCGCGTCGCGGTTGACCTGGGTCGTCCCCTCGAGGGTCTGCTGGGCGAAGCGGACGCCGAGGCCGGGCGATACGGTGACGCCCTCGAAGGGCTCGAGGCGGAGGTCGGCGCCGAGGACCCAGTGGATGCCGCTGTAGCTGCCGGTCGGGCTGGGCGTGCCGGGGACGACGTTGAGCTTGGTGGCGGTCTGGGAGCCGAAGAGGAGCTGGGTGTAGGTGACGATCTTCGACTGGTTGAAGAAGTCGAAGGTCCAGCGGGCGCCGACGCGCAGGCCGAAGTGGCTCACCGAGGTGTGGTCGAGGAGCTCGATCTGCTGGTTGGTGGCGACGTTGGTGGCGTCGCGCAGGTCGTCGGCGAAGCCGAAGGCGACGCCGGCGGTGAGCTCGAGCTCGCTGCCGGTGAAGTCGAAGCCGAGGCCGAGGCCGAGGTCGAAGAGCATCCCGCCGCGGTCGACCTTCTGGCCGGTGGGCTGCTCGATGTCGTCGTTGTCGGCGGCGAAGGTGAAGCTCAGGCCGAGGCGGGTCGAGCTGCCGAGGACCGTGGCGAACATCAGCCCGTAGCGGAGCTCGACGGCGCCGATCGCGCCGAGGGAGCCGCCGTCGGACTCGGGGGCCTGGCTGGCCTCGTAGCCGACGCCGAGGCTCTGGCCGCCGGTGATGAGGTTGCCGGCGGGGAAGAAGCTCGTGTCGAAGGCCGTTCCCTCGGCGGTCCCATCGAAGGCGGTGGCGCCGCGCGTGCCGCTGGTGAGGTGCCCGCCGAAGAGCGCGAGCACCGTGTCGTCCCCGAGGTTGTAGTGGAAGCCGAAGCGCCCGTTCGGGAAGCCGTCGCCGACGCTGAGGTTGTCGATGTAGACCTCGTTGCCGTGGCGCACGAGGAGCGACGGGAAGTCGAAGATGTTGATCGTGTCCTCGATGGTCCACTGCTTGACGCCGCCGCCCATCGCGTTGATGCGCGACTGCGTCGCCGCCGCCGGGGCCGAGTGCAGGCCCACCAGGGCGAGGGCGGCGAAGGCGAGGGCCGAACGGGAGAGCTGCATGGGGACCTCCGAGGGGGACGGCGGGCCGCGGAGCGCGCGGTGCGCCGGGCCTGCCGGCTAGCATCGGCCCCCTGGGGTGTCAAGGACCTCGAGAGGTGGGCGCGCGCCGCATCACCGCGTGCGCTGCGGGCGTTGCGTTCTTCGACGGCCCCCCGGGCGCGTGATACGGTCCGGCCGTGATTCAGCTGTACCATGTCACCATGCGATACCCGAGCGGTATCGAGGCCTTACGGGAGGTGAACCTGCGCCTCCACGAGGGCGAGTTCGTCTTCGTCGCCGGTCGCTCCGGCGCCGGCAAGACGACTTTGATGAAGCTCATGGGCGCCGAGTTGACGCCGACCAGCGGGCAGATCCTGGTGGCCGGCCGCAACCTCGGGGTGCTCAAGCGGAGCCAGGTGCCGTACTTCCGCCGCGGGCTCGGCGCGGTGTGGCAGGACTTCCGCCTGCTCCCCGACCGCACGGTCACCGAGAACGTCGCCATGCCGCTCGAGGTCCTCGGGCTGTCGCGCCGCAAGATCGCGCTGCGCGTCGGGCAGGTGCTCGAGCTCGTGGGCATGGAGCAGTACGCCGACGCCCAGGCCCTGTGGCTCTCGGGCGGCGAGCAGCAGCGCGTCGCCATCGCCCGGGCGCTCGTCAACGAGCCGTCGATCATCCTGGCCGACGAGCCCACCGGCAACCTCGACCCCGACCTGAGCTACGAGATCATCCAGATGCTGCGCGACGTGCAGAGCCGCGGCACGACCGTCGTCATCGCGACCCACGACACCGCGCTCCTCGAGCTCTTCAACGAGCGCGTGGTGCTGCTCAACAAGGGCTTCGTGATCGAGGACGAGGGCGGCGAGCCGGCCGTGCTCGCGCCGGAGCCGGAGGTGACGCCGTGAGCGCGGCCTCCCTCGTCGACCGGGCCCGCGTGGCCGGGCGGG
>SBGO01000772.1 GCA_006226565.1 Deltaproteobacteria bacterium | reverse complement strand
TTGGCCTGCGCTCGTCCCGAGCGCGGCGCTCAGCCCGCGTCGAGGGCGGCGCGGAAGGTCGCCGTGAAGGCGCCGGCCGCGGCCGCCTCGCCGCCCTTCGGAGCGTCGTGGATGGCGTTGACCATCGCCGTGCCGACCACCGCGCCGTCGGCGAAGCGCCCGATGCGCGCCGCGTCCTCGCCGGTGCGGATGCCGAAGCCGACGCACACCGGGAGCCCCGTGAGGGCCCGTACCCGCTCGGCGCGGGCCTCGACCGCGGCGAAGTCGCTCAGGGTGTCGCCGGTGACGCCGCCCATCGAGACGTAGTAGGCGAAGCCGCTCGCGTGCTCGGCGATGGCCGCGATGCGGGCGTCGTCCGAGGTGGGGGTGAAGAGCGCGATGAAGTCGAGCCCGGCGGCCTTGGTGTGGACCGTGAGCTGCGCGGCCTCCTCGGGCGGCAGGTCGACGACGAGGAAGCCGTCGGCCCCGGCCTCGGCGGCGCGGGCACAGGCGGCGTCGAGCCCCTGGCGGTAGAGCGGGTTGAGGTAGCCGAAGAGGACCACCGGCGTGTCGGGGTGGCGCGCGCGGAACCCGCGCACGACGTCGAGGACGCCGGCGAAGGTCGTCCCTGCGGCGAGCGCCCGGGTCATCGCGGCCTGGATGACGGGGCCGTCCGCCATGGGGTCGGAGAACGGGACCCCGAGCTCGATGATGTCGGCGCCCGCGTCGGCCAGCGCGTCGAGCACGGCGGCCGTCGTCGGCAGGTCCGGATCACCGGCGGTGATGTACGGGATGAAGGCCCGCCGCCCGGAGGTGCGGAGACGCTCGAAGCACGCTTGGATCCTGGAAGCCATGACGGCGTACCTTGCCCAACCCGGCGGCCCCAGGCAAGCGCCGTCCGCGCCCGGCGCGGCTCGCCCCGCGTGGTCGATTGACGTTGCGAGAACGGGCGTGCTACCGGGGTTGTCGTTACCGCTGGCATCCGCCATCCCACGCAAGAGATCAAGGAGCGATCTGATGGGCAGCCCGAAGGAAGTCTTCGCCAAGATCGAGGAGCAGCTGAAGGCCGATCCGGCCAAGGCCAAGGAGATCGACGGCATCTTCAAGTTCGACGTCACCGGCGCCGCCGCTGGCATCTGGATCGTCGACTGCAAGGCGGTCGCGGTCACCGAGGGTGACGGCGAGGCCGACGTGACCATCACCGTCGGCGACGACGACCTGGTGGCCATCGACGCCGAGGAGCTCGACGCGATGCAGGCCTTCATGCTCGGCAAGGTCCAGGTCGAGGGCGACATGGGCCTGGCGATGAAGCTCCAAGAGATCCTGTAGTAGAGGCGGTGGCCACCAGCGCCACGCTCCCCCTCGCGGGCCTGAGGGTCGTCGACTTCACCCGGCTCCTGCCGGGGCCGTACGCGACCCTCGTGCTCGCAGACCTCGGCGCCGACGTGGTCAAGGTCGAGGCGCCCGAGGGGGGCGACTACCTGCGCTGGATGCCGCCGCTCGCCGGCAAGGTGAGCCACGCTTTCGCCGCGCTGAACGCCGGCAAGCGCTCCCTCGCCGTCGACCTCAAGGCCCCGGCCGGCGCCGCACTCGCGGCGGCGCTGGCTGCGCGGGCCGACGTGGTCATCGAGTCCTTCCGGCCCGGGGTCATGGACCGGCTCGGGCTCGGCTACGCCGCCCTGAGCGCGGCGAACCCGGGGCTCGTGTATTGCGCGCTCAGCGGCTTCGGGCAGGACGGGCCCTACGCCGCGGAGCCCGGGCACGACCTCAACTACGCCTCGCTGGCGGGGGTCGTCGGGCTCGCGGGGCCCGCGGACCGCCCGCCGGCCGTGCCGCCGGTCCAGGTCGCGGACTTCGGCGGGAGCCTCTGGTCCCTGGTGTCCATCCTGAGCGCGCTGCACGCCCGCACGACCAGCGGCCGCGGCGCCTTCCTCGACGTGTCGATGACCGAAGGCGCGCTCGGCTTTCTGACCGCGGCCATCGCGCCGCTCATCGGCGGGGGCGGCGGGATCGCGCCGCGCGGGCGGGACCTCCTGACCGGCGGTCAGCCCTACTACGGCGTCTACGCGACCCAGGACGGCGGCTTCTTCGGGGTCGCCCCCCTCGAGCCCAAGTTCTGGAAGGCCTTCTGCGAGGCGGTCGGCAAGCCCGAGTGGCGTCGCCGGCAGTTCGGGGACGCCCAGCTCGAGGCCGACCTCGTCGCGCTCTTCGCCACCCGCACCCGCGCCGAATGGGAGGAGGCTCTCGCCTGGGCCGGGGCGTGCTGCCAGCCGGTGCTCGCGCCCGAGGAGCTCGCCGCGCACCCGCTCCACGTCGCCCGCAAGAACGTCATCGAGGACGCGGCCGGGCACCGGCGCCTCCGCACCCCGGCACGTCCGCGCGACGCCGCTCCTCCGGGGCCGGCGCCGCGGCTCGGCGAGCACTCCGCGGAGATCGCGCGCGAGCTGGGCTGGGACGACGCCGACATCGCGCGCCTCGTCGCCGACGGGGTCCTCCTGGACGGCGCGGAGTAGCCGGTGTTCCGCGTCATCGGTCGCGCGTTCAAGATCGCGCTGCTCCTGGCCTGGATGTTCTGGGCCTGGGTCTACTCGAAGACCGGGGTCCGGCGGCTCGTGTGGTGGGCCTTCCGGCGCCGCGAGCGCTACGAGCCGCTCCACAACGAGCGCATCGTGCGCCTCACCTTCGAGGCGATGGGCCCGACCTTCATCAAGCTCGGGCAGGTCGTGGCGTCGAGCCCGGGGCTCTTCCCGAAGCGCTACTCGGACGAGTTCCAGCGCTGCCTCGACCGGGTGAAGCCCTTCCCGCTCGAGACGCTCAAGGCGACGGTGGCCGAGGAGCTCGGGCGGCCGATCTCCGAGGTCTTCTCGTCCTTCGACGACGAGCCGCTCGGCTCGGCGTCGGTCGCCCAGGTCCACGCGGCGACCCTCGTCGACGGCGCCGAGGTGGTGGTGAAGGTGCAGCGCCCCGGCATCCGGCCGGTGGTCGACGCCGACCTGTGGTGGATGCGGCGCGGCGCCTGGGTGACCGAGAAGCTCTTCAAGGGGGCGCGGCTCGCCAACATGAGCGGCGTCATCGAGGACTTCAACCGGACCATCCACGAGGAGCTGGACTTCTGCAAGGAGGCGTCGAACCTCCGCGAGTTCAACGGCCTCATGGAGAAGTACGGCATCGACGACGTGAAGGCGCCGCGGCCCTGCGAGGGGCTCGTGACCCGGCGGGTGCTCGTGATGGAGCGCTTCCGCGGGCTCAAGGCCGACGACGCCGAGGGCATCGCCGCGGCGGGCATCGACGCCGAGACCTACCTCCGCCACGGGCTGCGCGCGTGGCTGATGACGATGATGCTCGACGGCTTCTTCCACGGCGACGCCCACGCCGGCAACCTCATGATGCTGCCCGACGGGCCGGCGGTGGGGCTCCTGGACTTCGGCATCATCGGCCGCTTCACGAACGAGCAGCGCCATCAGGTGATGCGCTACGTCCTCGCGTTCACCGCGCGGGACTACGCGGCGCTCGCCGAGGTCATGACGGAGATCGGCGCGGTGAAGTCGGGCTGCGACCGCGAAGAGCTCGTCGCCGACCTCGAGAAGGTCTACGCGCCGCTCGTCGAGAAGAACCTCGCGGACATCAAGTACGAGGAGCTCCTCCCCGACATCACCAAGGTCGCCTACCGCTACGGCATCACCCTGCCGAGCGAGTTCCTGCTCATCCTCAAGCAGCTCCTCTTCTTCGACCGCTACGCCAAGCTCAACGCGCCGAACCTGAACGTCTTCAGCGACTTCTACCTGGTCGACTTCCTCTTCACGCCGCTGGCGATGCGCTCGGGCCTCGACTTCAACGTGCTCGCGCCGCTCCTGAAGAAGATCCAGGCGCGCTTCGCCGAACAGGCCGGGAACACGCAGAGCGCCTGAGTCGCCGATTCTCCCTGCGCGCGCCCCGTCTCGGGGGCGACCGGCGTGGACGTTTCGGCGCTCGACTCTCGAACGACGGAGGGCACGAAGGCGCGGAGCGCGACCAGCTCCGTGTCCTCCGTGCCCTCAGTGGCTCAATCGCTCGCTCGGTCGGTGCCGAACCGGCACGACGCCGCTGGGACGCCCGCGCCTCCGTGCGCGTGACTACCGGCCGCGGCCGCCGCCCCGGTGCTGCTCCTCGAGGCGCTTGCGCTGCTCCTCGCGGCGCTTGCGCTCCTCCTCGCGCTTCTTCTCCTCGTCCTGGCGGCGCTGCTCGGCCTCGGCCCGGCGGCGGGCCTCCTCGACCCGGCGCTCCTCGGCCTGGCGGCGCTGGTCGTCGGCGCG
>SBGO01000456.1 GCA_006226565.1 Deltaproteobacteria bacterium | reverse complement strand
CCTGTCCCGAGGCCGAGGTCGAGCGCGTGTCCTTCGCCCGCATCCCCGCCGCGTGGCGCGCATGGGCCACCGACAACCGCGTTCGGGTCGCGCCGGAGGCGTGGTCCCCCCGCTGCCCCGGCGTCGGGCCGGCGGTCCTCGCCGCCGCCCCGGAGCTCGTCAGCCCGCTCGCCGGAGACCGCTTCTTCATCGACCGCGGGCAGACGCGCGACGTGCAGCGCGTGCGGCTCCACGCGGTGGCCGACGGCGCGGAGCCCGTGACCTTCTTCGTCGACGGCGAGCCGGTCGCGACGGTCGGGCCGCCGTTCGCGACGAGCTGGCCGCTGGCGCCGGGGGATCACGAGGTCTCCGTGGGTCGCGGGCGCCCGGAGGACGGGGTGCGGATCAGCGTCCGCTGAGCGGCGGGGTTACCAAACCTGCCCGCGCCCATCGACCTCGCCGCCCGGAAGGGCTAGCGTTTCCGACGGCCCGGAGACCGAGGAGGTTGGCCGTGAATCGACGCTCGACGACAGCTCTGACCGCCACCCGGCGGCTCGCCCGTGGCGCCGCCGCGCTCGCCGCGCTCACGCTCGTGGCCCTGGCCACCGGCTGCGGCGGCGGGCTCAGCTACACCGTGCCGGACAAGGACGTCCGGAGCCTGAGCGGCGCCGACGCCGAGAAGGTCGCCGCCGCCAAGGCGGACGTCGAGAAGGCGAAGGCGGCCTACAGCGACAGCAAGCTCGCCATCCAGACCTCGAACAAGGACGTCGCGGCGGCCGAGAAGGCCACCGAGAAGGCCGAGCGCGACATCTCCGCCGCCGAGACCAAGGTCGACCGCGCCGAGAGCAGCCTCGACAAGGCCCTCGAGGCGGCCGAGGCGAAGCGCGACAAGGCCTACGCCGTGGCGAAGGCGGCCTACGAGAAGGCCATCGCGCAGGCCAAGGGCGTCTACGGGCAGGAGGCCGCCGCCGCCAAGCAGAAGTTCGGTGCGGAGAAGAAGGCGGGCCAGGGCGAGCTGAAGTCGGCCGAGAAGCTCCAGGCCGTCGAAGAGGCGCGCGAGGCCTACCAGAAGGCGCTCCTCGACGAGCGCAAGGCGCGCGAGGAGGAGGCGGACGCCGCGCTGTGGGCGGCGAAGGCCAACTACGAGCTGGCGAAGTTCGACGCGCTGATGGCCGCCAAGAGCAAGTCCGGCGCCAACGTCAACGAGGAGCGCCTCAACTTCAAGGAGCAGGCCTCCGAGCGCCAGAGCATCCTCCTCGACCGCCAGCGCGAGGTCGTCTCCTACCAGAAGGAGACCGAGAAGGCGCGCAAGGCCCTCGAGAAGCTCGAGGGGAAGAAGACCCCGCCGCCGGCGGACACGGCCCCCAAGGCGGAGCCGCCCGCCCCCGCCGTGACCCCGACGCCGGAGGAGGCCCCCGCGGCCAAGCCTGACGCGGGTGAGGAAGGCGGCTGAGCGTCCCGGCCCGGGAGCGCCGCGTGGCGCCCCCGAAAACGTGACTCGTCACCGAAACACGTAGGGTGTAGACCTCCCGAAGAGGGTCGACACACGGCCGGCCCCCTTCGGAGGTTCCTGTGTCCACCGTGAAGAAGACCATCGGCCTCGTCGCGCACGACAACCGCAAGCGCGACCTGCTCGAGTGGGTCCGCTACAACGCCGCGCGCCTCACCGGGCACGACCTCGTCTGCACCGGCACCACCGGGCGCCTCGTGCGCGAGGCGCTCGAGCACGGTGAGCTCGCCGGCGCGACGCCGGGCGAGATCACCATCCTGAAGTCCGGCCCCCTCGGCGGGGACCAGCAGCTCGGGGCCAAGATCGCCGAGGGGGAGATCGACATGGTGATCTTCCTCTGGGATCCCATGGAGCCGCACCCCCACGACGTCGACGTCAAGGCGCTGCTCCGGATCTCCGTGCTCTACAACGTGCCGATCGCGTGCAACCGCGCCTCGGCGGACTTCCTCATCAGCTCGCCCCTGCTCGACGCGGACTACGCGCCGGTGCAGACCGACTACGGCGACTACATCCAGCGGAAGTTCAGCGACGTCTGAGATGCGTTGATCAACGTCGATCAATGCATACCGCTCACGCGGCGATGGCGCGCGCCTCGCCGCTGAGCAGGTCCTCCGCCGTGACCTTGTCGGCGGCGCGCCCGTTGGCGAAGCGCATGAGCCCGACGCGCTCCCAGTGCGGCTTGATGCGGTCCGACAGGAGGCCGATCTCGCGGAGGTTCGGCACGAGCCGGCTGAACATCAGCGTCCGGAACTCCTCCATCCCGGGGGAGCGGCCGATGAACTCCCGCCACTTCGCGCGGCTCACCTTGTGCGAGAACCACTCGTCGTAGACCTCGTAGGCGAAGAAGCGGTTCTTCATCAGCATCGCCACCTCGAAGGCCCAGTCCTCGCGCTCGCGCCGCTCCCGCTCGTCGAGCTCGCCCGTGATGTGCTCGCGCAGCGCCACGACGCCGTAGTGGACGTGCCGCGCCTCGTCCTGGATGACGTTCTTGAGCAGCTCCTTGAGGAGCGGCTCGCGCGTCTTGTTGTACATCGTGCCGAAGGCGCCGAGGGCGAGCCCCTCGACCATGATCTGCATGCCGAGGAACTTGAGGTCCCAGCGGCCGTCGGACATCAGCGCGTCGATGATGGTGAAGAGGTTGTCGTTGATCTGATAGAGCTTCTCGGCCTTGGTCTCGAGGTAGCGCGCGAAGACCTCGACGTGGCGCGCCTCGTCGACGACCTGGGTCGCCCCGTAGAGCTTGCCGTCCATGAACTGGACCGCCTCGGTGACCTGGGCCGCCGCCAGCAGCGCCCCCTGCTCGCCGTGGAGGAACTGGCTGAGCGACCACGTCCCCATGTCGGTGATGAGGCGCACGCGCTCCTTGGGGGTGAGCTTGATGCCGAGCTCCTCGCCGAGCTCCCAGTCGAGGAAGTCCAACGGGAACATGCCCTGGTCGGCGTTCTCGAGGTCGACGTCGAGGTGCCACGGCAGGTCGTCGCCGTCCCACTGGCCGCGCTTGGCCCGCGCGTACAGCTCCGCCATCTCCGGCTGGTCGCCCGGGTAGCTCCAGTCGAAGTAGGCCTGGTGATGGGAGGGCGTCAGGGTCGGTCGCCCCTGCTTGCCGCGCTTGAGGAGGAGCCCGCGCACCGCGGACGGCCCGAGCGAGCTCATCACGCGCGGGTCGCGCATCTCGGAGAGGACCGAGGCCATCTCGCCGAGCTGGTCGAGGGCCCGCTGGACGCGGGTCGGGAGGAGACGCTGGACGTAGCCCTTCAACATGACCGTCACTCCATCGCCGCGAAGAAGCGGCGGATCTTGGCCTCGTGGAAACGCGTGATGAAGCGGTGGACGAGCGGCAGGACGCGCTCGACCATCTGCGCGGCCTCGGCGGTGTCGAGGTGGGTCAGGCGCTCGGACAGGAGCGTCGTCTCGGCGTCGAAGAGCGCGCTGACGAAGCGCTCGTAGAGGGCGATCTCGGCGACGCCGAAGCCGCGCTCGGGGGTGAAGCCGAGGCGCCGCAGCTCGCCGAGCGCCTCGACGGCCCAGGCGTCGGCGGCCGAGACGACCGGGCGCCCGTGCGCGTCGCGCCCCACCGGGACGACGCCCGCCTCGTCGAGCTCCGCGAGCTCGACGGCGCTGACCCCGTGGGCGGTGAGCAGGGGCTCCGCCGGGACCGACTCGGGCGCGTCCGCGCCGCGCGCGAGGGTCGTGGCCACCCGGCGCTTGAGGTCGCGGAGCCACTGGCGCTGCTCCGGCGTGTACTGGCCGTCGCCGCCGTCGAGGACGGCCTTGATGGCCTTCAGCGGGAGAAAGCGCTCCTCCTGCAGGCGCCGGACGAGCTCGAGGCGCTCGAGGTGCACCGGCCCGTAGTAGGCCATGTTGCGCCCGGTCTTGCGCCCGGGCGGGAGGAGCCCCTCCTTGATGTAGAAGTGGATGGCCTGACGCTGGAGCCCCGTGGCGCTGCAGAGATCCTTCATGCGGAGCGTCCACTCGCCGTCCGCGCCGTCGTCCGCGGGGACGACGGGGGCGACGGACGCCTTCAGGGCGACGCTGGTCAACCGGGGACCTCGACCGTGACCGGGGTCAGGGGGCGCGCGACGCAGGTGAGGACGTAGCCCGCGTCGGCCTCGGCCGGGGTGAGGCAGTTCGGCTCGTCCATGGCGACCTCGCCCGCGACGAGCTTCACCCGGCAGGCCGCGCACCCGCCCATCGCGCACGAGAACGGGAGCGCCGCGCCGCCGGCCACGCCCGCCTCGAGCAGCGTCTGCCCCGCGGCGACGGTGAGCGCGTGCTCGCGGCCCGCG
>SBGO01000629.1 GCA_006226565.1 Deltaproteobacteria bacterium | reverse complement strand
GTCGCGCCTCGATCGAGGCGCGACGCGCTGGTGGGGCGGGGATCGGGTGAGCCGCGGCGCGGCCCGGGCGTGGCCCGGAGGCGCCGACCGCGACTCAGTCCTTCGCCAGCGAGCGGCCCTTGGCGCCGAGGACCTCGAAGGCGTCCTGCAGCCGGGCGACCATGCCCTGCTCGCACTTCCGGAGCCAGGCGCGGGGGTCGTAGATCTTCTTGTACGGCGCGCCCGTGTCGGGGTCGATCTGGTGCTTGAAGGCGACCGGGTTGGCCTCGACGTAGGCGCCGATCGGCTCCGCGAAGGCGAACTGCGTGTCGGTGTCGATGTTCATCTTGAACACGCCGTAGCTCACCGCCTCGCGGATCTTCTCCTCTTCGGAGCCCGAGCCGCCGTGGAAGACCAGGTCCAGCGGCTTGTCGGCGGTCGCGTGGCGCTCCTTCACGAGGGCCTGCGAGTCGCGCAGGATCTCCGGGCGGAGCTTGACGTTGCCGGGCTTGTAGACGCCGTGCACGTTGCCGAAGGAGGCGGCCACCGAGAAGTGCCCGATGGGGTCGAGCAGCTCGTAGGCCCGCAGCACGTCGGTCGGCTGGGTGTAGAGCTTGGAGTTGTCGGCGGTGTCGTCGAGATCGTGGCCGACGCCGTCCTCCTCGCCGCCCGTGACGCCGAGCTCGATCTCCAGGCTCATGCCGATCTTGGACATGCGCTCGAGGATCCGCTTGCACTCGCTCAGGTTGAAGTCGAGCGACTCGGCGGAGAGGTCGAGCATGTGCGAGGTGAAGAGCGGCTTGCCGGTCCGCTCGTACTCGGCCTCGCCGTGGTCGAGCATGCCCTCGACCCACGGGATCAGCTTCTTGTTGGCGTGGTCGGTGTGCAGGACCACGCAGACGCCGTAGTGCTCGGCCAGCAGGTGGATGTGGCGGGCCGCCGACACCGCGCCGAGGACCTTGGCCTGGTGCTTGTCCGCCATGCCCTTGCCGGCGAAGAACTCCGCGCCGCCGTTCGAGAGCTGGATGATGACGTCCGCGCCGGCCAGCGCCGCGGCTTCGAGCACCGCGTTGGCGCTGTTGGTGCTGACGATGTTGACGGCCGGCAAGGCGTAGCCGCCGCTCTTGGCGGCCGCGAGCAGGGTCTTGTAGTCGTCGCCCGTGACGACCCCTGGCTTGAGCGTGGACATGGGATTCTCCCTCGATTTGGCGCGGCGGCCATCCCGGCCCCGCGCGGGTCCGCGGGACCCTACCGCAGCTGGGCAGCGCCCGAAAGCTCCGAGTGCCGCGGCGCCCGTCGTCGCCTGCCCGCCAGCGCCCGGGGCGTCCGCGAGCGTGCGTCAGGCCTCGTCGCTGTCGGCGCCGCCGCGGGTCTCGGCGCTCCCGCGGACGAGCGCCGCGAGCTCCTCGACGGTGAGCGCGCGGGCGGCGTCGGTGCCGGCGAGGAGGGCCTCGGCCAGCTCACGCTTGTCGTCGTGGAGCGCCATGATGCCCTCCTCGACGGTGCCGCGCGCCACCAGCCGGTAGACCGTCACCGGCTTGTCCTGGCCGATGCGGTGGGCGCGGTCGGTCGCCTGGTCCTCGACCGCCGGGTTCCACCACGGGTCGAGGTGCACGACGTAGTCGGCCGCCGTGAGGTTCAGGCCGGTCCCGCCGGCCTTCAGCGAGAGCAGGAAGACGTCGCCGTCGCCGGCCTGGAAGGCGTCGACCTCGACCCGGCGCTGGGCCGCCGAGGTCTGCCCGTCGAGGTAGCGCCAGCGGATGCCGGCCTCGTCGAGCGCGCTGCGCACGAGCGCGAGCAGCGTCGTGAACTGGCTGAAGACGAGCGCCCGGTGGCCCTCGTCGCGGAGCTCCTCGACGAGCTCGAGCAGGACGGCGAGCTTGCTCGAGCGGACCTCGCTGCGCGCGTCCACGAGCCGCGGGTGGCAGGCCAGCTGGCGGAGCCGGGTCAGGGCCTGGAGCACCATGAAGCGCTGCTGCTGCGGCTGCGCGGCCTCGCCGGTCTCGCGCCCGAGGGCGAGGCCTGCCAGGCTCTCGGCGGCCGAGGTGCGGAGCTCTTCGTAGAGCGCGCGCTCGGCGGCGCTGAGGTCGACGTCGAGGCGCACGTCGGTGCGCGGCGGGAGCTCCTTGGCGACCTCCCGCTTGAGGCGCCGGAGCACGAAGGGGCGCACGGTCATGGCCAGCGCCTCGCGCGCCGTGTTGCGCCCGAGCCGCTCGATCGGGACCGCGAAGGACTCGCGGAACGCCTTCTTGCCGCCGAGGAGCCCCGGCGCGATGGCGCGGAAGAGGCTCCAGATCTCGCCGGTCCGGTTCTCCACGGGCGTCCCGGTCAGCGCCAGCACGAACTCGGCGTCCAGCGCGAAGACGGCTCGTGAGCGCTGGGTCTCGGGGTTCTTGATCGCCTGCGCCTCGTCGAGGATCACCGTGGCCCAGCGCCGCGCCTTGAGGTCGGTGATGTAGCGCGCCGCGAGGTCGTAGCTCGTGACGACGACGTCGCCGGCGCCGAGCTCCTGCTCGAAGAGGCCGACGTGCTGCGCGCCGCGGAAGAGCGACACCTTCAGCGACGGCGCGAAGCGCTCGGCCTCGCGCTCCCAGTTGAAGCCGAGCGACGTCGGCGCGATGACGAGCTGCGGGCCGAGCGCGCCCCGGTGGAGCATGAGCGCGAGGGCCTGGATGGTCTTGCCGAGCCCCATGTCGTCGGCGAGGCAGGCGCCCGTGGACCAGTGGGCGAGGCGGGCGAGCCAGCGGAAGCCCTCGCGCTGGTAGTCGCGCAGCTCGCCCCGGAGCGTCCCCGGGAGCGCCACCTCGAGCTCCGCCGACTCGCGCAGGCGCGCCATCCGCTCGATCCAGGCCGCGCTGCCGCCGACGTCGACGCCGGCCTCCTCGAGCCCGGCGAGGAGGGGGGCGGCCAGGGCCGTCATGCGGTCGCGGGTGGTGGTCGCGGCCAGCGCCTCGAGGCGCCCTCTCAGCTTGGCGTCGAGCGCGGCGAAGCTGCCGTCGTCGAGGCGGACGTAGCGGCGGCGCTCGCGGAGCGCCCGGAGGATCTCGCGCAGCGGCACCTTGGCGCCGTCCTCGCCGACCGCCTCGCCCTCGAGGGAGAACCAGTCGCGGCCGCTGCCGCCCTCGGCGCGGACGACCAGATCCGAGCCGCGCACCGCGCGCCCGACGCGGTAGCGCTCGACGCCGCCCCACTCGACCGGGAGGTGCGCCCGGCGGGCGTTGCTCACCACGTCGAGCACGGCATCCACGTCGTCGAAGCCCCACTGGTGGCGCAGGCCCTCCTCGTGGACCGGCAGGCCCAGGGTCGCGGCCATCGCGCCGGCCGCCGAGAGCTCGGCGGCGAAGTCGCGGACGCAGTGGATGACGTCGTCGCCGCGGCGCGCGAGGAGCTTCTCGGGGCCCATCCCCGGGTTCTCGGAGGCGCGCTCGGGGAGCGGGCGGACCACCAGGCGTGCCGTGACCGCGCCGTCGGCCGGCGCCTCGAGCTGGAGGATGGGCGACGAGACGGACTCGACCTCGTCGCCGGTCAGCGCCTCCGGGACGTGCACCGGGACGTGGGCGCTCGCCTCGGTGAGGTAGCCGACCAGCTCGGGGAGCGCCTCGGCTGGGAGGTGGTCGCCGAGGGTGGCCCACGTCTCGAGCAGGCCGCCGGCTTCGGGTGGGACGGCGATCACGCGGACGATCCGCCGCTCGGGGTCGGCGTCCACGGCCACCCCCGCCTGGGCCCGCCGGACGAGGTCGCGGGCGGTGTCGAGGGGCAGCAGCTCGCCGTCGAGCTCGAGGCCGAGCCGGGCGCCGTCGCCGTCCTCGCGGACCGCCTGGACCAGCGTCGTCCGGCGCACGTGGACGGGGGCGTCGGTGTTCGGGTCGAGCAGGACGCGCGGGTGCTCGGCGAGGTGCTGGATGGCGCGGTACGGGGCGCCGTGGTCGCCCGCGGTGAGCTCGGCCAGGACGTGCTCGTCGGCCGGGTGGCGCCAGCGCCGGGGCTCGCGGGTCAGGGTGGCGACGGCGAGCTTGCGGACGACGAGGCCGCCGCCGGTCTTCTTGGGGCGGACGAAGACCGGCGCGACCTCGAGGTCGTGGCGGCCGAGGCGGATCCGCCAGCCGAGCTCGCCCTCGTCGTTGCCGTGGAGGAGGGGGGCGGGCGCGGCGCGGACGAGGTGGCCGCGCATCTGCTCGAGCGCGCGGCGCCAGGTCGGCGTCCCGAGCTCGCGGGCGAGGGTCGCGGCCTGCTCGGCGAACGCCGGGCGCGTCAGGACGTCGAGGGCGAGCTCGATCGCCTCGACCCGGTGCACCGC
>SBGO01000769.1 GCA_006226565.1 Deltaproteobacteria bacterium | reverse complement strand
GGCGGCCCGGTCAGTCGTCGTCGTCGTCGTCGTGATGGCGGCCGGCGCGGGGCGGCGCGGCCGGCGCCTCGGCGCCTCCCCCGGTGGCGTAGGCGCTCGCGGCCCCGTGAACGTAGACGAGCTCGCCCCCGGCCTGGCCGGTGCGGAACCCGAGGAAGGCGACCCCCAGCGAGGTGACGGTGAAGGCGATCAGCACGGCCCGAGCCGCGCCCGCCTTGTTCCGCTGCGACAACGCCAGCGCGGCCCCGGCGAGCACGAGCCCGGCCACGGCGGTCCAGACGAAGACCTCGGCGCGCTCCTCGTGCTCGTGGATGGCCGACTCGGCGACCACGCGCTCGACGACCTCCTCGGTCTCCTCGCCGGTGCTCATCGCCACGAAGCCGCCGGCGACCATCAGGCCCTGGGCCGCGACCAGCAGCGCCAGCGCGCTCTGCGCCGGCCGCCGCCAGGTGAACGCGAGCACGAGCACCGCGAGCGCGGGCACGAGCACCGCGAGCGCGACCGGGATGTGGACGACGGCAGGGTGGAGGGGGACTCCGTTCATCGATGCGACTCCTCGCGTGGGTTGACGCGTCGGACATTGGCCGCGGAGGCCCGCGGCCGCCATCCGACATCCGACACACGCGGCCGATGACGCAGTCGCCATCGACGTGATCGCCGTCATCGCCCGGGGCTCGGGCGGCGGCTCTCGCGGCGGCCGCGACCGACCCGTTGACGGGTCCGGCCCCTGCCCCTCATGCTCTGCGTCATGAGTGATAGCCGGGTGTCGAGCTCCCGCCTCGGACGTCTGACGCGCCTCGCCGGGCTGGGGCGGCGCGCAGTGCCCGTGGCCATCAAGCGTTTCCGCGAGACCGTGGAGGCTCCGCCGGAGCTCCGCGGCGAGATCGCGGCGCGTGCCCTCAAGAAACACGGGGATCTCGCGGACAAGGCGTTCAAGACCCTCGGCGACATGAAGGGCGTCGCCCTCAAGCTCGGCCAGATGGTGTCGTACATGGACGGCGCCGTCCCCGCCGAGCTCGTGGGCGTCTATCAGGACGTCCTCGCGCGCCTCCAGCAGCAGGCCCCGGCGCTCAAGTGGAGCGCCGTCCGCCCGGTGCTCGAGGCGGAGCTCGGCGCGCTCGACCGCCACTTCACCGACATCGAGGAGGAGCCCTTCGCGGCCGCGTCGATCGGCCAGGTGCACCGCGCCACCCTCCCCGACGGCCGCCGCGTGGCCGTGAAGATCCAGTACCCCGGCGTCGACCGCGCGATGCGCTCGGACCTGAAGAACGCCGAGATGTTCCAGGCCCTGATGTCGCCGTTCATGACGATGCTGGGCGCCGGCCGCGCCACCCGCGGCTACATGCGCGACGTGATGGCCGAGATCCGCGAGCGCCTGCTCGAGGAGCTCGACTACGAGCGCGAGGCCGCCACGCAGATGCGCTTCCGACAGCTCCTCGCGGACGACCGCGAGCTGGTCATCCCGGCGGTGCACCCGGGGCTGAGCACGCGGCGCGTCCTGACCACCGATCTCATCGTCGGGCGCTCGCTCCAGGAGGTCTGCGAGACCGAGGACCAGGCCGCGCGCGACCGCTACGGCTCGCTCCTGACCCACGCCGTGCTCACGAGCCTCTACCGCTTCGGGCTCTTCAACGCGGACCCGCACCCGGGCAACTACCTCTTCCCCGACGACGGGACGGTGTGTCTGCTCGACTACGGCTGCGTGAAGGAGCTCCCCGACTGGATGCGCTCCGACATGCGCAGCTACCTGCGCCACGCGATCATCGCGACCCGCACCAACGACGCCCGGGACTGGGACCGCTTCGACGCCGCGCTCGCCCACGCGCTCCACCTCGACCGCAGCGACCCCAAGATGTTCCGGCTGTACCGCGAGTTCTCGCTCTACATCATGCGGCCGGCGCTGACGGACGCGCCCTTCGACTTCACCTCGGCGTTCACCCGCGAGTCCATCGACCGCGTCCTCGACGGCGTGCGCGAGACCGTCTTCGGCAAGACGATCCCGCGGATGCCGAACATCCCGCCGGTGCCGCCCGACTACACCTTCATCAACCGCCTGCAGTGGGGCTTCTACTCGATCCTGTCGATGCTCCGCGCCCGGGTGAACTGGCACGCGCTGCTCCCGCACGAGGTGCGCGGCTGAGGCGCACGCCTCGACCCGTTCGGCCATTGGCGCCCGGCGCGCCACGCGCTACGGTCCGCGGCGACGGGTCCAGCGACGCGGAGGCCGAGCGATGAAGTGGGAGCGCGGATATAAGAGCGACAACGTCATCGACCAGCGTGGCGCGCGGCGACGCGCCACGGGGTTCGCGGCCGGCGGCGGCGGCCTGGTGGCGATCGTGCTGGCGCTGCTCTTCGGCACCGACCTCTTCAGCGGCGGCGCGACCGCGCCCACCGGGGCGACGGCGAGCGGACAGGGCGGCGCGCAGGCCACCGTGTCGAAGCAGGACCAGGAGCTCGTCTCCTTCGTGTCCTTCGTCCTCGACGACATCCAGGGGTTCTGGGCCAAGGAGCTGCCGAAGAACGGCCAGACCTGGCGCCCGGCGAAGCTCGTCCTCTTCAGCGACGAGGTGAGCTCGGCGTGTGGGCTCCAGAGCTCGGCGACCGGCCCCTTCTACTGCCCTGCGGACCAGCTCGCCTACATCGACCTCGGCTTCTACCGCGTCCTCAAGGACCGCCTCGGCGCGCCGGGGGACTTCGCGCAGGCCTACGTCCTCGCGCACGAGATCGGCCACCACGTCCAGAACCTGACCGGCGTCGCCGCGCGGGTCCACGCGGCGCGGCAGCGCGACCCCGACGGCGCGAACGCGATGTCGGTGCGCCAGGAGCTGCAGGCGGACTGCTACGCCGGCGTGTGGGCCCACTCGACGGCGCGTCGCGACCTGCTCGAGCGCGGGGACCTCGAGGAGGGGCTCAACGCCGCCTCCCACATCGGCGACGACGCCCTGCAGAAGCAGGCCGGCGCCCGCGTCCGCCCCGAGACCTTCACCCACGGCAGCTCCGCGCAGCGGACGAAGTGGTTCAAGCGCGGCTTCGAGTCCGGCCGCATGGACGCCTGCGACACCTTCTCCGGCCCCCTCTGAAAAGTGAACGCCGTCGACCACCGCCTGAAGGCGGTGGCTTCGGGCTGGTCGACTGAAGTCGACTAGCGAGCGCCGTCATGAAGCGCGGACTATTCAGTCACCTTGAACGCTTCGTCGGCAGGGCCCGGCACGTCTTGCTCTTCGATGTACCGTTTCACCAACTCGTCCGTCACGTTGCCTGTCGTAGCCACGAAGTAGCCACGCGCGAAGACGTGCCGACCCCAGAAGTCCTTCTGCATGTGCCGGAAGTCACGGAGAAGGTGATGCGACGCCTTCCCCTTTACGCGCTTCATCACGACGCTCGGAGCCCACTTCGGAGGAACGCTCAGCATCAGATGTACGTGATCGGGACGAACGTGGCCCCGGATGATCTCGATGTCCATCTCACGACACACCTCGCGCACCAGGTCCCGAAGACGCTCGCCGACAGCACCTCTCAGCGCTGGCTTGCGGTACTTCGTGATGAAGACGAAGTGGTAGTGCAGGCGATAGACCGTGTGCGCACCCCGGCGATAACCTTCCATGCCTTCACCGTACCGCAAGCGTCCTGAAGGCTCCGCCTGAAGGCGGGGGCTACGCCCCGAGTGAGACAGTGTGATAACGCGGGGTCAGACCCCACCCCATCACACTCTTCATCCGACGCCACGGAAAGTGTGAAGCTCCGGGGTCAGACCCCGCCCCATCACACTTTCGCTCAGCCGCCGGTGGCGAAGTTGGCCCTGCGGAGCGCGTGCTTGGCGTCCTCGATGTCGAGCTCGAGGAGCATGGCCAGCTCGCGCAGGTGGCGCTGCTCGTCGGGATGGACGACGCCATCGGCGAGCGCCATCACCGCCGCCTGCTCGAAGACGTGCAGCCGGATGTCGTAGTCGGGCAGCTCGTCGGCGGTCGGCAGCTCGGGCATCACGCCGGCGCGCATCGTCGCGTAGATCTGCTGCCGTGAGCGCGAGTCGAGGCGCAGGATGCGCACCAGCTGATCGATGCGCCGCTCCTCGATCTTGGCCAGGTTGCCGTCGGCCATCGCCGTCGCGATGACCGTCTCGACGAGGCGCAGGCGCTCCGCCTCGGGGCGGTTGACCATGAAGGTGTCGGCCACCGGCCCCTCGCTGCGCGGACGCGACTCGCTGCCGGCGCGGGGGCGCAGATCGCTCGTGGGGAGGCGCTGACGGCCATCGCGCGGGGGCGCCGGGCGCTGGTGGGCGCGGCTCGACGGCGG
>SBGO01000536.1 GCA_006226565.1 Deltaproteobacteria bacterium | reverse complement strand
CCGAGCGAGGCCCCGGCGGCCCCGAGCGAGGCCCCGGCGGCGCCGGAGGGTGGGGCCCCCAACCCGTGAGCGACGCGCACGATCCCGCGGTCGGGCGACTCGTGGAGGTCGTCCGGGCGCTGCGCGCGCCCGACGGCTGCCCGTGGGATCGCGCGCAGACGCTGACGAGCCTGCGTCATCACCTCCTCGAGGAGGCCTACGAGGTCGCCGACGTGATGGCGGGCGGCGACGCGGCCGTCCACCGCGAGGAGCTCGGCGATCTGCTCTTCCAGATCGTGCTGCAGGCGCAGATCCGCGAGGAGCAGGGCGCGTTCGCCCTCGGCGACGTCGCCGACGACATCCGCGACAAGCTCGTCCGGCGCCACCCCCACGTCTTCGGCGACGAGCCGAACGGCGACGCCGACCGCCTGAACCTCCGCTGGGAGGAGCTCAAGCGGGCGGAGGGGAAGGGCGGGGCGGCCTCGGTCCCGCGCGCCTTCCCGGCGCTGATGCGGGCCGAGAAGGTCACCGCCCGGGCGGCCCGGGTCGGCTTCGACTGGCCGGACGTGACCGGGCCGCTGGCGAAGGTCGACGAGGAGACGGCCGAACTCCGGGCGGAGCTGGCCGCGCCCGACGCCCCCGGGCGCCAGGCGCGCATCGCCGCCGAGGTGGGCGACCTGCTCTTCGCGGCGGTGAACGTCGCGCGGCACCTGGGCGTGCACCCCGAGGAGGCCCTCGGCGCGGCGACGGACCGCTTCCTCGCCCGCTACGGGCACGTCGAGGCGGCCCTCGAGGCGCGCGGGCAGGGCTTCGGGGACGTCGACGCGGACGCCCTCGACGTCCTCTGGGAGGGCGCCAAGCGCGCCACGGCCGGGGACGGGCCCAGCGATGGCTGACGAGGTCGCGGCCGCGCCGCCGTCGCCGCCCACGCCGGATCCCACGCGCCACGCCCGAGGGCACCGCTCCATCCTGCGCTCGGCCGGCGTGATGACGGTGATGACGCTGCTCTCGCGGGTCCTCGGGCTCGTCCGCGAGCAGGTGCGCGCCATCTACATCGGGACCGGCGCCGCGTCGGACGCCTTCGGGCTCGCCGCGACCATCCCGAACCTGCTGCGCCGGCTCCTGGCCGAGGGCGCCATGACGGCGGCCTTCATCCCGGTCTTCACCGAGTACCTGCGGCGCGGCAAGGAGGAGGAGACGCGGCAGTTCCTGTCGCGCTTCTTCACGCTGCTGACGCTGGTCGTGGTCGCGGTGACGCTCCTCGGCGTGCTGCTGACGCCGTGGCTCATCGAGACCTTCTTCTCGTCGCGCTTCAAGGACGTCCCGGGCAAGGTCGCGCTGACCATCACGCTGACCGAGCTGATGTGGCCCTACCTGACCTTCGTCAGCCTCGCGGCGATGATCCAGGCGGTCCTCAACGCCCACAAGATCTTCGGGCCGTCGGCGTTCACGCCGGTGCTCCTGAACCTGGCGATCATCCTCTGCACCATCGCCCTGGCGACCGCGCTCCCGGACCCGTCCTACGCCCTCGTCGTGGGCTTCCTGGTGGGCGGCGTGCTGCAGATCGTCTTTCAGATCCCCTACCTCTTCAAGCACACGCGGACGCGCTGGGGCATCGACTTCACCTTCGGGCCCGGGGTCCGGCGGGTCGCGGCCATCATGGGGCCGGGCATCTTCGCCGCGGGCGTCTACCAGGTGAACGTCTTCATCAGCCAGCTCATCGCCTCGGGGCTCGAGGGCGGCTCGATCGCGTCGCTGCAGTACAGCGTGCGGCTCCAGGAGCTGGTGCTCGGGCTCTTCGTCATCTCGGTGGCCCAGGTCATCCTGCCGAGCCTGTCCGAGCACACCGCCGACGGCGACACCGAGGCGGTCAAGGAGACCCTCGGCTACTCGACGCGGCTCATCGCCTTCGTCACCCTGCCGGCGACGGCGGGTCTCATCGTGGTCGGGCCCGAGGTCGTGCGGCTCCTCTTCCAGTCCGGCGAGTTCGACGCGGCCTCGACGGCGCAGACGGCCTTCGCGCTCCAGTTCCACGCGATGGGGCTGCTCTTCATCGGGATGGCGCGGATCCTCCAGCAGGTCTTCTTCGCCTACAAGGACATGAAGACGCCCACCATCGTGGCGGCGATCGTGGCGGCGGTGAACATCGTCCTCTGCTACGTCCTCGCCGTGCCGCTGCGCCACGGCGGCGTCGCGCTGGCGGGGAGCGTCGCGGCCGCCGTGAACACGGTGCTCTTCGTGTGGCTCCTGCGGCGGCGCCTCGGCAGCCTGGGGATGGGGCCGGTGATGAGCCGCGTGCTCAAGATGGTGCTCGCGACGGGCGTGATGGTCGGCGCGGTGCTGCTCTGGGACCTCGCGTGGCCCGCCGCGACCGTCCGGGGGCGCTGGCTCCTGCTCGTGTGGGTGCTCGGCGTCGTGGCGCTGGCGGGCGTCGCCTACTTCGGCGCCTGCGCGGCCCTGAAGGTCAACGAGCTCGCCGGCATCTGGCGCTCGCTGATGCGCCGCTTCCGCCGCCGCAAGTAGCGCGGCCCCGCGCCGCGGTCGGGACGAGGCTGTCGCACAGGCCGTCCGCCGGTGTCGCCACGAGCCCACCGCGCTCGGGACGAGCGCAGGCCACCTGGCCGGCGGACGTCCCCGTCCGCTGTGGATGCGGTCCGCGCGACAGCCCCCGGGACACCCGGAGGGCGTGGCGCAGAGCGCTCACCCCACACCCCCGAAGAGCGCGCCTTCGCCCACCGCTCCGCGGACGGAGCGGCGGTGGGGGCTCAGCGCTTGTTCTTCTTCAGGTCGTCCCAGAACTCGGCGAGGTCCTTGGTGTCGATCTTCCAGCCGTCGTCGGTCTTGACCATCTTGATGGTCTGCTTGCGACCGCCGCTCGACACCTCGAGGATCGCCGTGTCGCCCTCGGTCTTCTCGCTGTCGACGGCGTCGAAGACGAGCTGGCGCACCGGGTTGTCGTTCTTCTGGCCGTAGGCCTCGCTGAGGCTGAGCTGCGCCTGGATGAGCGGGCGCGACTCCTTCGTGAAGCCGTCGAGGAAGCCGTCGAGGTCGCCCATCTCGGCGGCCGTCGACATGCTGTAGTAGACCTCCGTCGGCCCGGGCTCGCACGCGGTCAGCGCCCCGAGGGCGAACGCCGCAGCCACCAGCACCTTCAGACGAGTCGCCGCCATCGTAGGGAACCTCATCGGTCGAGCCCCGCCCAGAAATCGGGGAGCGAGGTCACGTCGATCTTCCACTCGCCGTCCTCGAAGTACATCCAGACGTCCTGCTTCTGGCCGCGGACCTTGAACGTCAGCACCGCGAAGTTGTCCTTCACGTTGACGTTCTCCAGGTCGCCCTTCGGGAGCAGCGTCGTCTGATCCTTGACGTAGTACATCCCGGACCGCTTGCCGGCCGTCTCCATCCCCTTCAGCAGGTCGATGGACGAGCGCGTGAAGTACGTCCGGAACTTGGCCTCCTCCTTGTCCGCCGCGGCGGTCTGCGCCTGCGCGTACCGCTCCTCGGGGGAGTCCGTGCACGCGGCGAGCGCCAGCGCGAGAAGGAAGGCCGAGAACCATCTTGTCCATGTGCCTCTCATGGACCCGACCCTAGCCCAAATCCGAACGCGGTGAAAGCTGCCCTGGCCCGCGGATGCGCACGAGCCCGGCCGCCTCCGTGCGCTCGGGGGGGGCCGACGGGACCAGGGCGCCTCGGAAGCGGGTGGGGCGCGCCGGCGCGGCCAAGGCGCGCACGACGGGCGCGGCCTCCGCCGTCAGTCCAGCGGCGAGCCCGACATCATCATGCTCTCGGTGTCGAGCAGATCGATCCGCCAGTTGCCGCCGGTCCGGTGCAGCACGACCCGCATCCGATCGCCGCCCTCGCTCACGCTCACGATCGCGCGCTCGACGTCGCGGTTGCGGTCCTTCGAGATGGCGACGCCCCGGATCTCCACGTCGCTCGCGCCGAGGGCGCTGAGCGTCGGGTTGTTCTGGTCGGTCGCCATCCAGAACGCCTCCAGGATGGGCCGAGAGCGCGCCGTGAAGCACGCGGCATAGCCCGCCCGGTCGCCGGCTCGCGCGGCCGCCGCAGCGTCCTGTACGACCGACTCCGGCCGCTGGCACGCGCCCACCGTCGCCACCAGGAGCAGCACCGCCAGCACGCGGAAGATCGAAGGGCGGGAGGTGCGGCTCACGGCGACATCCTGCATGGCTCGGGGGCCAAAAACACCGAAGGCCCCGAGGCGTTTGCCCCGAGGCCTTCTTGGTGCGAGAGGGGGGACTCGAACCCCCACGAGCTAAGCGCTCACTAGGCCCTCAACCTAGCGCGTCTACCAATTCCGCCAC
>SBGO01000725.1 GCA_006226565.1 Deltaproteobacteria bacterium | reverse complement strand
GTCCCCTCGCGCGCGAGCGTCTCCTCGCGCGCCAGCCAGCGGACGGCCGCCTCGGCGCGATCGAGCGCGACGCGACACGCGGCCTGGCGGGTGGCGGCCTCGGCCCGGCGCGCCTCCAGCTCCGCCAGCTCGTCGGGCGTCAGCACCTTGAGCGCCTCGAGCCGGGCCTCGGCCTGCTCGAAGGCCTGGGTTGCCGTACGTCGCATCGCGTTGGCGCGGCGCCCGATGTCGGCGTAGACCTCGGTGCTCGTCAGGCGCTCGAGGATCGCGGCCTTCTCGTCGGGGCTGGCCTTGAGGAGCGCCGTGAACTCGCCCTGGGCGAGCAGGATGGAGCGCTGGAAGTCCTGCACCGTGAGACCGTCGAGCGCGCGCTCGAAGTGCGGCTCGAAGACCTTCCTGCGGTGGTCGTCGACGAGGAGCTCGAAGGTCCCGTCCTCGCGCGCCCGCTCGAGCGAGCGCTTGACGTTCTGGAACGCCCCGTCGGGCTGGCGGTTGGCCCGGTGGCAGGACCAGCTCGCGCGGTAGCGGGTGCGCGTCCCGTCCCCGTCGGCGCGCGAGAAGTCGAGCACCGCCCGGCAGGCGCCCGTGCCGCGGCTCATGATGTGGCGGCTGTCGACGTCCTCGCTCTTGTCCCGGGCGCGGCTGTTGTCGAGGCGCGGGGTCTCGCCGAAGAGGGCGAGGCTGACGGCGTCGAGGACCGTGGACTTGCCGGCGCCGGTCGGCCCCACGATGACGAAGAGCGAGGCGCCGCCGAGGTCCTCGTCGAGGTCCACGACGTGCTCGCCGTACAGCGAGCTGAGGTTTTCGAGCGCGATGCGGTGCAGCCTCACGGCTCCTCCGCCGGTTCCGGGGGCAGGAGCAGCACCTGCTGAGGCGTCGCGCGCACCTCGGGGGCGGGGCCCAGCGCCTCCGAGGGACCCCCGACGAGGTCGCGGAAGGCCGCGAGCAGGTCGTCCTCGAGGGGCTCGCCGCGGTCCGCGCAGAGGCGGCGGAAGACGTCCTCCGGGGTGAGGTCGCGGAGGCTCGGCCGCAGCCCCTCGTCGTCGGCGACCGGGCTCGGCGCCGCCACCGGCGCGGCGGCCTGCTGCCGCACGCCGGCGAGGTGGGGCCTCGCGTCGTCGCCGTCGTCGCGTTGGGCGAGGACCTCCTGGAGCGCCGCCTGGACACCGGGGTCGTACCCGTCGACGGTGACGCGCGCGTAGACGATGGGCGGCAGCGGCGCGTCCGAGGACAGCGCGGCGAGGCCCTCCTCGACCTGCCCGCGGTCTCCCTCGAGCAGCACCAGGTCGCGGAAGCGCGGGACCTCCCGCCGCTCGACCCGGGCCTCGCCGTCGGCGGCGATGTCGACCAGCAGCACGTGGCGCGGGGTCTCGGCCTCCTTGAGGCGGAGCGGCACCGGCGAGCCGGAGTACCACACGGGGCGGTCGCCGACGGCGAAGGCGCGGTGGATGTGCCCGAGCGCGACGTAGCTGAAGCGGCGGTCGAAGATCGACGCCGGCAGCGTCCCGGCGCGGTCGACCTGGTGGATGTGGGTGATGTAGTCGTCCGGCGTCGCGCCCACCGCCGTCAGGTGGCCGGTGGCGATGAGCGGGACCCCGGGCCAGCGCCCGCTCGCGCGGTCGGCGAGGCGCCGGTAGAGGCGCGTGAAGGCGAGCCGCAGCTCGTGTCGCGTCGCCTTCTCGTCGCCCCGGGTGGCGCGCACGCCGAGCCGGTACTCGTGGACGAAGGGGACGGCGGCGACGACCGCCATGACGCGGCCGTCGCCGTCGCGGATGGGCAGCAGGCAGCGGTCCCAGCGCTCCGGATCGGCCTCGAGCCCGCCGACGACGTGGACGTCGAGGCTCCCGAGCACCTCGGCCGGCGCGTCGAGGCGCGAGGCGGAGTCGTGGTTGCCGCCGACGACGACCACGCCCGCCATCCGCGACGCCGCCGCGCGCGCCAGGAAGCGGTAGTACTGCCGCTGCGCTTCGGCCGAGGGCTGGGCGATGTCGAACACGTCCCCGGCGACCACGAGCACGTCCACTTCCTCGTGCTCGAGGGTCTCGAGCAGCCAGTCGAGGAAGCGGGCGTGATCGGGCTCGCGCGACACCCCGTCGAGCGTCGCGCCGAGGTGCCAGTCCGAGGTGTGGAGCAGTCTCAAGACGTCGGAATCAGTGGCAACCCGAGAAGTCGAGGTGACACGTGTTGTCGCACTTGAGCGTGCCGCTGGTGAAGCCGAAGGCCTGGCAGCTGCTCCAGTCCGGCAGGAAGGAGTTGCCGTCGCACGGCTCGACCGGGATCTGGCCGCCGTTGCCGTCGTTGAAGGCCTGGATGTTGCCGTCGCCGCAGTACTGCGCGCAGTCCGGGTCGCGGGCGCCGGTCGCCAGCTCGCAGGTGTCGCCGTAGCCCGAGAGCGGCAGCCAGTAGCCCTCGCAGACGTCGCCGCCGGAGCAGCCGCAGTCGATGTCGCTCTCGCCGCCCCACCCCGCGCAGGGCTCGCACAGGCCGTTGCCGTTGAGGCCGTTCGCCCAGCAGAAGTCGGGGTCGCCGGTGCAGCCCGAGAAGTCGGGCAGGCACTTGTTGCTGCAGCTGACGGTGCCGCTGCCGAGGCCGAAGTCCTCGCAGGTGATGCCCCCGAGGATCTTGGTGCCGTCGCAGAGCTCGGTCGGCTCGAGCTTGCCGTTGCCGCAGGTGATGACCGGCGCCGAGCACTGCGTGGTGTTGAAGGTGCAGTCGCTCTTGCAGCTGAGCGTGCCCTCGCCGTAGCCCTGGGTCAGGCAGCTCTGGCCGGCGAGGTCGGCGCCGTCGCACTTCTCGTTGATCTCCTTCTTGCCGTTGCCGCAGCCGCCGACGCAGTTGTTCTTGATCCACTTGCAGTCCGAGCACACCGCGGTGCCGCTGTCGAAGCCGATCGCCGAGCACTGGGTCTGCTCGCTGCCCTCGCAGTCCTCGCCCGTCTCCTTCACGCCGTTGCCGCAGCCCGGCGCCTTGCAGCTCGAGGTGTCGAACTTGCACGTGTCGGGCGAGCACTGGACCTCGCCGACGTCGGCCACGAAGCCGAGGCTCTCGCAGGTCGCGCCCTGGAGGTTCGGCGTCGCGCCGTCGAACTCGCAGTCCTCGCTGTCCTCCTTGATGCCGTTCTTGCAGCCCGGCGCGACGCACTGCGTCTCGTCGAAGTGACAGGCGTCGTTGCAGGACAGGGTGCCGGTCAGGTAGCCGAGGCTCTCGCAGGTCGCGCCCCCGAGGTTCTCGCCCTCGCAGTCCTCGGAGCCCGCCTCGATGACGCCGTTGTTGCAGCCCGGCGCGACGCAGGCCGAGGCGTCGACCTTGCAGTCCTGGGTGCAGGAGAGCGTGCCGGCGACGCCCGCGTAGTCCGCGCAGGTGTGGCCGCCGAAGTTGGTGCCGTCGCACTCCTCGAAGCCGTCGACCTGGCCGTCCCCGCAGTCGGACACGAGGCACGTCGAGAAGTCCGGGCCGCAGTCGGGACGGCAGCGGATCTGCCCGCCGTAGTAGCCGAAGGCCTCGCACTTGTAGGCGTTCGGGTCGTAGGCGGTGCCGTCGCACAGCTCGTTGCCGTCGAGGATGCGGTTGCCGCAGAGCCCGCAGTCGGGGTCGACCAGGCCGAGGCGCCGGCAGGTGTAGGCGTCGACGAGCGGCTCGTAGGTGTCCGCGCAGGTGCCGTCACCGGCGCAGACGACGGCGCAGTCGGGGTCGCGGACGCCGCCGAGGGCGTCGCAGGGGTCGCAGTTGCCGTCGTTGTACAGGTCGTTTGCGGTGCAATAGTCCTGGTACGAGCAGGTCGCAAAGTTCAGCGTGCAGTTCACGTTGCACTGCACATCGCCGTTTGCGAGGCCGTAGGCGTCGCAGGCGCGTCCGCGGGCGAAGGCCTCGCCGTCGCACATCTCGAACCCGTTGATCTCGCCGTTCCCGCAGGAAGCGATGGGGGTCGAGCCGCCGCCGCCGCCGCCGGGGCAGCCGCTGGTCAGCAGGAGGAGGAGAGGGGAGGCGAGGACGACGAGGGGAAGGGTGATGCGATACATGGTCCGCCTTGGCTCGACACGTGCTCGGGTTTTTTGGGGAGACCCGGAGCCAACGGGTCCGGCGCCGGCACCTTACACCACGAGCCCCTTCGATTTCAGCGGAGATTCGCGCGGCCCGCGCCGTGCGTGCGTCGCGTGCGCGGCGGGCGCGTTCGGGCGCCGCCGGAGTGGATTTCAGGGCCTTTCGCAGCGCGCTCGGGCGGGCGCCCGCGTCGATCACGGACAGGCGAGCGGCTCTCCGTCGGGGGCCGGGCCCTCGCACCCCGCCACCGGCGCGCACTCGA
>SBGO01000544.1 GCA_006226565.1 Deltaproteobacteria bacterium | reverse complement strand
CCACACCGAGGCCCGCCGTCCTCCGGCCGGACGGGGCCGCCCCGCCGGGCCGTCGGCGCATCGGGGGCGCCGTCCGCATCGGGACGCCGAGCGCCATCCAGCGCGACCTCTACTTCTACCTGATGCAGGGCTCGTGGACGCGCTTCTTCGCGGTCTTCGTGGCGCTCTATCTGGCGTTCAACGTGCTCTTCGCCGGGCTCTACCTGCTCGACCCCACGTCCGTCGCGAACCTCGAGCAGGGCTCCTTCATGGACGCCTTCGCCTTCAGCGTCCAGACGATGTCCACCATCGGATACGGGGCGATGTCTCCGATATCGGACTACGCCCACGTCCTGGTGACGGCGCAGGCGGGGCTCGCCGTCATCTTCGCCGCGTTGGTGACCGGGCTCATCTTCGCGAAGGCCTCGCGGCCCAGGTCCCACGTCGTCTTCAGCCAGGTCGTGACCGTCTCGCGCTACCACGGCGCGCCCACCCTGATGCTGCGGGTCGGCAACGCGCGCGGCAACGAGGTCGTCGAGGCGACGATGCGCGTCTCGGCGCTGGTCGAGGACGTCAGCCCCGAGGGGCAGCGCATGGGGCGGGTCCACGACCTCGCGCTCGTGCGCGACAGCTCGCCGCTCTTCACGATGAGCTGGACCGTCATGCACGTCGTCGACGGGGACAGCTGCCTCGCCTCGCTCGCGCACGGCGGCGACGAGCGCATCGTCGGCCTCATCTGCGTGCTGATGGGCTTCGACTCGACCTACGGGCAGACGATCCACGCCCGCCAGGTCTACTACTTCCCCGAGGACTTCCGCCTCGGGCAGCGCTTCGTCGACGTCGTGGAGACGCACCCCGACGGGCACGTCTCCATCGACTTCACGCGCTTCCACGACACCGAGCCGGAGCAGGCGTGAGCGCGGCGGCCGCGCCGCCGCCCCCACGCGCCGCGAAGCTCAGCGTGCCTGGCGCTGGATCATCCACTCCGGGTAGACCCGCTTGCGCTTCGCGACCTCGTCGAGGCGGGCGAGCTCGGCGTCGCTGAAGCGGACGTCGGGGGCGCCGAGGTTGTCCTCGAGCTGGCTCATCTTCTTGGCGCCGATGATGACCGTCGTCACGCCCGCCTGGTGCAGGAGCCAGGCGAGGGCGAGCTGCGGGATCGTCGCCCCCTTCTCCTTCGCCATCGCGTCGAGGGCGTCGACGACGTCGTAGGCGAGCTCCTTGTCGATCGGCGGGAAGTCGAAGCCGGCCCGCCGCGAGCCGTCGGGGTTGGACGCGTCGCGCCGGAACTTCCCGCTCAGGAAGCCGCCGGCCAGGGGCGACCAGACCATCACGCCGACGCCCTCGCTCCGGCACATCGGCAGGAGGTCGATCTCGAGGTCGCGCGCCGCGAGCGCGTAGAAGGCCTGGAGCGACACGAAGCGCGCGCCGCCGTGGGCGTCCGCCGCGGCGTTCGCCTTGACGATCTGCCAGGCGTGCAGGTTCGAGCAGCCGGCGTAGCGGACGAGCCCGCGCTGCACGAGGTTGTCGAGCGCCGCCATCGTCTCCTGGATGGGCGTCCCCGCGTCGACCCCGTGGATCTGGTAGAGGTCGATGTAGTCGGTGCCGAGCCGCTTCAGGCTGGCCTCGCACGAGCTGATGATGTGCTTTCGGGAGAGGCCGACGTTGTTGACGTCGCCGGTGCCGGCGCTCGCGGCGTCGCTCATCGGTCCGCGCACCTTGGTGGCGATGACCACGCTGTCGCGGGCGACGCCGAGGTCGCTGAGCGCGGCCCCGAGGAGCCTCTCGCTCTCGCCGCGCGAGTAGATGTCGGCCGTGTCGAAGAAGTTGATGCCCCCCTCGATGGCGCGGCCGACGAGCGCGCGTGCGCCGTCACGGTCGACCTGGCCGATCCCGAAGAAGCCGGTGCCAAAGGTCATGCACCCCATGCACAGCTCCGAGACCCGGAGCCCGGTGTGGCCGAGATAATTGTATTTCATCGCAGGACTCCTCGCTCGACGGTGGTGGCGGCCACGCTACTCCCACTCGCCGCGACGACCAAGCCGACCGGTGAATCGTCTGCGTTGCGCGGGTGACTCCGACCCGCTATCGTCCGCCGCGAGAGGGAGGTAGGCGTCGTGCGCCACGACAAGGCGGTCATCACCTGCGCGATCACCGGGGTCCTGACCGATCCTGGGCGCCACCCCGTCCCCGTGACGCCGGAGGAGCTCGCCGCCGAGGCGGTGCGCGCCCGCGACGCCGGGGCCAGCGTGATCCACGTCCACTTCCGGCGCCAGGAGCCCGGGATGGGGCGCTTCCCGAGCTGGGAGCCCGACGTCGCCGCGGCCTGCGTCGACGCCATCCGCGCCGCCGCCCCGGACCTCCTCGTCAACATGTCGACCGGCGTCATCGGCCCCGACATCGCCGGGCCGCTGGCGTGCCTGCGGCGCGTCCGCCCGGAGCTCGCGGCGCTCAACGCCGGCTCGCTCAACTACCTCAAGGCCACCCAGGCCGGGAAGTGGGCCTGGCCGCCGATCCTCTTCGACAACCCCGTCGAGAAGGTGAAGGCCTTCTTCGACGCCATGGCCGAGGTCGGCACCGTCCCCGAGTGCGAGTGCTTCGACACCGGCATCCTGCGCTCGGTCGACCTCTACCGGCAGACGGGGATGCTCACCGGGCCGCTCCACGTCTCGCTCGTGATGGGCGTGGCGAGCGGGATGCCCGCGAAGGCCTCGTGGCTGCCGCTGCTCCTCGAGGAGATGCCCGAGGGCGCGCACTGGCAGTCGATCGTCATCGGCCGCGCCGAGGTCTGGGACGTCCACCGGAAGACCGCCGAGCTCGGCGGCGACCTCCGCACCGGCCTCGAGGACACCTTCTACCTGCCGGACGGCGCGCGCGCGACGTCCAACGGGCCGCTCATCGAGGCCCTCGCCAAGGTCGCCCGCGACGCCGGTCGCGAGGTCGCCTCGCCCGCCGAGGCCCGCGCCATCCTCCTGGAGGGCGCGGCGTGACACGGCGGCGGACGCTCCACGCGGCCCTGGCCGCGCTGCTGCTCCTCGCGCCCGCCTGCGGCGGGGACGAGGGCGGCGGCGACGTCGCCGAGGACGGCGTGGCCGACGGCAGCGACACCCTCGACCTGACCGGGCGCTCCGTCTACCACATCACGATGACGCCGAAGGACATGGACCCGATCACCCTCGATCGGGAGCTGACCGACAACCCGGGCAAGTACTTCGCCTTCGGCTCGACCCACATCGCGCCCGCGGTCTCGCTCGCGGTGAGCGACAACGTCATCTCGCCGCGGACCATCTACCTCACGCTCAACTTCGGCATCGTCATCCCGTCCTTCGATTATTCGATCGACGTCGACGGGCCCGGCGAGTACCCCTTCGTGCCCGCCGAGGTCTCGAATCCGCCGGAGATCGAGCTCACCATCAGCGGCCTCGAGTATCGGAGCCACGTCGCGGGCTCCGACGGCAGCATCAGCATCGAACAGTGGAGCACCACCCCGGGCGAAGTCGTCAGCGGCACCTTCAGCGGTCGCGTCCTGCAGGACACGATCAACGAGGACAAGCGCTGGGTCGACGTCGACGGCTGGTTCCACTTCGTCCTCCCCGAGCAGAACAACGGACAGCCCCGATGACCATGGATCCCACCGAGCGCTTCCTCGCCGCCTGCCGGCGCCAGCCCGTCGACCGCCCGCCCATCTGGATCATGCGGCAGGCTGGACGCTACATGCCCTCGTACCAGGAGGTCCGGTCGAAGGTCTCCTTCATGGAGCTCTGCCGGTCGCCCGAGCTCTGCACCGAGGTCACCCTGATGCCGATCGACCAGCTCGGCGTCGACGCGGCCATCCTCTTCAGCGACATCCTCGTCCCCCTCGAGGGGATGGGGCTCGAGGTCAGCTTCGACGACCGCGGGCCGCGCGTCGCGCCGGCGCTCCGGAGCGCCGCCGAGGTCGCCGCGCTGCGGGTCGACGGGGCCGACGAGGAGGTCGCCTACGTCTACGAGGCGGTGCGCCAGATCAAGGCCGCGCTCGCGGGCCGCGTGCCGCTCCTCGGCTTCGCCGGCGCGCCGCTGACCCTGGCCATCTACGCCATCGAGGGCGGGTCGAGCCGCAACCGCCACGCGGTGCGCAAGATGGTCTACGAGGCGCCCGAGGTCCTCGAGCAGCTCCTCGACAAGCTCACCACGGTGGTCATCCGCTACCTCCGCCACCAGGTCGAGGCCGGCGTCGACGCCGTGCAGATCTTCGACACCTGGGGCGGCACCATGAGCCTGGCCGAGTGGCGCCGCTTCTCGCTGCCCTACACGGCGCGCATCATGGAGTCGCTCAAGGACACGGGCGTGCCGCTCGTCCACTACGCCCTCGGCTCGGCCCACCTGACCGAGGGGCTCGCCGAGCTGCCGTGCGACGTGCTGAGCGTCGACTGGCGCGAGCCGCTCTCGCTCATCCGCGAGAAGACCGGCGGGCGCTTCGCGCTCCAGGGCAACGTCGAGCCGGGCGTCCTGACCTGCGGCGACGAGCACATCTACGCCGCGGCCAAGGCCTGCCTCGACGACTACGGCGACGCGCCCGGCCACATCTTCAACCTCGGGCACGGCATCACGCCGGACGTCGAGGTCGCGGCCGCCAAGGCCCTGGTGGACGCCGCCAAGGAGCTGGGCGCCCGACGCTGAGCCGCGCCGGCCCGGCTACCGCGGGGCGTCGAGGATGAGGCGCAGCCGCCGCAGGAGGGCGAAGGGGTCGAGGGGCTTCGCGACGAAGTGGAGCCCCTCGTCCAGGATCCCCTTCTTGTGGATGATGTCGGCGGTGTAGCCGCTGATGAAGAGCGCGGGGATGTCGGGGCGCTGCGCCTTGATGGCGTCGTACACGTCCCGGCCGCTGAGCTTCGGGAGCACGACGTCGAGGATCAGCACGTCCACGGCGTTCGCGTGGTCCGTGAACGCCGAGAGGGCCTCGGCGCCGTCGGCCGCGTCGATGACGCGGTAGCCGTAGCGGGCGAGGAGCGTGCGGAGGAGCGTCCGCACCTTGGCGTCGTCTTCGGCGAGCAGCACCGTCTCGCGCCCGCGCGGCGGCGGGGGGAGGACCTCCGCGCGCGCCTCCTCGGCGACGACGTCGATGACCGGGAAGAAGACCTTGAAGGTCGTGCCCTCGCCGAGCTCGCTCTGCACGTCGATGTAGCCGCCGTGCTGCTTGACGATGCCGAACACGATGGCGAGGCCGAGACCCGTCCCGCGGCCGACGTCCTTGGTCGTGAAGAAGGGCTCGAACGCCTTCGCCCGGGTCGTCTCGCTCATGCCGCCGCCGGAGTCCGTGACGGTGAGCTCCGCGTAGCGCCCGGGAGGCATGTCGGCGATGGGGACGTCGTCGTCCGACGCGAACGTCGCCGCGCGGACGCCGATCGACAGGCTCCCGCCCTCCGGCATCGCGTCGCGGGCGTTCGTCGCGAGGTTCATCAGGACCTGCTCGACCTGGCCCGAGTCCGCCATCACCATCATGTCGCCGCCGCGGAGCGTCGTGGTGAGGTCGATGTCCTCACCGATGACGCGGCGGAGGAGCTTCTCGACGTTGCGCACGATGTCCCGGAGGTCGACCGGCTTGGGGTTGATGACCTGCTTGCGGCTGAAGGCGAGGAGCCCGCGGGTCAGCTGCGCGGCGCGATCGGCGGCGTCGAGGATCTCGCTGAGCGAGGACTGGCGCGGATCGTCGGGGGCGAGCTCGGAGCGGAGCACGCTGCCGTAGCCGATGATGCCGGTGAGGAGGTTGTTGAAGTCGTGGGCGACGCCGCCGGCCAGCGTCCCGATGGCCTCCATCTTCTGCGCCTGGTGGAGCTGCTCCTCGAGCTGCCGCCGCTCGGTGACGTCGGTGAGGGTCTCGATGGCGGAGATGACGGCGCCGCTCGCGTCGGTGATGGGGTAGGCGCGGAGCTCGATGTGCCGCTCCTCGCCGTCGGGCGTCACGTGGATGTGGGCGCCCCGGTGCGCGACGCCGCTGTTGAAGGTCTTCCAGACCGGGCAGACCTCACCGATCGTGAAGCACGGGTGGGCGAGGGAGTGGCCGACCTCGTGGCAGTGGTGTCCGAGCACGGCCGGCTCGGCGCGGCCGACGGACTCGCAGTACGCCCGGTTCGCGGCGATGATGCGGAGCTCGCGGTCGATGACGATGAAGCCCTCGTCGACCGAGTCGAGGATGGTGCGGATGAAGGACTCGCGCTCGCGCAGCGCCGCCTCCGCTTGCTTCCGGTCGGTGACGTCCTGCACCGTGCCGACCGAGCGCAGCGGCCGGTCGCCGTCGAAGAAGGTCTCGCACTGCTCGTGGACGTGCCGGACGCGGCCGCCGCGGAGGAGGAGGCGGTGGTCGACGGAGTACGGCTCCCGGGTCTGGAGGGACCGCTGATACGCCGCGTCCACGCGCGCCCGGTCCTCGGGGTGCACCGCGTTGATGAACGCCTCGTAGGACGCCTCGAAGCGATTCGGCGGGATCTCGAAGATGCGATAGATCTCGGCCGACCACTGGAGCGTGTTCGTCTCGAGGTCGAGCTCCCACGAGCCGATGTGCGCGATGCGCTGGGCTTCGTTCAGGCGCTTGGCCGTCGCCTCGAGCTTCCGCTCCGCGTTGCGGCGGTCGGTGATGTCGGTGAAGGTGACGATGACGCCGATGAGCGTGCCCGTCGCGTCGACCTCGGGGCTCGCGCTGGAGATGGCCCACACGGGCTGTGACCCATCGGGCGGGCGGATCCCGACGACGAGGCCGGACAGCGCCTCGCCGGTCGCGCGGACGCGCTCCACCGGGTACTCCTCGAGCGGCATGCGCGAGCCGTCCTCGCGCAGGAAGTGCCAGCGCGGGTCCGTCGTCTCGCGGCCGGCGAGCTCCTCCTGGGAGAGCCCGAGCAGCTCCTGGGCGCGGGGGTTCGCCAGCACGATGCGCCCGTCGGGCGCGTGGAGGATCACGGCGGCGTGGATCCGCACGATGAGGTCCTGGTAGCGCCGCTCGCTCAGGTTGAGGTCCTCGAGCGCCTGGTCGCGTCGCGCTCGCGCTCGGAGCCCGGTGATCCCGTGGGCCAGGTTGACGGCGAGCTCGCCGAGGATGGCGATCTCCTCGCCGTCGAAGGCGTCGCGCCCCGCCGAGTGGACCTCGAGGGTCCCGAAGGTCAGGCCGTCGGCGGTGAGCGGCATCGCGAGCACGGCATCGCACTGGCAGCCCAGGGCGTCGTTCCCCCAGCCCGTGACCGTCGCGCCCTGGTCACGGCGCGCGAGGTGGAGGAGCCCGCTCCGGAGGGCCTCCTCCGCGGGAGTGGGGTCGGTTCCGGCGCGGTCCTCCGCATGCCCGGGATCGGCTTCGGCGGTGGCGCGGGCGCGGCGCTCGAGGACGCCGGTGGGCCCGGGGAGGTCGACGCGCGCCATGCGGTAGCCGCCGACCTCGACGACGACGCGGCAGATCTCGTCGAACAGGGTGGGCTCGTCGTGGAGGCGCACGAGGGCCTGGTTCGAGTCGCTCAGCATCCGGAGCGAGCGGTTGGCTCGCGCGACCTCGGCCTCCGCCCGCTTGCGCACGGCGGCCTCCCACGCGAGGTCCGCGATGAGCCGGACCGCGTCGACGTCGTCGGCGGTGTAGTCGGTCGCCTTGCCGCCGAGGCCGAGCACCGCGCGCACGCGGCCGGCGCGCACGACGGGGAAGATGAGCTCGCGACCGAGGGCGACCCCGCCTTCGGGGAGCCTCGGCTGGTGCGGGGCCGCGGGGTCGTTCCAGAGGCGCGGCTCCCCGGCGCGGACGCACTCCGCCACGCGCCCGGCCTCGGACAGGGGGTAGTAGCGCCCTCGGCCCGGGGCGGCGTCGGCCTCGCTCATCACCCGGGCCGACCAGCTCTGGAGCCTGAGCAGCCGCTGGTCGTCCTCGACGAAGTGGAAGAAGGCGGCGCGGCTCTTGGCCAGCTTCTCCGCCTCGTCGAGCGCCGCGGCGAGCAGCGCGTCGAGCGAGGCGGCGGTCGCGAGCTGCGCGAGGCGGATGCGCGCGGCGTCGATCGTCTCCCGGCGCACCTGGTCGGTGATGTCCCGGGTGATGCCGACGAGCCGGTGGATGTGGCCGTCGGGGGCGTGCTTCGGGACGAGGACCGAGTGGAAGTGGCGGCGGCCCACGGGGAGGTCGAGGACGACCGTCTCCTGGGTCGGCCGTCCCTCGGAGACGCAGCGCCGCCACTTGGCGTTGACGACGCGCGCGACCTGCGGAGGCACGACCTCGTCGGCCGTCTTGCCGACCGCGAGGGAGCGCGGGATGCCGGTCATGCGCTCGAGCGCCGGGTTCATCTCGAGGGTCCGGAAGCGTCCGTCCTCGAGCACCTCTTGAAGGTGCAGGCCGTCGATGAGGTGGTCGAAGACGTCCCGGTAGCGGCGCTCGCTCTCCGCGAGCGCCAGCTCCGCCGTGCGGCGGGCGGTGAGGTCCTGGGCCAACACGACGACGCCGGCGACCGCGCCCGCGTCGTCGCGCAAGGGGCTGTGGGAGACGCGGTAGTACTGGCGTCCGGGGCCGTCCGGGCCGGAGAACGCCTCCTCGGTGTGCGCCTCGCCGGCCAGCGCGCGGTCGAGGTTGGCCTTGGCGGTCGCCCGGTCCTCGGCGACCGTCATGGCGTCGAGCAGGCGCTGGCCGAGCGCGATCTCGCCGCCGTAGAGCGCGGCCATGACCGCGGCATGGGACCGGTTGAAGGACGTGTAGCGGTAGTCCCGGTCGAGCGTGAAGAGCGGCGAGGCGACGCTGTCGACGACGCCGCGGAGCGCGACGTGCTGGCGCCGGTGCTCCTCGCGCTGTGCCGCGAGGCGGGCGTCGGCGGCCTCGGTCACCCGGCGGAGCTCCTCTTCGACCCGGCGGAGCTCGGTGACGTCGCGCATCACGACCAGGGCGCCGCGCGGGAGCTCCTCGCCGTCGCCGAGGGGGCCGGCGTGGGCCACGACGCGGCGGAGCGGCTGGCCGTCGACGGCGAGGGTCATCTCCGCGTCCAGGATCTCCTCGCCGCGGAGGGCGCGCGCGAGGGGGGCCGCGTCGGCGGGGAGCGGCTGGCCGTCGACGGCCGTGACCGGCGGCCAGGCGGATGGCCCGAGCCCCCTCACGTCGCCCCCGCACCACTCGCGTGCCACGCGGTTGGCGAGGATCAGCACGCCGTCGGCGTCGCAGGCCAACACCGCGTCGGGCAGGCTCTCGACGAGCGCCGTGCCGGGCGCGCCGTGGGTCGCCGAGGCAGGAGCGGAGCGGGGGGCGGCGAGCTCGCGTAATGCTCGGAGCTCCGCCCTCGAGATGGGGGTCGTCTCGCTCACCGTGCGTCCGGCGGAGAGGGGCCGTGGAGTTGCTCGCGGCGCCGCTCACCCGTCGGTCAGAGTATGGCCGCCGGGCCAGGCGTCCGCAACCACGCCACCCCGTCCGCGGCGCCGGTCGGCGTGATCTGTTGCGGTGCGCTCGCGCAGAGGCCGGGCCCTGGCAATCTGCCCATGCCGGGCACGCGCGCTACTGGCCTCTTTGATGTTGCGTTGCGTCGAGTTATGCTCTGCCTGCGCACGCGCCGAGCGGTGCCCACGCCTTCGCGCCTTCCAGGACAGTCGCATGTTTGGACCTCGAGCTCACGCCACGGCCGTGTTGGCGACGCTGTCGCTCGTCGCCTGTGGGCAGTCTTCGTCGCCCGGCCCCGAGGGGCGCCTCGCGATCGACGTCGCCCCGTTGAGCCTCCCGGGGATCACCGACGCGGACTACACGCTGACCGTCACCAACGCCGCGGCCGGCGGCGGCGACGTGGTGTGGACGCGGTCCATCACCTCCCAGGGCTTCGGTGACGGCGCGGGCTCGCTCTCCTACGTCGGCACCTGCGACGCCGCGACCGGCACCAACACCGTGGTCCTCGTCCTCGACGCGCTCTACGACGCGAGCGGCGCCGTGGACCCCGGCGACTACATGAACCCGACCCCCATCGAGCGCGAGATCGCCTGCGTCGCCGACACCGACGTCGCCGTCACCTTCGACATCTCGCTGGCCCGCCGCGCGCAGCAGGGCTTCTTCGACATCGCGGTGCAGTTCAGCGACATCTTCTGCTCCGCCAAGCTCGACTGCGAGAACGCCGCCGGGGGCGACCTCGAGCTCCTCCACGACGCCAGCGGGGCGCGCAACCTGACCGCCGTCCTCGGCTTCGCCTGCACCGCCTCGCTGTCGGGCACGACCTATCTCTACATGGACGACCCCGTCGTCACCTGCGACGGGCTCGCCGAGGACGTGGTCGTCGACGCCGCGGGGGTCGGCAACGTCACGCCGGTCGCGAACCCCGGCGGCTACCTCTTCGCGGCGGCGGTCTACCGCGGCCTCGAGGGCCTCGCCAACAAGGGGTACTGGAACCTCGCCTTCGGCCTCGACGCCACCACCTTCGGCGACGCCGGGACCTGCGTCCTCCACGGCCGCGCCACCGCGTCGAGCGTCGCCTGGCCCGAGGCGGCCCTCGGCTTCCCGCTGCCGGAGGGGAGCGTCTACCCGGTCATCGACTGGGCGGTGACCCTGTCCGACACGGGCAACGGCGGCCAGCGCGCGTGCACGACCCACGAGGTCGACGTGGCGGGCAGCGGCGTCGCGACGAGCTACGTCGGCTATCTGGCGCCGCTCAACGGCTTCACCTGGGGCAACGAGCCCATCTACCTGCGGCACCGCTACCAGCCGTCGACCGGCGAGATCCTCACCGCGTCGGGCACGCCGGCGCCGCCGGTCTACGCGAGCTGCCTCGACGCGCGCGACAGCGGCGAGACCGCGAGCGCGCTCTACGCCATCGACCCCGACGGGGCCGGTCCCATCGCCGAGCAGCAGGTCTACTGCGACATGGCGACCGACAGCGGCGGCTGGACGCTGCTGGCCAAGTTCAGCCAGCACCAGCGCATCGACGCGCTCGCGCTCGCGACCTACCAGGCCTACTTCGGCCCCACCGGCGGCGCCCTCTGGACGACCGGCAACGCCGACGCCCGCCCGACGTCGCCGGCGCCCACCTACGACGGTTACCACCTCGAGAGCGTCGACTGGCGCGAGCACCTCGTCCCCGGGCACACCTACGAGCTGCGCCAGCGCTTCTTCAAGAACGACGGCGCCGTCGCCGGCGACCAGACCTTCGACGCCGTCTGGACCTTCACCTACAACGGCTTCGTCACCCAGGACGCCGCCACGCCCGAGTCCGAGCGCGCGTGGCACCTGAGCCAGCGCACGGTGCTGACCGACGACACCGGCATCAGCTGGAACCCCGAGCCCGACTACGACCTCTTCTGGCTCCCCTTCTCCTCGAACATCACCGGGAACATGTACAGCGGGTGCGGCGGCTACGCCTTCGACACCGGCGGCTGCTCGCGGACGACGGCGACCTACCGCCGCTACGGCAACGCCGGCATCATCGGCAAGACCGCCGACCTGAAGGATCCGGCGGGCGCGTGGGCGCCGCACTTCAACGCCGCGCAGATCTACGACATCGTCTACACGCACCAGGCGAACACGGTCTACGGCGTGACCGGCGCGCCGATGACGCTCCAGTACTGGGTGCGCGAGGTGGGCTGCGTCAACGACGCCGACTGCGCCACCGGCCTCTGCGAGGCGAGCGGCACCTGCGCGCCGGCGGCCGCGAGCTGCCTCGCGCTCCTGAACGCCGGCCAGACCCAGAGCGGCGTCTACACCCTCGACCGCGACGGCGCCGGCCCGGCTCAGCCGGTCGAAGCGTACTGCGACATGACCACCGACGGGGGCGGCTGGATGTACGTCGCCGAGGCGGGCCGCTCGCAGACCGACCCGAACGACACCTACGTCGCGGGCAACGGGGACTACCACCGCTTCATCTACGATCTCCGCGGCTTCCAGTACGACGAGGTCGTCGTCCGGCGCCCCGCGGGCTACTACTGGTGCAACTCCTGGGGCGCCGACTCGCTCTACTGGGGCCCCAACGCCTACACCTCGATGGGCATCGCCTACGACAGCGAGTACTTCCACTATCACAACGGCCAGTTCAGCCCCTACGCGTGGATCGAGGCGCCGTACTCGCAGTCGACGAGCTGCTCGAGCTGCTGGACGACGAGCAACACGACGACCTCCCCGGTCGCCATCTCGACCCTCGACGGCGCGACCGGCGCCGTCGTGAAGCTCGACCCGCCGGGGGACACCCACGGCGCCCTCGAGATCAGCAACTACGACGCCTTCATCGCGCAGGCCGGGGGCTGCAACCTCTCGGGCGGCAACCTCGCGACCTGGCAGGCCTGGGTCCGGGCGCCGGCGGCGCCCTCCGACCACGCGCAGCTCGTCGGGCCCGCGCAGACCTTCGCCGCCAACACGTGGACGGCGGCGACCTTCTCCGGCACCACGGTCGGCGGGGGCGTCGTCGGCAGCGGGCAGACGCTCCGCTTCACGCGCCCCGGCGTCTATCGCGTGACCTTCGCCTATCGCACCAACCACGCGGACGACGTGTGGACGGCCGTCCGGCTCCGGGGCGGCGGCGTGACCCGCGGAATCAGCGCGGGCTACGGCGAGGCGGGGACCGACAGCCCCGAGCTGTTCACCGTGACCTTCCTCGCCGAGGTCCCGGACGCCGACGTCAACTACACGCTGGAGGTCGGGCGCCTCGCCGCGCTGCTCGGGGTGATCCAGCCCAACGCGATCTACGGCGTCACGCCCCCCGCGGTGGAGGCGACCTTCGAGCGCCTCGACGACCTCGCCGCGCCGGCCCGCAGCTACGCCGAGCTCCACGGGCCGGCCCAGGGTATCGCGGCCTATGCCTGGACCTCCGTGGCCTTCGACAGCGCGCCCGTCGCGAACGGCGTCAGCCTCGCCGGCACGGACCTGACCTTCAGCGAGACCGGGATCTACCGGGTGACGCTGTCGCACCGCCCGGGGGCGGGGGCGGACGTGTGGACGGCGAACGCGCTGATCGGCGGCGGCGTCGTCAAGGGCGTCAGCGCCGGCTTCGGCAACGTCAGCAACAGCCACGAGCTGAACACGACGTCCTTCCTCGCGAACGTCGACGACACAGGCGTGAGCTACCAGATCGCCATCGGGCGCCTCAGCTCCGGCTACACCGTCGACCAGCCGGTCGCCATCGCCGGCGAGGCGGCGCCCGCGGTGCAGGCGACGGTCACGCGCGAGTCGGGCGCGGCGACGAGCTTCGCCCAGCTCCACGGCCCGGCACAGACCTTCGCGGCGGACACCTGGACCGCCGCGAGCTTCAACGGGTCCTCCGTCGCCCAGGGGATCACCTTCAGCGGCGCCAACGTGACCCTGTCCGAGGCGGGCGTGTATCGGGTCACCCTGTCCTACCGGCAGGGGGCTGGGGGCGACGTGTGGACCGGCGTCCGTCTCTACGGCGGCCCGGCGGGGGTCGGCGGGACGACGCGCGGCGTCAGCGCCGGCTACGGCAACTTCTCCGGCAGCCCCGAGCTCTTCACGGTCAGCTTCCTGGCCGAGGTCGAGAGCGCCGGGACCTACCAGATCCAGATCGGGCGCCTCCTCGGCCCGGTGACGGTGATCACGCCCGATGTCATCAACGGCGTGACCGTCCCGGCGGTCCAGGCGACGATCGTCAGGCTGCCCTGAGCGGGTCGCGGGAGCGCCGTCCGGCGGCGCTCCCGCGCTCCATCACTCGTTCTCGTCGGCCTGCAGCTCGACCGTGACGGGCTCGAGGCCCCAGATCTCCTCGGCGTACTCGGCGATCGTCCGGTCGCTGGAGAAGTAGCCCATGTTCGCGATGTTGTGGATGACCCGCCGCTGCCACTCGCGCGGCTCGCGCCAGGCCTCGTCGACCTCGGCGTGGGCGCGGCAGTAGTCGTCGAAGTCCGCGCACACGAGGTACGGGTCGGCGTTCTCGATGTTGTCGAGGACGGGCGCGAAGCGGTGCTGGTCGTCGGGGCTGAAGTAGCCCGAGCGGATGAGGTCGAGGGCGCGCTTGAGGGTCGGCGTCCGGCGGATGTACTCGCGCGGGTTGTAGCCCTTGGCGTGGACCTGGGTGACCTCCTCGGCGCGCAGGCCGAAGAGGAAGAAGTTCTCGGCGCCGACGTGGGCCCGGATCTCGATGTTCGCGCCGTCGTAGGTGCCGAGGGTGAGGGCGCCGTTCATCGCGAACTTCATGTTGCCGGTGCCCGACGCCTCCTTGCCGGCCAGCGAGATCTGCTCGGAGATGTCGGCGGCGGGGATGATGCGCTCGGCGAGCGACACGTTGTAGTTCGGGATGAAGACGACCTTGAGGCGGTCGCCGATGACCGGGTCGTGGTTGACGACCTCGGCGACGGCGTTGATGAGCTTGATGTGGAGCTTCGCCATGGCGTAGCCCGGCGCCGCCTTGCCGCCGAAGATGAAGACGCGCGGCACGTGATCGCCGTCCGGGTCGGCCTTGATGGCCTGGAACCGGGAGATCACGTAGAGGCAGTTCATCAGCTGCCGCTTGTACTGGTGGATGCGCTTGACCTGCACGTCGAAGAGGCTCGTCGGCGGGACGCGGACGTTGCAGGTGCGGTGGATGATGTCCGCGAGGCGCTTCTTGTTCTCGAGCTTGATGGCGGCGAGCTTGTCGAGGGTCGCGCCGTCGTGGGCGAGCTCGAGGAGCGCCTCGACCTGGCCGAGCTCGGTGACCCACGACTTGCCCACGACGCCGGTGATGAGGTCGGCGAGCTGGGGGTTGCACAGGAGCAGCCAGCGTCGCGGGGTGACGCCGTTGGTCTTGTTGTTGAAGCGCTCGGGCCACATCTCGGCGAAGTCGGGCAGGAGCTCGGTCCGCACGAGGTCGGAGTGGAGCGCCGCGACGCCGTTGACGCTGTGCGAGCCGACGGTGGCGAGGTGGGCCATCCGCACCTGCTTCACCGGGCCCTCCTCGATGAGGGACATGCGGCCGATGCGGGCGTCGTCGCCGGGGAACTGGCGCGCGACCTGGGACAGGAAGCGGGCGTTGATCTCGAAGATGATCGCCATGTGGCGCGGCAGGAGCCGGCTGAACATCTCCACCGGCCAGCGCTCGAGCGCCTCGGTCAGGAGGGTGTGGTTGGTGTAGCCGACGGTCTGCGTGGTCAGGTCCCAGGCCTCGTCCCAGCCGAGGCCCTCGTCGTCGATGAAGACGCGCATCAGCTCGGCCACGGTGATGGCCGGGTGGGTGTCGTTGAGCTGGATGGCGACCTTGCTCGGGAAGGCCTCGAAGGTGTCGTGGTACTTCTTGTAGCGGCGCACGATGTCGTGGATCGAGCAGCAGACGAAGAAGTACTGCTGGCGCAGGCGCAGCTCCTTGCCCTGGGGCGTCTCGTCCTTGGGGTAGAGCACCTTCGAGATGCTCTCGGACAGCGCCTTCTCCTCGACCGCGCGGCGGTAGTCGCCGTCGTTGAAGACCTCGAGGTCGAACTCGCGGCTCGCGCGCGCCGACCACAGGCGGAGCGTGTTGACGGTGTTGTGGCCGTAGCCCGGGCAGGGGATGTCGTAGGGGACGCCGAGCACCTTCTTGGTGTCGACCCAGCGCACGCGGTAGCGGCCCTCGGCGTCGTGGCCCTCGACCACGTGCCCGCCGAAGTTGACCTCGACGGTGTACTCGTGGCGCGGGACCTCCCAGGGGGAGCCGTAGCGGAGCCAGGCGTCGCCCTGCTCGACCTGCCAGCCGTCCTGGATGACCTGGTGGAAGATGCCGAACTCGTAGCGGATGCCGTAGCCGTAGCCCGGCAGCTCGTGGCAGGCCATCGAGTCGAGGAAGCAGGCGGCGAGACGGCCGAGGCCGCCGTTGCCGAGGCCCGGGTCGACCTCGCTCTCGATGACGTCCTTGTAGCTGATGCCGTACTTCGCGAGGATCTCGCGGGCGAGGCCGTCCACGCCGAGGTAGACGAGGTTGCGCTCGAGGAGGCGCCCCATCAGGAACTCGGCCGAGAGGTAGTAGAGCCGCTTGGCGTCGTGCTGCGAGTAGGTGCGCTTGGTCGCGAGCCAGCGGTGGACGAGGCGGTCGCGGACCGCGTGGGCGACCGCGTTGAAGATGTCGAGCGGCGTCGCCGAGCGCTGCGTCTTCGAGCAGGTGTAGTAGAGGTGGTCGATGACCGCGCGCTCGAGCGCCTCCGGCGACATCCCTGTGCGGTCGTCCTCGACGCGGATGATCTCGGTCACGCCGGCGCCGGCAGTGGCGCCTTCGGCGCGCTCCGAGTCCTTGATAGTGTTCGGCATCGTCAGCTCCGTGTGGGAGTGGGCGTCGAGATCGGGTCCCGTATCCCGCTCGCACCGTAGGGTCGTTCTGGTCGCGTCCGCCGTCAACTGAGAGCGTAACGCAAAAGTGAGTGACGCCTGGACAGGCAGGCGGAATGCAGGTCGTAGCGGGGATGGGCCCGGATCGCCGCCGATCGGCGCGTGACGGGGGAGAGGCGCGCGGCGGATCGCGCCGCGTCGCGGGTCAGGGCTTCGAGGCCGCGGCGAGGGCGCGCCGGGCGCGGTCCTCGGTGCGCGCGTCGGCGGCCGCGATGCGGAGGTGGTGGTGGCCGTCGTGGCCGCTGGCGAGGCGGATGACGCGACGCCAGAGGTCGGTCGTCTTGGCGCTCGCCGGGAGGTTCGCGGCGAGGTGGCGCTTGATCTTCGGGTCGACCAGGATCATCTCGACCGGGGTCTTCAGCTCGTCGCCGACCTCGACGAGGAGCTCGAACCACCGCCACGTCGCGGCGACGTCCATCGCGTCGACGTCGATCGCGAAGTGGCTGCGGTTGTCCCGGGTGACGTAGCTGAGGTCGACGTCCCGGCCGTTGTGGTGGGAGAGGTGGCCGGCCTCGTAGAGCTGGCGCCAGCGGTCCCAGCGCGGCGGGGTGCCCGGGAAGGCGACGGGGCGGTAGCGGGTCTCGCCGCGGTAGCTCTCGGGCTTCTTGGGCGACCAGTCGGACAGCCGCAGCTCGAGGGCGTCGTCGAGGGCGAGGCGGCGGCGGACGCGGCTGGCGGTGACGGCGACGAGCTGGCGGCGCTTGGCGGGGTCGACGTAGTGGGTGACCCAGCGCTCGGCGGGCATGCCGTCGGCGCCGACGGTGACGGTGCGGCGGGCGTCGATCTCGTGGGCGCGGGTCGCGGTGCGCCGGACGATGTCGGTCAGGTCGGCGAGGTCGTCCTTGGTGAGGGTGCCGGCCCAGCGGCGGCGGCGGGTCTCGACGCGGAGGGTCAGGGCACCGTCGGCGTCTCGGTCCTGGCCGACGATGATGCGCTCGACCTCGATGCGGTCGCCGGGGGCGAAGCGGTCGGCTTCGCCGCCGAAGGCGCGGGGGGACTCGAGGTCGACGACGGTGGGGTGCCCGAGGGTGACGCGGGCCCGGTTGACGAGGCGGACGGCCGCGTCGCCGGTGAGGAGGTGGACGAGGGTGCCGTGGTTGACCTGGCCGCAGCCGGGCTGGGAGACGTCGCCGATGGCGACGGTCTTGCCGGGGCGGTCGGCGTTGAAGCGGCGCATCGCCTCGAGGAGCAGGTGGACGAGGCTCGGGCGGCCCCAGGAGCGGCCGCGGACGTTGTCGCGGAAGCCGAAGGTGGCGTGGCGCGCGAGGACGGCGGCGCGGAGGTCGACGAGGCCGTCGCAGACGGTGTGAACGAGGCCCTGCTTGGCGAGGGCCGCGAGCTGGGCCTGCGGGGAGCCGAGCTGCTTGACGGCGTCCCAGGCGTCGGCGACGGCGTCGGGGCTCCGGTGGACGAGGGTCGGGACGCCGCGGAGGACGCCGCTGAGGCCGTCGGGGTCGACCGGGGCGGGGGAGGGGGCGTGCTTCGGCGGGGCCGGGTTCGCGGCCGAGACCGGCGCGGCGACGGAGAGGGCGGCCGCGGCGGCCAGCGCGCGGAGGGCCCGCCTACTCATCGAAGCGGTTCATGAGCGCGACGAGGTTGCAGGGCTTCGAGCGGACGTCGAGCTGGTGGGCGAGGATCTTGTCCCAGCCGAGGGCGCAGGCGCCGGTCGAGCCGGGGAGGGCGAAGAGGAGGGTGGTGCCGGCGAGGCCGCCCGAGGCGCGCGACTGGATGGTGGAGGCGCCGATGTCGGCGTAGCTGAGCTGCCGGAAGAGCTCGCCGAAGCCGATGATGGCCTTGGTGTAGTGGCGCTCGAAGACGTCGACGGTGACGTCGCGGCCGGTGATGCCGGTGCCGCCGGTCGAGAGCACGACGTCGCAGGTGGGGTCGGCCATGAGGGTGGTGACCGTCTCGTCGATGACCGCGACGTCGTCGGGGATGATGCGGCGCGAGTGGAGCGTGTGGCCCGCGGACGTCAGGCGCTCGATGAGGAGCGCGCCGGAGCGGTCGGTCGCCTCGGTGCGGGTGTCCGACACGGTCAGGACGGCGATGCGGACAGGGCGGGGAGTCGGTTCGGGCGATGTCAAGAGGGGCCTCCGGCGAAGGGCAGCCAAAATAACGTCGTCCCACGGGGCCAGCAAACAATCCGAGCGCCCGTGCGATTTCGGGAAAATGTGAAGCCCTGGGGTCTGACCCCGTTGTTTCACACTTTTCGCGCCCCCGGGCGGGAAAGTGTGATGAGGTGGGGTCTGACCCCAGATCTTCACACTTTCCGACGCGCGGGTGAGAAAGTGTGATGAGGCGGGGTCTGACCTCTCGGTATCACATTTTTCTTCACGGGGCGGCGGGGATCTCCGGCGGGCCGGGGGTGAGCCAGGTCGCGAAGAAGTGGGTCCAGTCCGCCTTGGCCTGGTCGACGCAGAGGAAGACGAAGTGGTCGTCGGAGCAGCCGGTGTCGCCGTGGTACTGCTTGAAGCCGGCGGTCCAGCTGCCGTCCGCGTCGACCACGTTGCCGCTGAGGGCCGTCGAGGCCGGGGTGAAGCCGCCGTAGAGCAGGTCGAGGAGCGCCTGCCCGGTGACGGGGCTCAGCACGGGGCCGGCCTGGTTCAGGCGCGCCGCGGTCGTCAGCGCCTCGTTGACCGGCGGCGTGGCGTAGCGGTCGGTGGTCCCCTCGGTGACGAAGACGTGGCGCGCGCCGGCGACCGGCTCGGCGACCAGGGCGGCGGCGTAGTTCAGGCTGTCGGCGGCCTCGAAGAAGGTCGACAGGATGGCGATGAAGGGGTGGAGCGAGTCGTGGGCGTCCGGGTCGCACACGACCCACGCGAAGAGGTCCTTCACGGCGAAGGGGTCGGCCGGGAGCTCCTTCGTCATCAGCGACGACGCGAGGTGGCCGCCCGGGGCCGACAACAGCGTCGCGGACAGGTGCGGGCTGAACGCCGTCAGCGGCCCCGTGAGCCCGCCCTGGGAGTGGCCCATGAAGCCGATGTGGTCGGCGTCGAAGGCGACCGTGACGGTCCCGCCGTCGGGGAGCGACACGTTCAGGCCGGCGCTGGCGAAGAGGTGCGCGAGCCACAGGAAGTCCACGCCGGACTGGAGCACGTTGCCGCGGCCCGCCTCGACGGCGAGGGGGTTGAAGAAGAAGGTGCCGTCGACCACGACGTCGGTGAGCGGCGTGACGGCGTCGAAGCCGAGCAGGCTGCCGAGGGTCTCGAGGTCGGCGAGGAGCTCGGCGTCGAGGTTGTCGGTGTGGGCGCGGGCGTCGTGCATGACCGCCGGGATGGAGAAGACGGCGACGCCCTCGGCGGCGAGGACGGCGGACGGGCGGCCGGCGCCGAGGGGCGAGCGCTCGCTGCCGCCGGTCCCGTGGCCGTAGAAGACGAGCGGCAGCTGGCTCGCGTCGCCACCCGGGTCGAGGGCGGCGAGCGGCAGGGTGAGCTCGAACTTGATGCGCTCGGTGCGGACGGCGTCGGGGTCCTCGCCGCCGGGCGCGCTCGGCGCGGGGCCGTCGATGAGGGCGCCGGCGGTGTCGTCCGGGTCGAAGCCGACGTCCCAGCCGCCGGCGCTCAGCAGATCCCCGAGGTGGTCGAAGTCGATCGGGTAGTTCGGGCGGATGGTCGGCAGGTACGGGGGCGTCCCGCGCTGCCAGTCGAGCGTGTTCACCGTGCCCTGGACGCGCCAGTAGCCGTTCGCGCCGTCGCGCGAGACCGCGGTGATCTCGACGTCGGCGAGGGCGGCGGGGGCGTCGATCCCCTCGATGGTGTCGGCGACGGCCGCCAGCGGGGCCATCGGGTCGTCGGTGGTGAAGACCGTGAGGGCGGCGATGTCGGCGGTGGCGACGCCGGCGTCGGCGAGCGCGCTCAGGGCCGAGGCGTAGAGGGCGGCCTGGGGCGAGCTCTCCGGGGCCGCGGCGAGCAGGGCGTCGAGGGCGGGCGGGGTCTCGAGCGGGGCGCCGGTGGCGTCGCCGTGGGCGCGCAGGACGACCGCGGCGTAGCGGGTGCCGGGCGCGAGCGGGAAGCCGGGGAAGGGCGCGAGCGCCAGCGTGTGCGGCGGCAGGTAGCGGGAGCTGTCGTAGAGGCGGGTCGCGAGCGGCGTTCGCTGGCCGCGGTTGGGGCTCTCGGGGTCGACGTCGACGAGCTGGAGCGTCGCGTCGGCGCTCAGGGTCTCGGCGGGGGAGGGGAGGGCGGCGGCGATGGCGCCGTCGAACTGGAAGTAGATGGGGGTGTTCGGGCCGAAGCCGTGGGCGGCGCGGTCGGTGGCGGCGACGACGTAGTCTCGGTAGTCGGTCAGCGCGACGGCCTGGAGGAGGAGGGTCACCACCGGGCTCGAGGCGCTCATCGAGCAGCCGGTCGCGGCCTCGGGGTTGGGGAAGCCGGTCAGGTCGAGGCTGCCGTCGGGGTCGACGCGCTGGCTCTCCGGCCACGGGTAGTCGAAGAAGTGGGTGTCGTCGGACGTGGCGGCGCGCGCGGCGTCGAGGTCCCAGACCACGCGGACGCCGGTCGGGGCGATCGTGTCGGGGCCGGTGTCCTCGACGGTGTCGACGGCGTCCGACGCGCTCGTGTCGTCGGGCGCGACGGTGTCGTCGGGCGCGACCGTGTCGTCGGGGGCGGCCGTGTCGGTCGGGACGTCCTCGACGCTGGTGTCCTCGGTGGTCGCCGTGTCGCCGGGCCCTGTGTCCTCGGTCACGTCGTCCTCGACGGCGTCGTCGCCGCCGACGTCGTCGTCCGCGTCGGTCGAGACGGTGTCGTCGCTGGAGGTCGCGTCCGGGGCGACGGTGGTCGTGCTGCTGCCGTCGCAGGCGACGAGCGGCAGGGCGACGAGGGCGAGGACGAGGGCGAGGCGCATCGGTGTCTCCCGGGAGCGGCCGTGGGCGCAGCAGCATAGCGGGGCGAGCCCCCTCGCGGCCACGTTCTCGTGTGGCCGCCGACCGCCGCGCCGCGAGCGCCCGCGCGTGGACGTCCCGGAGCGCGGCTTGCGCGATGAGGTGCGGCGCGCTTCACTCGGGGGTGCTCCACCGGCCCAGGCACCATGGCCGCCACGTCCCCATCACCCCGGCGCTTCTGCCCGCTGTGCGAGGTCCGAACCGACGCCGCGGTGTGCCCGGTGGATCACGTGCCGACCGTGCGCGCCGACTTCGACGCCGCGGCCGCCGCCGATCGCTCGCTCGGGAGCGTCATCGCCGGGCGCTTCCGCGTCGAGCGCCTCCTCGGCGAGGGGGCCAGCGGGCGGGTCTACGTCGCGACCCAGCTCAGCGTCGAGCGCGCCGTCGCCCTCAAGCTCCTCCAGCCCCACCACGCCCGCGACCGCCACCACGTCCGCCGCTTCTACCGCGAGGCACGCGCCGCCACGCGCCTCGCCAGCCCGCACGTCGTCGAGGTCTTCGACTTCGGCGTCGACGACGAGACGCGCACGCCCTTCATCGTCATGGAGCTCCTCGCCGGGGAGACGCTCCGCGACCGCCTCCGCCGCGTGGGCCCGCTCCCCGTCGCCGCCGCCGCCCGCATCGGCCGCCAGATCGCCCGCGCGCTCATCGCCGCCGACGCCGCTGGGATCGTCCACCGCGACCTCAAGCCGGCCAACATCATGCTCGTCGCCGACCCGGCCGGGGTCGAGGTCGTCAAGGTCACCGACTTCGGCGTCGCCAAGGAGCTGAGCCGCGCGGACACCGAGTCCCTCACCCAGCGCGGCGCCGCCATCGGCACGCCCGCCTACATGGCGCCCGAGCAGGTCACGGGCGCCGAGGTCAGCGCCCGGACCGACCTCTACGCCCTGGGCTGCGTCCTCTACGAGCTCCTGACCGGACGGCCGCCCTTCGCCAGCGACGCCAGCGCCGGGCTCCTCGTCGACCACCTCCTGACGCCGGCGGCCCCGCTCCCGAGCCCGCTCCCGAGCGGCGACTCCGCGCCGGAGGAGGTCGCCGCGCTCATCGCCGCGCTCCTCGCGAAGGAGCCCGCGGAGCGCCCGGCGAGCGCCGCGGTCGTCTCGGAGGCCCTCGACGCCGTCCTCGCGCGACCCGCGACGCCGACGAGTGCGTCGCCGCCTGCTTCGT
>SBGO01000633.1 GCA_006226565.1 Deltaproteobacteria bacterium | reverse complement strand
AGCCCCTCGGCGAGCGCGTGCGCGCGCTGGCGGCTGACGCCGAGGCGCCTCCCCCAGCTCGACTGCGACAGCCCCTCCGGCGCGGCGGCGACCACCCGGAGCGCCGCCCCCTCGGCCGGCGAGACGGCGCTCGTCGCCGTCGCCTCCGACGCCAGCCCCGAGAGCCGCCCGTGGAGGCGCGCCACCAGATCCACCAACGCCACCGTCCGGGGAGCGTCCAACGCCTTCGCCGCCTCGACCATCGTCGCCTCCGCCCTGCGCGAGCCCGCGGCCCGGCATCGTAAACAGAATTGACAGAGCCCGTCCTTGTCAAGGCCATTGACATCGGCGGACGCGGCGTCGATATGTCGGGGCATGTGGGACACGGACTGGCGGGGAGCCGCGTCGCAATATCAGCGGGCCATGAGCCCGCGCGGCCGCGAGGTCGCGGGAGGCATCCCGCTCGAGGGGTTTCGGCTCATCGAGCGCGCCGTGGCGGCGGGGCACACGCCGACGCTGGTGATCGCGGCGGCGACGCTGCTGGCCGACCCGCCGGCGCGGTTCGCGCGCCTCCTGCGGCGGCTGGAGGCGCTCCCCGGGATGACCCGGGTGGCGGCTCCCGCCGACGTCATCGCCGAGCTCGTGGAGGGACGCACCTTCGGCGACGTGGTGGCGCTGGTGCCGGCGCCGCCTCCCCTCGCGCTCGACGAGGCGCTGGCGCAGGCGCACCGCCCGGTGGCGCTGCTCGTGGCGGCGGAGATCCAGGACCCGGGCAACACCGGCGCGCTGGTGCGGACGGCGCTGGCGGGTGGCGCCGCGGGCTTCGTGGCGCTCGGCGGCGCCGACCCCTTCCACCCGAAGGCCATCCGCACGTCGATGGGCTCGATCTTCAAGCTGCCGGTGCTGCACCTCCCGCTCGAGGACGCGGCGGTCCTCCGCAGCGCGTGTGGGCGCGCGGGGGTGGCGCTGATCGGGCTCGTGACGAGCGGCGGCGCGCCGCTGTGGGAGGTCCGCGTCGACGAGCGACGCCCGGCGCTCGTCGTCGGCGGCGAGGCGTTCGGCCTGTCGCCCCCGGTCCGCGGCCTGATGGACGCCCTCGGCACCATCCCGATGGCCGAGCAGGTCGACTCCTTCTCGGTGAACGCCGCCGCCTCCATCGCCCTCTACGAGTGGCGCCGCCGCGCGGGCATCGCCGCCGCCAAGGGGTGAGGCGGACGCGGACGCGCCCCGCTCAGGGGTCGCCGGTCGACGCCCAGGGCAGCGGCTCGTCCTCGCTCTTGCCGCGGTAGCACGGGAGCCGCTCGACGCCGGCGAGCCAGGGGACGTGCTCCTCGTAGCTGACGTGGCCGTCGGGGAGCCGGTCGATGCCGTCGAGGACCGCCACCGGCACGTAGACCCGATCGAGCCCCGCCATCCGGTAGAGGAGGGGCGTCCCGCAGCGTCCGCAGAAGCTGCGCGTGACCCCGGGGCTCGAGCCGTAGCCGACGAGGTGCTCGGCGCCCGCCGCGACGTCGAACGCGGCCTCGGGCACCGCGGTCCACGTGACGAAGGCCGCCGCGTGCGCGCGCCGACAGCTCTCACAGTGGCAGTGGGAGACGAACACCGTCGGCAGGTGCAGGACCAGCCTGACCGCACCGCACAAGCATCGCCCCTCGACCCGCTCTCCGGCGACCGTCTCGAAGCTCATGGGCGCACCGTCGCCGGGCGTGCGCCGGGCGTCAAGGCCGCGGCGCCGCATTTGCCGCAGCGCACAATAGGCAAATTCACCACTTGGTTATCATTTACGATTCACGAGACCGCGCCGCGGCAGGTACCGGCGCGATTGGGCGCTGTGAAATTGCGCCGCGCGCCGGTCCTGCATATGCTCGGCCCGTGGCACCCACAACTCGTCCAGCCCGCGAGACCCTCCTCCTCGTGGTCATCGCCGCCGCATACGTCGCAGCCGGTGCGCTGGGGCTCGCCCTCGCGACCACCCACGGCAGCGTCACGTTGGTGTGGCCGCCGACCGGGATCGCGCTGGCCGCGCTGGTCCTCGGCGGCCTCCGCCTGTGGCCGGGCGTGTTGGTCGGCGCGCTGACGGTGAACCTGGCGTTCGGCGCCTCGTCCCCCACCGCGGCGCTCGTGATCGCGCTCGGGAACACCCTCGAGGCGGTCGTCGCGGCCGCGGTGCTGCGTCGCCGCGCGGACTGGGCGAGCGACCTGACGCGCCCCTCCGACCTCGTCGCCTTCCTGCTGGTCGGCGTCATCGCGACCCCGGTCCTGGCCGCGGGCATCGGCGTCGGCGCCCTCGTCCTCTTGAGCGACGTGCCCTCGGCGGCCAGCGGGATGCTGGCCCTGGAGTGGTGGGTCGGCGACGCCTGCGGCGCCCTCATCGTGGCGCCGCTCATCCTCGCCTGGGCGCACGTGCGGTCGCGCCCGCGCCCGGGGTCCTCCGACATCGCGCTGTCCGTCGCGCTCGGGGCCGCCATGGTGATCATCAGCGTCCTGGCGTGGCGCTCGGGGGGCGTGCTCGACCGCGAGCACCCGATGGCGGCGATGATCGCCTTCCCCTTCGTGGTCTGGTTCGGCCTCCGCTTCGGTCAGATCGGCGCGTCCACGGCTTCGCTGGTCACCGTGGCGGTCGCGATCTGGGGCACGACCACCTCGACGCCCGTCGAGGATCTCACCTACCGCCTCGGCGAGCTGTGGATCTTCCTCGGCGTCGTGAGCATCTCGGGGCTCCTCGCCGGCATCGGCGCCGAGCGGCACCGGGTCGCCGCCGCCCTCGTCGAGAGCGAGGCCCGCTACCGGACGCTCGTCGAGAGCGCGCCCAACTGCATCGAGGAGCTCTCCCTCGACGGCGAGATCCTGGCGATGAACGCCAACGGCATGCGGATGACGGGGCTCCCCGCCGAGGACGTCGTCGGCACGAGCATGCTGGCGTTGCTCCCGGCGACGGCCCGGGCGCGCTTCGCCGAGCAGCTCGCACGCGCGCGCGCCGGCGAGATGGCGCGCTTCGAGCTCACCGTCGCCGACACCGAGCCGGGCGCCGAGCGCACCTTCGTCAACACGCTCGTCCCGCTCCGGAGCCGCGACGGCGAGGTCGTGCGGGTCATCGGGCACGCCCACGAGGTGACCGCCACCCGGCGCGCGGAGCGGGCCGCCGCGGCGCTGCGCGAGCAGCTCGCCCACACCCACAAGCTCGAGAGCCTCGGGCGCCTCGCGAGCGGCATCGCCCACGACTTCAACAACCTCATCGCGGTGATGCTGGGCCACTCCGAGCTCATCCGCGAGGACGTCCCCGACGAGCACCCGGCCGGCGGCTCGATCGAGGCCATCGAGCACGCGGCCGAGCGCGCCGCCGAGCTCTGCGCCCAGATGCTGGCGTATGCCGGCCAGGCCCGCTTCGCGCCGCGCCCCCTCGACGTCGCCGACGAGGTGCGCGGCATGGGCGAGCTCCTCCGCATCACCCTGCCGAAGTCGGCCTCGCTCCGCCTCGAGCTCGACCCGCGGGCGATCGCCGTGGACGCCGACCCGAGCCAGCTCCGCCAGGTCCTCCTCAACCTCATCAAGAACGCCGGCGACGCGGTCTCGACGGTCGGCAGCACCATCCGCGTCCGGACCGGCACCGCCCACTGCGGCGCCGACGACATCGCCCAGTGGCCGCTCGCCTTCCGCGACGCGCGCCCCGGCGCGTTCGCGTGGGTCGAGGTCGAGGACGACGGCGAGGGGATGTCCGAGGAGACCCGGACCCACCTCTTCGACCCCTTCTTCACGACCAAGCCGCGTGGACGCGGGCTGGGGCTGGCCACGACCCAGGGCGTCGTCCGCGCCCACGGTGGCGGCATCGAGGTCGAGAGCACGCTCGGCGCCGGAGCGCGCATCCGCGTGCTGCTCCCCCTCAGCCAGCGCGCGGTGCCGGCGCCCACGCCGCGCGCCCAGATCGCGACCGCCCCGCGACGCGCGACGATCCTCATCGTCGACGACGAGCGCGAGGTCCGGAACCTCTCGGCGACGATCCTCGAGCGCGCCGGCTACACCGTCCTCACCGCGCGCGACGGCGGCGACGCCCTCGCGCAGCTCGACGAGGCGCACCGCGTCGACGTCGTCCTGCTCGACCTCACCATGCCGCGCCTCGACGGGCGGGCGACCCTGGCGCAGATCCACCGGCTCCGGCCCGAGCTGCCGGTGATCCTGACCAGCGGCCACGCCGAGCCGCCGATGATGGAGACCGACGACGGCCGCGAGGTGCCGGCCGCGCCCTACCTGAGCAAGCCCTGGCGCCGCGAGGAGCTGCTCGCCGCCGTGGCCGCCGCGGTGCGCCCGCGGACCTCGTCCCGCCCGCGGCCCGTGCCGCTAG
>SBGO01000236.1 GCA_006226565.1 Deltaproteobacteria bacterium | reverse complement strand
CCTCGCGCTCCTCGCGGCCCTGGCGCTGCTCGCGCGGCGCCGCCGGGTCCTCGGCTGAGCGGGAGTGCTCCGGCGGGGACGCGCATCGCGACCCCGCCGCATCCGGCCCGCTCCGCGCGGGCCGGCCTAGTCCTCGCTGAGGGCGCAGACCAGCGGCAGGTGGTCGAAGAAGGCGATGTCGGTGAAGGCGCCGTGGCCTTCGCTGACCGTCGGTGTCCAGCAGGCGCCGCTCAAGGCGTCGCTCGCCGCGTGGTCGATGTTGGCGAGCCCGGCGTAGGTCGGCGCGACCTCCGGCCCCACCGGGCTGACCCAGTGGAAGGGGCGCCCGTCGCCCACGAAGTCGAGCCAGCGGGCGGCGCTCGGGTCGAAGTCGGCGGCGCGGCCGGGGTCGGTGTTCAGGTCGCCCATCACCAGGTTCCGCGCGCCGTTGGCGGCCGGCGCGCCGTCGCCGAGGTCGACGAAGACCTGGTCCACCTGCTTGACCCGGCACGCCTGGTCCTCGGGGGCGAAGCCCGAGCTCCCGTGGACGTTCACCAGCGTCAGCGTCCCGCCCGCGGCGAGGTCGATGACGGCGCGCCCGACCCGCGCGCCGCGGCCGCAGGTCGGAATCGTCTCGCCATGGGCGCCGTCGAGGCAGAGGTCGCCGTCGCAGCCCCGGAAGGTCCCGAGGCGCCGGTTCACCGCGGCGCACTTGTCGGGCTTGCCGACGTTGCACACGATCTGGAAGTCGGCGCCGAGCAGGAGCTGCGCGACGGTCGGGTCGCCCGGCGCCCAGCCCTCGCAGACGAAGCCGGTGCGGTTGTCGTCGGGGATGTCCGCGCAGTCGCCGGTCCAGAAGATCTCCTGGAAGACCACGACGTCGGGGTCGACCTCGGCGAAGAACGCCGCCGTGTCGGCGATGAGCGGGGGCCAGTCGAGGCCGTTGCCGTACCAGGCGTCGGTGATGGCGGCCTGCTCGGGGCCGTAGCCCCCCTCGGGGGGATCGCCGACCACCTCGCCGGAGCTCCCGGTGTTGAAGGTGACGGCGACGAGGCTCAGCGGTGTCGCCGCGGCGTCCACGGCGTCCGCAGCGTCCACGGCGTCCACGGCGTCCGCGAAGGCGTCGCCGACGACCACGGTGTCCTCGGGGTCCGAGCGGGTCGAGGGATCCCCGGCGCAGGCCCCGACGGTCACCGCGGCCAGGATCGCCCCCATGGCCCAGGATTTTGCGACGCAGCAGATCATGTCCCTCGCCCCACCTCGATTCCGCGACGTGCACTTCGCGTCGCACCCGCTCGGGGGCGCGCCGGGTGACGGCCCGAGCGAGGCTACCTGAGGTCGCGAACGGGTGCTAATGTCCTTCAAACAGGAGGGAAAATGGAGCACCACCCCTTCGATGACGCTTTCCCGGACATGCGGGCGAGCCGGCGTCGGCGCGCGCTGGTGTCGATCGTCGTCTTCGCCGTGCTCGTGGCCGGCGCGGTGATCCTGCTGCTGCTGCCGTCGCGATCGCGGTGCGACGGCGCCGCGGTGCGGGAGTACATCGCCGATCGCCGCCTCCCCTTCGGGCTGGTCGGCGAGGTGTGCCGCTTCGACGAGCCGCTCGCGGCCGGGCTCCGCGATCTCGCGGTCGCCCCGCCCGACCGCGCGCGGCTCCTGACCCTGAAGGCCCTGGCCGAGTCCGCGCTGCTCCTCAGCCAGGTCTGCCCGGACGGGATTCGCGTCCTCCAGGCGGCCGCGGAGCTCCCGCTCGAGGCGCAGGGGACCGCCTTCGCCGAGCGCTGCAACCTCTCCGCGCTCGGGCCGCTGAACGAGGCGCAGCTCACCGCGGCCGGCGCCGAGCGGCTGGCCCTCGCGCTCGTCATCCACCACCTCCTCGCCGAGACCGACCCCGACGCGGCCAAGCCCGTCGGGCGCCGCATCATCCTCGGCCGCTGAGCGCGCGCTCCGGCGGCCGGCGCCGCGTTGCGACGGAGTGAGGCTCCACGTATGGTTCCCCCGAGGTCGGCGCGCAGCGGCTCACCGCTCGGCGGAGCGGGGTGTGTCGTGTCGCCCTCGCGAGACGCGACGACGAGGCTTCACATGAGTCGAAGGTTGTTGGGAACGCTCCCGCGCAGGTCACGGGGACGCCGCGGGTGGGGTGCGCTCCTCGCCGCGGCGCTCGTCGCCGGCGCGCTCCTCGGCGCACCGACGGCGCATGCGGCCACCGCTCCGAGCGACGTCGCGGAGCAGCTCCACCTCAAGGCGCGGGAGGCCTACGAGGCCAAGCAGCTCAAGCGCGCCATCGAGCTCTGGCGCGAGGCCTACGACGCCCACGCGGTGTGGAAATACGCGTACAACCTCGCCAACGCGCTGCGCGAGGACGGGCAGTACGCGCAGGCCTGGGACTACGTCGGCCGCGCCGAGGCGCTCGGCGTCCCCGACGAGTACGCGGCCTACGTGCTCGACCTGCGGAGCTTCATCCGCGCCGAGCTGACCAGGGACCACGCGCTGCTGACCCTGACCGTCGACCCGCCCGACGCGCTGGTCATCCGCAACGGCGCCGTGTGGCCCGCGCCGGAGCCCGACCCGACGCGCGACCGGCCGGCGCCGCGGGAGATGTGGACCCGGGACGCGGCCTCCGAGGTCGTCGTCAGCAAGGACGGCTACGTCCCCCAGACCCTCGCGTGGCGCCACGGCGACGGCGTGCACGAGCGCCGCGTCGTGCTGCTCCCGGTGCCCAGGCCCGGGACCCTGAGCGTCAGCGGGACCCCGGTCGGCGCGGTCATCGTCCTCGACGACGAGCCGGTCGGCAGCCTCCCCGCGCTCCGCCTGCCGGTCGACCCCGGCAAGCACGTGCTCGCCGCCCGGGCGCCGGGCTACGTGATCGAGCGGCGCCCCATCACCATCGAGAGCGAGCGCGAGCTGCACGTCGACTTCACCCTCGAGCCCGAGATCGCCCTCGGCTCCCGCGCGGACCTCGCGACGCCGGGCTGGATCGTCGTCGGGAGCAGCGCCGCGCTGATCATGGTCGGCGCAGGCTTCACGGGCTGGGCCGACAACACCGCGACGGACCTCGCCGACCTCAACGCCAGCGCGCCGGGCTCGGTCGACTACGACACCTACAGGCGCCGCTACGACGCGCTGCGGAGCGACTTCGACACCCGCCGCGACGTCGGCGCGGTGCTGCTCGGGATCGGCGCCGCAGCCGCCGTGACGGGCGTCGTCCTGCTCGTCATCGACGCCACCCGCGACGACGCGCCGCGCCAGGCCGTCCTGCCGCTCGCGGCCATCACGCCCCTGCCGGGCGGAGCCTCCGTCTCCGCGGGAGTCGCGTTCTGATGCGCCGCTCGACGATCGCCTCCGCCCTGCTCGGGCTCGCCCTGCCGCTCACCGCCTGCCCGACCGCGCCGGCGCCGCTCCCACCGGGCGCGTTCGCGGACACGACCCCCACCGACACCGTGGCCGACCAGGACACGGCCACCCAGTGCGCGCCGACGTGCGCCGGCGAGCTGGCCGCGAACGGCTGGTTCAGCGCCCACGGCTGGGAGCTCGACGAGGGCGTGACCCGCGACGACGGCGGGTTCCTCATCGGCGGCGCGGACATGCCGCGGGTGCTGATGCGCGGCGCGTCGTGGTCGGGCGGGCTCGAGGTCGAGGTCTCCTTCACGGTCGTCGATCCGGGCGGCGCCGCCGGCAAGCTCATCTTCGGCGCGGTCGCCGACGCGCCCGACGAGCGCGACCACGAGACCGTCGTCGCGGTGGTCACGCTGTCCGGCACGACCGAGGCCGAGGCGGACGTGAGCGTGCTGACGGGCTCCGATCGGAGCGGCGAGGCGCAGCTCGCGACCACGTCCACCGACGCCGTCGCCGTGGACGCCAGCGGAGAGGTCACCCTCACCCTCACGGCGACGTGTACCGACGTGTCGATCGCGGTGGCGGGAGGCGCGTCGGCGACCCGAGCGCTGGCCGCGGCCGTGCCGGACGTCGACACGCTCTTCCTCCAGACGACCGGCGGCGCAACGGTCCGCGTCACCTCGGTGCGGATGACGAACCCGGCGTGCACGCCGGAGTCGCCGGCCCTGTGCTCGACGACGAGCTGCCCGTCGGTCGACGAGCCGTGCGAGGTGCGCGACTGCACGCCGCTCGGCGCCTGCAAGCAGGTCCCGGTCGCGGCGGGCACGACCTGCACCCCGGACGACGAGGCGTGCTTCGCCGCCGAGGGCACGTGCAGCGCCGCCGGCGTGTGCGAGGCGGCCCCGGTCGACTGCGACGACGACGACCCCTGCACCGCGGACACGTGCAGCGGCGGCTGCCAACACGCGCCGCTCGCGGCCCCCGACGACGGCCTGGACACGAGCGCGCTCGGCGCGGCCGGCCT
>SBGO01000035.1 GCA_006226565.1 Deltaproteobacteria bacterium | reverse complement strand
GTCACCCTCTCGAAAGTGTGAAGTTCTGGGGTCAGACCCCACCTCATCACACTTTCGATGTCACCCTCTCGAAAGTGTGAAGTTCTGGGGTCAGACCCCACCTCATCACACTTTGCCCACGACAGAAAAAGGAAGAAGCCACGAGGTCAGACCCCGCGGCTTCTCATTTTCCGGTGCGATGGGGGAAAGTGTGAAGTTTTGGGGTCAGACCCCGCCTCATCACACTTTCCAGCGCGACGGGCTACTGCACGTTGATCAGCGCGTCGATGTCGAACTGCCCGCCGTCGATCGGCGCGACCTTGGCGCCCTTGGCGTAGACGTCGAAGCTGCCCCAGCCGGCGGCGCGGTAGTGGTCGAAGGACTGGGACAGGCCGTCCGACAGGTCCATCTTGACGTCGAGCCGCAGGTCCGCCCGGTCGTGCGGGGTCAGGGCGAGGAGCGTGTACGCGACCACCGCCTCGGGGTGCGGGTCGAGGTCGTCGGCCAGGTCCCACAGGGTGTCGAAGAGCGCGCTCGCCGCCGCCGCCCGCGCCTCGGTCAGGGTGCGCCCGACCGCCGAGTCGTAGTCGGGGTTGCCCTTGCCGTCGACCGCGTAGCGCACCTCGACCGCCCGCGCGCCCGCCGAGCCGAGGTAGCCGATCTGCGCCTTCTCCACCGAGGACATGCGCTGGTAGTCGAGCGCGCGCTCGGCGAAGGTCGCCGCCAGCGCGTTCACCGTGTCGGCCTCGTCCTTGGCGACCTCGGCGCGATCGTCGGCGATGTCCCCGACGCTGTCCTGCCGGCGGATCTCCACGGCGCCGAGGTAGGCGTTCATGGCCTCGACCACCTCGTTCGCGGTGCGGTCGGCGATGACGGCCTCGAGCGCGCCGTCGTCGAGCCGGTAGTCGAGCACCACCGACGCCTTCGGGCCGACCAGCGCCGCCGACGGCTCGACCGTCGCCTGCGCCGCCAGCCGCATCTCGACGACCTTCTCGAGGAGCGCCACCTGCGCCTCGTCGTGGTTCCACAGCGCGTCGCTCAGGGCGTCCAGCGCGTCCGTCTTGAGCTGCGCGACGACCGGATCGGACAGCACCGTCATGCGGCACGCGTCGCCCGGGCCGCTGTTCGGGCAGGCCTCGGCGACGTAGCGCTCGAGTGCGTTGCCGTGCTCCTCCACCGCGTACAGCGCCGTGTCCCCACCGAGCCCGAGCAGCACCGCGTCGAGGTGGTCGAGGAGCTTGTCGCGCTCCATGTAGTCGTCGCCCTCGACGATCTCGAGGAACAGGTTCGCCTCACCCCGCGGCGGCGTCTCGCCGGTCGCGTCGAAGACCAGCCCCGCCAGGCTCGTGCGCGTGAAGCCGTGGGAGGTGAAGAACCACCCCGCCTCCTTGTGGAGGGTGTCGAACATGAGCTTCCGCTCGCCGCCCGGCGTCGCGATGGTCACGTCACCCGAGCTCGTCTGCGTCGTCCGGAAGAAGCTCATCCCGAGCAGGTCCAGCCCCGCGTGCGCCGTCGCCGAGATGCCCGAGCGCGACAGGTCGAAGTCCATCGCCACGCCCGGCTCGCCGCGCAGCGCCAGCGCCTGCGCCAGCCGCACGTCGCCGCGCAGCGCCTGCGCCAGCGCCTTGTCGACGGCCGCCTGGTCGACGATCGCGTCGAGCGCGAAGCGGAGCCGCGCCACGCTGGTGCGGGTCGCCTTGTCGCTCTTCTCGGCCCGCGCCGACACCAGGCCGAGGCGGCTGTTGAGCTGCTTCTTGAGCGCCTTGTCGAGGAGCTTGCCGAGGTCGAGCGAGCGCCCGGCGACCTCGATGCTCTGCTTGATGAGGCCCTGGACGCCCCAGCCGTCCTCGAGCGCCAGCGTCGCCGCCTTCACCTCGGCCGTCTCCACCCCGACGTCGAGCACCACCCGGTCCCCATCGAGGCGCACGAGCTGCACGTCGAGGCGCCCCGACAGGCGCGCGCGGACGCCGGCCGACAGGACGATGTTGTACGACACGGCGGCGATCGGCTCGGCGATGAGGATCGGCACCCCCAGCCCGAGGTTCAGGCCGACCTGGCCCGAGCCGCCGAGGGCGAAGGACTCGCCGGGGCGCATCGCCCGCACGTCGTCGAGGCTGCGCGGCAGGATGAAGTCGCGCGCGTGGCGGACCGCCGTGAGCGGCGCCCCACCGGTCGCGTAGAGCTCGCTCTCGTAGGCGCTGATGATGCGCGCCTCGAGGTTGGCGCCGGCGTCGAAGCCGAGCCGCACGCTCAGCCCGCCGATGTCGCCGGTGTCGAGGTTCCAGCCGTGGCCGAGGCTCGCGCCCAGGGTGAAGGCGACCTCCGCGAAGACCTTGTCGGCGCTCGTCTCGAGGTGCGCCTTGCGGACCTTGTTGACCTCGGTCGTGAGCTCGTGGTCGCCGAAGCGCCGGGCGAGGCCGCTCACCAGCTCGTCGATCGAGTGGAGGGTCAGGTCCTCCTTCGCGACCGCGTCGAGCGCGAAGAGCTGCGGCTCGGACAGCTTCACCGAGGCGAAGTCGGTGAAGTCCAGCGCGTCGTTGAGCGCCTCGGTCGCGTACCCGGCGCCGACGCTCAGCAGGTCGTTCAGGTCGAGCTTCTTGGCGTCGGCCCAGAGCGACTTGATGCTGCTCCAGCCGTCGCACTTGCCGGCGCAGCTCACCGCGATCTCCTCGAGCGGAGCGTCGTCGGTGGAGGATTGGTCACAAGCGGGCGCGAACGCCAGCAGGAAGGCGCTGAGGGCGACGGACAGACGGCGCTTCATGGGGGGCCTCGACGTTGGGGAACGAGTCCGCGGAAGGTAGCGCCCCCCGGGATGTCTTGCAACGATCTCCGCAGGTTCCCCGAACCGGGGGGCACCAGGGTGCAGGTTTCTTGCGACGCAGCGCCGGCGGGCGTCGTTCTTGTGGATCAGGGACGTTATCGGCTAGCTTGGCCAAGCCAGGATCAAGTCGCGAGGGCATCTGCCATGAACGGTGTGCGGTGCGGGATTGGCGCGGGCGCGCTGGCGTGGGTCGCCGCGCTGGGGAGCGCAGGCTGCACGAGCGGCGGCTCGGCCCCGGTCGGGCGCGTCGCCGTCGCCGTCGCCCCCTTGACGCTGCCCGGGCTGACCGACGTCGCCTACGACCTCCGGGTCGTCAACGGCCTCGGGGGCACGGTCTGGGAGCGGACCGACCTCCGCGCCAGCGCCTACGGCAACGGCACCTCCCTCGCCTACGTCGGCTCCTGCGACGCCGATCCGGCGGCCCAGCCGAACACGGTCGAGCTCTCGGTCGCCACCCTCTACGACGCCGGCGGCGCGCTCGCCGCCGACGCCTGGCTCAGCCCCACCGTCGACGGCCCGCTGCGCCTCGACGTCGCCTGCCTCGCCGACGCCGACGTCGCCGTCGACTTCGACGTCTCGGTCATGCGCCGCGCCCAGCAGGGCTTCTTCGACGTCGCCGTCGAGTTCGACGACATCTTCTGCTCCGCGAAGTTCGACTGCGAGCTCCCGAGCGGCGATCCCATCCGCCTCGTCTCCGGCGCCGACGGCACCCGCCTGCCGACCGCCGTCCTCGCGCTCGCCTGCACCAGCGGCCCCGGCGGCGACACCGTCCTGTACCTCGACGACCTGACCATCGACTGCGGCGGCACGGTCACGACCGTCCCCGTCGACGGCGGCCCGGGCAACCTCTACACCTTCGCGCCCGCCACGGCGCCGGCGCCCCTCGCCCAGGCGATGATCTTCCGCGGCGTCGAGCAGCTCGTCGACGCGACCCTCGGCGACGCGGCCAAGCGCTACGTCAACGTCGCCCTCGCCGTCGACTTCGCCGACACGGCCGGCGCCTGCACGCTGACGACCACCGCGACGGCCCACGACGGCCCGCTCACCGACGGCGAGACCCCGCCCGGGACGTACCCGGTCATCCGCTACGAGATCCCCCTCGTGAACGCCGCCGGCGACGGCTACGACTGCGGCCGCATGGCCCTCGACGACCCCGCCGGCGTCCCCGGCGACCGCGTCGCCAGCGCCTACGTCACGACGCCCCCCGGCGAGACCTTCGACGTCGCCTTCGCGGCCACCCTCTCGACCCTCGGCGCCGAGCGCACCGCCACCTGCGCCGATCCCGGCGTGCCGATCGAGTACACCGTCGCCGGAACCTACATCTACACCGTCGAGTCCGGCTGCACGACCGTTCGCCTCGACGTCGTCGGCGGGGGCGGCGGCGGCGGCGCCTACCAGGCGTACAACGCGCGCTCGGGCGGCGGCGGCGGCGCGGGCGGCTACGTCGTCTGGACCCTGAGCCCCGGCGACGTGCTCACCATCAACGTCGGCGCGGCCGGCGGGGTCGAGCTCGCGGGCGGGGCCTCGTCGGTCAGCGGCCCGCTCGGAA
>SBGO01000699.1 GCA_006226565.1 Deltaproteobacteria bacterium | reverse complement strand
CTCCCCGCGCAACCGCCGCGGCGTCGCGACGGCCGGCGGCGAGCGGGAGCGAGGGGCCGGCTCGCCTCCGGGTTCGCGCGTCGGCGCCGACGATCCCTCGGGCACGGCGCGGCGCGATCGCGCGCCCGACCGCGTCGCGCTCGTGGAGAAAGGGCGGCCCGGGGGCCCCGGGAGGCGACGTGGGCGCTTCGAGAGTTGCCCGCGTCTTTCAGCCTGCCTATGCTCCGCCGGCCGCGCGGACCCGGTGGACCGCGCACGACCGCGCGATCCCAGAAGCGCGCAGGAGCCAGCGATGACGATGACGGACGACTCCGGACGCTTCGGAGAGTACGGCGGACGCTATGTCTCCGAGATCCTGATGCCGAACCTGCTCGAGCTCGAGCGGGCGTGGCGCGAGGTCGTGCCGAGCCCCGCCTTCCAGGCCGAGCTCGACGATCTGCTGACCCACTACGTCGGCCGCCCGTCGCCGCTCTACTTCGCCGAGCGCCTCACCGCCCACGCCGGCGGCGCCCGCATCTGGCTCAAGCGCGAGGACCTGAACCACACCGGCGCCCACAAGATCAACAACTGCGTCGGCCAGGTGCTCCTCGCCCGCCACATGGGCAAGACGCGCATCATCGCCGAGACCGGCGCGGGCCAGCACGGCGTCGCCACCGCCACCGTCGCCGCGCGCTTCGGGATGCCGTGCGTGGTCTTCATGGGCGAGGAGGACATCGAGCGGCAGAAGCTCAACGTCTTCCGCATGAAGCTCCTCGGCGCCGAGGTCTTCCCCGTCAGCGGCGGCTCGAAGACCCTCAAGGACGCGATGAACGAGGCGATGCGCGACTGGGTCCGCCACGTCGACGACACCTTCTACGTCATCGGCTCCGCCGCCGGCCCCCACCCGTACCCGTCGATGGTCCGCGACTTCCAGACCGTCATCGGCCGCGAGGCGCGCCAGCAGTTCGCCGATCGCAACGACGGGCGCCTCCCCGACGCGCTGGTCGCCTGCGTGGGCGGCGGGTCCAACGCCATCGGCCTCTTCCACCCCTTCCTCGACGACGCCTCGGTCCGCATCGTCGGCGTCGAGGCCGCCGGAGACGGCGTGGACACGCCCCGCCACGCCGCCACCCTCGTGGCCGGCTCGGTCGGCGTCCTCCACGGCTCCAAGACCTACCTCCTGCAGGACGTCGAGGGGCAGATCACCGAGACGCACTCGGTCTCCGCGGGGCTCGACTACCCCGGCGTGGGCCCCGAGCACGCGCACCTCAAGGACACCGGTCGCGTCGAGTACGTCTCGGTCACCGACGACGAGGCGCTCGACGCCTTCACCCTGTGCTGCGAGCTCGAGGGCATCATCCCGGCGCTCGAGTCGAGCCATGCCATCGCCCACGCCATCCCGCTCGCCCGCGAGCTCGGGCCGGGCAAGGACCTCATCGTCAACCTCAGCGGCCGCGGCGACAAGGACACGCATACCGTCGCCCGCGTGCGCGGCGAGGGGATGGAGTTCTGAGGTGAGCGCGTTGCACCCGAGCGACTTCGATCGCGTGGGCGGCGAGGCCGGGCTTCGCCGCATCATCGAAGACTTCACGGCGCGGGTGTTCGACGACGTCATGATCGGCTTTCTCTTCGAGGGCAAACCCAAGCGGCGCATCACCGAGATGGAGTACCGCTTCGCCGCCGCGCACCTCGGCGGCCCGAGCGCGTACCCCGGCCGGAGCATGGCCGAGGCGCACCGGAGCTCGCCGATCCTGGGCGGGCACTTCCAGCGGCGGCGCAAGATCCTCCTCGACACCCTGGGGGACCACGCCGTCCCCGAGGACATCGTCGAGCGCTGGCTCGCCGAGGTGGACAGCCACCGCGAGGCGGTCCTCGGGCGCGGGGTCGACGCCGCCGGGTGCGACCACGAGGCGCAGGCCGCGCGCGCCGCGGCCGGCCCTGGCAAGAACCTCCTGGGGGGCTCGTGATGCGCGCGCCGACGTTCCTCGCGTGGGGGGCGCTCGTCCTCGCGCTCGCCGTCGCGTCGCCGGCCTCGGCGCGCCCGAAGCGCACGCCCAAGCCCAAGGTGCCGACCCTGGTCTTCAGCGATCCGGCGGGCGACGACCACGGTCCCGGACGCTACGCCTACCCCACCGACGCCGCGTTCACCGCGGGCGCCTTCGACCTCCGCGAGGTCTCGGTCGACGTCGACCGCCGCAAGGTCACCCTGCGCCTGAAGCTGGCCGGCCCCGTCACCGACCCGTGGGCGTCGTCCACCTGGGGCGGGCCGGGGTTCTCGCTCCAGCTCTTCCAGATCTACCTGGCCACCGAGAACGAGCCGAAGCAGCGCCGCGGCCGCAAGCCGCCGAAGCCGCGCGGCTACGACGTCGCCCTCCCCGGGATCCAGGCGCGCTTCGCCGACGGCGAGCGCTGGGACCGCGTCGTCCTCGCCACCGCCGACGAGCCGCGCAGCGTCCAGAAGCGCGTGAAGCGGCTCGACGCCTTCGGCAAGGGCGCCGTGATCGTCCCCGCGGCCAAGGAGATCACCGTCGACGGCGACACCGTCGTGATCACCCTGCCGCGGCGGGCCTTCGGCAAGCGCGATCCGAAGCACTGGGGCGTCCAGGTCGTCGTGGGCTCGACCGACTTCTACGCCGCCGAGGACCAGCTCCTCACGCGGCTGGTGAACGCGCGCCCCGGGGGCTTCCGGTTCGGCGGCGGCCACGACGGCCTGTGCGATCCCAACGTCATCGACCTGCTCGACGACGACGCGGCCCCGCAGAAGCAGCAGCTCGCGTGGAAGTGCGACGTCGACGGCGCGGGCCGGGCCACGCTCTCGCTCCTGCACCGATGAGCGGCGCCGACGCGCGTGCGGACGAGGGGTCTGCTACATTCGTCGCGGTGAACGAGCCGAACGCCGACTCCCCGATCTCCGACGCCGCCCTCGAGCACGCCGCCTCCGAGGTCGCGGACTTCTGGCGCATCGTCCAGAAGCGCGCGCCGCGCGACGTGAACCGCCGCGTGCGGCAGGTGATGGAGGCGGTCTACAAGGTCGTCAACGCCGAGGAGCCGGTGCTCAAGGACCGCCTCCGCCTCGCCCGGGAGCTCGAGGCCATCGCGTCGGAGCTGCGCGGGCGAAAGCCCTTCGTGCCGCAGTTCTACCGCGAGGGGCGGCTGGCGGTGATGTGGGCCTGGGACCCCATCAAGATCCGCGGCGCGGTCGACCACGTGCGGATCCAGCGCCAGTTCGAGCGCTACCTCGCCCGGGCCGACAAGGCGGTCGACCGGCTCAACTACTTCCTCGATCGGGCCGGCCTCGACACCGCCCCGAAGACCGAGAAGAAGCCCTGGGAGCAGGCCTACGCCGCCTTCGAGGAGTACCGCGAGCTGATCTGGGGGCGGGTCCGCCCGGACATCACGTGACGCGCCTCGTCGTCGTCGCCCTGGCGCTGCTGCTCACCGCGAGCGCCCACGCCGCCGAGCCGGCCCCGGTCCCGCCGCCGCCCGACGGCGGAGCGCTGCCCTGCGCGCCGCTGCCGCGCGGCCAGAAGGTCCTCGTCGACCTGCGCGACGCGCCCCTCACCGACGTGGCGCGGCTCGTGTCCTGCGCGCTCGAGCGCGACATCCTCTTCTCGCCGGCCGCCCTCGGCGGCAAGGCGGTGACCGTCATCAGCGCCAAGGCGGTCGACGCCCGCGGGCTCGAGGCGCTGTGGCAGGCGCTGCTCGCGTCGAACGGCCTCGTCGCCGAGCGCCACGGCGCGTACGAGGTCGTGCGACCGCAGCGCCCCTGAGGCGAGGGCGCGCGCAGGGGCGCGGGGTGGCTGGTCTCGCGGGAGCGGCCGTGCTACCTCCGCGACATGAGCGACAACATCAAGCGCGCACGTCGGACCCGGATCGTCGGCATCCTCGCCACGCTCTACGCCCTCGGGCTGAGCATCTTTCTGGTGGCGTCCAGGCCCTCGGACGAGACGCGCTGGGTGGACTACGACGCGCCGGCCGGGCGCGTGCTGGCCGCGGCGCACGACGCCCTCGAGGGGAACCCCTTCGGTCACCTGATGGTGCCGTACGAGTACCACCACCTCCGCTACACGGTGCGCGATGGCTTCCGCAGCGCGGACGACGCCCGCGACCTGGCCGGGACCGTCCACGTCTACTACATCGTGCTCGAGGAGATGACCCTGCTCCTCCTCGGGCTCCTGCTGGTCGGCCTCGTCGCGGGGCTCCTGGCGGTGTTCCCGGGGCCGGCGAAGACGATCTGGTCCGGGGTGCTGCTGCTGCTCGTGGTGCCCGTCCCCATCTTCAGCGTCGGCCCGGGCACCATCATCCTGCTCGCGCCGCTCGCGCTCTTCGGGATCCTCGTGCTGGTGCTGCGGCCGCGCTTCGAGCGCCCCGCGCCGGTGGT
>SBGO01000238.1 GCA_006226565.1 Deltaproteobacteria bacterium | reverse complement strand
CGCCCTCGGGGGTCGGCTTGGGCGGCAGCGCGCGCACCCGCGGGGGCACGCGCCGCCCGCGCGGCGGCTGGGTCGAGAACGTCAGGCGCCCGAAGTCCGCCGTGTTGTGGAAGTCCCCGCCGACCGGCGTCCAGGCGGCCATGAAGGTCTCGCCGGCGTAGCCGATGCGGTACATGTTGAAGCCCCAGGTCTCCCCCGCCGGGGCGCCGCTGACGCCGGGGATCTCGGCGAACGGGATCCGCACCTCGGCCGTCCAGCGTGTGTCCTTGTCGCCGCGCTGGTTGACCGTCCCGGTCGCGTCGATGCGCGCGACGAAGCCGGGCATGTCGAAGTCCTTCGACGCCTCCTCCCAGCGCGGCGCGCGGTGGGTCGCGAACTTGGCGTCGAAGAGCTCGCCCGTCGGCGACACCTGCAGCTCCAGGTAGTCCTTCCCGTCCGCGCCGGGGTCCAGGTAGATCTCGACGGCGTCCTGCTCCCAGATCTTGGCGTCGCGCCCCTTGCGGTCGCTGACGATGTCGCTGTCGGGGCAGACGAAGCCGACGTAGAGGAACTGGTCGTCCCACGCGATGCGCGCGTCGACCCGCTGGTTCGCCGGCAGCGCCCCGCCGTTCGGCGCGACGAAGGGCTTGGTCGGCTGGACGCCCTGCCAGCCGGCGTCGTCGAGCTTGCCGTCGAGCACGATGGGCGCCGTGACCTTCGGCGCGACCTGGGTCGGCGCGGCGACGTTCTTGCCGATCTTCAGGCTCGCGGCGATCACGCGCCCGTCGTCGGTGAGCCCGGTCTTCACGTCCTTCGGGTTCACGACCTTCATGCGCACGTTCTGCTGCCGCTCGCGCCACGCCAGGTCGTCGAAGATGCCGGCGTAGATGTGCGCCGTCCCGTTCGGGAACTTGTCCGCCACCGGGATGGTCTGCTCGTCCTTGATGATGTCGCCCTTCTTCCACTGGGCGATCGCGTAGAGCTCGCCCACGGGCGTGTGATCGTGCCCGGAGCGGAAGCCCGCCCCCTCGAAGTGGACGAAGACCTTCCAGCCGCCCTCGGCCGGCTCGATGCAGCGCCAGTACCAGGTGACCTTGATCGTCTGGCCCTGCCGCGCCTCGCTCTTGTCGAGATCCACGCCGATCAGCTCGATCTTGCCGTCGAAGATCGCGCCGATCGGGTGCTGCGGCGTCGGCTCGGCGTCGAGCAGCGCCGTCTCGATCTGGCGCTGCTGCGCCTTGGTGTTGGCCCGCTGGCGCGGCTTGCGGCAGGCGCCGAGGGCGAGGCCCAGCGCGATGGCGAGGGTCAGGGCGGCCAATGCGCGTCGTCGCGTCATCTCAGTCTCCCGGTTGGCGCGGCGCCGCGCTGGGCGCCGCCGTCGAGTCGCGTTCCGAGCCAGGCGCCGTGCGGTCCGGACGCCTGAGCGAATCGCGATACACGGCTAACGCACGGGTTCCAGGTTGTCCACCGCCACCTTTACCACTATGGTCCGAGGCGCATGAGCTCCGGCTTCCTCGACAAGCGCTTCGTCATCGTCGCCGGCAAGGGCGGCGTCGGGAAGAGCACGATGTGCGCCGCGCTCGGCCTGATGGCCGCGCGGGCTGGCAAGCGCACGATCATCGCCGAGCTCAACACGCGCGAGAAGGCGCCCCACTTCTTCGGCAAGCCCGACTCGGGCTACGACGCGCAGGAGATCTGGGAGAACCTCTACAGCATCAACATCCAGCCCGAGCCGGCGCTCCACGAGTACGGGCTGATGAAGCTGAAGTTCGAGCGCGTCTTCAAGCTCGTCTTCGAGAACGAGGCCATGCAGCGCCTGCTGCGCATGGTCCCGGGCATGAACGAGCTGATCCTGCTCGGCAAGGCCTTCAACCTCGAGCGGGAGCGCACGCGCCGCGGCGACCCGGTCTGGGACATGATCATCGTCGACGCGCCGGCGACCGGCCACGGGGTCAGCCTCCTGCGCCTGCCCCAGGTCGTCCTCGAGGTCAGCCGCACCGGCCCCATGGCCGACGAGGTGCGCGCCATGCGGGATCTCCTGCAGGACCCGGCGCGCACGATGCTCAACCTAGTCAGCCTGCCCGAGGAGATGCCGGTCAAGGAGACCATCATGCTCTCCGAGCAGGTCGACTCCATCCTGCAGATCCCGAAGGGCTATCTCCTCGTGAACGGCGTCTTCCCCGAGCTCGCGGGCCAGGAGGAGCGCGCGCTCCTCGGGACCTTCGAGGCCGCGACGGCGGCGGACGGGCGCATCGGCCGGGCGATCGCCTGCATCGAGGCGATGGTCGGTCGCCGCGATCTGCAGCAGGGCTACCTCGACGAGCTCGCGCGGCGCGTGGCGCTGCCCGCCATCGAGGTCCCCTACCTCTTCGAGCGCGAGTTCGGCTTCGACGCGATCGACACCATCAGCCGCAGGCTCGCCGACGCCATGACCTGAGCTCGGCGCCGCGCGACAGGAGAGCCCATGACGACCGTCCCCTTGCACGACGCGGCACGCGCGCGCATCGCGCGCCTCAACGAGGGCGCCGACGAACGCTCCCGCCTCGCGCTGGTCGACGCCTGGGAGGACGGCGCGCGCATCGAGCGCTACCGCCTCGGCAACGGCCTCACGGTGATCGTCTGGGAGGACCACACCGCCCCGGTCTTCGCCTACCAGACCTGGTTCAAGGTCGGCTCGCGCCACGACGTGCCCGGGCGGACCGGCATCGCGCACCTCTTCGAGCACATGATGTTCAAGGCGACCTCGAACCACCCGGAGGGGGAGTTCGACACGCTGATGGAGGCGCGCGGCGCGCAGACCAACGCCGCCACCTGGGTCGACTGGACCTACTATCGCGAGAAGCTCCCGAGCGGGCACCTCGAGCTCGTGGTCTCGCTCGAGGCCGACCGGATGGAGAACCTCGTTCTGAACCACGACCAGCTCGAGAGCGAGCGCGAGGTCGTGAAGAACGAGCGCCTCATGCGGGTCGACAACGACCCCGAGGGCCGGCTCTACGAGGAGCTCTACGCGCGGGCCTTCGAGGTCCACAGCTACGGCTGGCCGACGATCGGGTGGATGGAGGACATCACCGCCATCACCCTCGAGGACTGCGAGCGCTTCTACCGGCGCCACTACGCGCCGAACAACGCCGTCGTCGTGGTCGTGGGCGACGTCGATCCCGACGAGGTCCTGAGCCTCGTGCAGCGCTACTACGGCCACCTCGCGCACCAGGACGTGCCGGCCGAGACCGTGCGCGTCGAGCCGGAGCAGACCGCCGAGAAGCGCGCCGAGCTCAACCTGCCCCTCGCGGCGCCCAAGGCGCTCTACGCCTGGCACGCGCCGGCCGTGACCGACCCCGCCTACCCGGCGCTCGAGGTGCTCAACGAGATCCTCGCCGGTGGCGACTCGGCGCGCCTCTACAAGGCGCTCGTGACCGACCTGGAGCTGTGCACCGAGGTCAGCGCCTGGACGGCCGGCGGGGCCCAGCCGGGGCTCTACGAGATCGGCCTGACGCTCCACCCCGGCGGCGACGTCGCCGTGGCCGAGCGCGAGATGGACCGCATCCTCGCCGAGGTGGCCTCGGCGCCGGTCACCGAGCGCGAGATCCACAAGGCGATCAACGGGATCGAGGCCGGCTTCCTGCGCGGCACCGCCGACACCGGGACGCGGGCGCGCCGCCTCGGCAACGCCGAGGTGACCTCGGGCGACTACCGCGTCTACTGGCACCACCAGGCGGCGCTGCGGCGGGTCACGCCGGCCGACGTGCAGGCGGTGGCCGAGCGGGTGCTGAGGCCCATCAACCGCACCGTGATGATCGGCGTGCCGGCCGGGCCGGTCGAAGCCGCGGAGCCCGAGGCATGACCATGAGCGACCAGACGCCGATGCTGCTCGTCGAGGACCGCGGGCGCGCCATCTCGACGTGGATCCTGTCCCTGCCGGTCGGGGCGCTCCTCGATCCGCCGGGCAAGGAAGGGCTGGCCTACCTGACCGGGCAGATGCTCTTGCGCGGCGCGGGCGGCATGGACCAGGCCCGCTTCGCCGACGAGCTCGACTACCTCGGCTCGACCCTGAGCGTCGGCACCGGGCGCGAGCGCACGACGATCTCCGGCGACGCGCTGAGCCGCCACCTCGACGACTTCGAGGCGCTGGTCGCGGCGATGCTCAACGAGCCGGTGCTCGACGCCGAGGAGCTCGAGAAGCTCAAGCGGCAGACCGTCGCCGAGCTCGTGCAGGTGCGGGACAACGACGCGGCGCTGGGGCAGCGCTTCTTCCTCCGCCGCCTCTTCGCCGGCCACCCCTACGGGCGCCCGGTGAAGGGGACCGAGGCGTCGATCCCGACCATCGACATCGCCGACGTGCGCGCCTTCTACCGCGAGCGCTTCGTGGCGGGCGGCGCGCTCCTCGGGGCCTCCGGAGAC
>SBGO01000351.1 GCA_006226565.1 Deltaproteobacteria bacterium | reverse complement strand
CGGCGCCTCCTCGGCCGCCTCCGCCTGCTGCTCGGCGGGCTCGGCCGGCTTCTCGGCGGGCTCGGCCGGCTTCACGGCGGGCGCGGCCGGCTTCTCGACCGGCTTGGCCTCGGCCTTCTTGGTCGCGGCGGCGGCGTCCTTCTTGGCCTTGTCCAGCTCGCCCTCGGCGCGCTCGGCGCGGCGGCGCTGCTGCGCCAGCTCGTGCTCGAGGGACGCCACCTGGTTCTCGAGCTCGCGCACCATCCGCTTGTGCTGCTTGAGCTCCTTCTGCGTCACCAGGTCGAAGTGCGCCGCGAGGGTCGCCACGCGCTCGTCGAGCGCGTCCCGCACGTCGCTGCGCAGGTTGATGACGCGGCGCACCACGTCCTGCAGCTTGGGGTGGGACAGGAGACCCGCCGCCGGGGCGCTCCCGAGCACCTTGTTCGCGGTCTTCATCGCCTGGTCCTTGAGGTTCGACACGGCATCCTCCGAGGTCGCAGGCCCACGGCGCCGGCCGCGGGCAGCCGGATGATGGTGGCTCGCCCCCACGGCTGTCAACGACGTGTTTTGGCGCCACTACGCCCTCCGAGCTTGCCTCACGCCGGCCCGGCGGCATAGGTTTCGCCTGGACATGGGCCCCGATCCCCCCGTGTCCCAGGGACCGCGCGGCATGAGCACCTCGCCCCCGAAGGGGACTCTGCTCCCCCCCGAGCGACTGTCGATCGGCCGGCCGGCCGGGGACGCGCCGCGACGTCACGACGTCGCCGGCGTCACCAGGACCACCCGCCCCGAGCGCCCGGCCTCCCTCGTCGACGGCGAGCGCCGCGTCGTCCAGTACCTGCGGCTCTCGGTCACCGATCGCTGCAACTTCCGCTGCCAGTACTGCATGCCCGAGGACGGGGTCCCCTTCGTCCCGCGCCCGGAGATCCTGGACTTCGAGGAGGTGGCTCGCCTCGTCGCCGCCTTCGCCTCCCTCGGGATCAACCGCGTCCGGCTGACGGGCGGCGAGCCGCTGCTCCGGCGTGATCTGACCGAGCTGGTCCGACGCATCGCGGCCGTCCCCGGGGTCGAGGATCTGGCGCTGTCCACCAACGCTTTCCTCTTCGCGCCGGTCGCGCGCGAGCTCAAAGCGGCCGGCGTCACCCGCGTGAACATCAGCATCGACACGCTGCGCCCCGACCGCTTCGCCCAGGTGACCCGCACCGGGACGCTCGACCGCGTCCTCGCCGGCATCGACGCCGCCGTCGCCGAGGGGTACGCCCCCGTCAAGCTCAACGCCGTGGTGCTCCGCGGCTTCAACGACGACGAGCTCGGCGATCTGGTCCGCTACGCCGGCGCCCGCGGCGTGCTCCTCCGCTTCATCGAGTACATGCCCATCGGGGTCGACGGCTTCTGGTCGGACCACACCTTCATGTCGACCGACGAGATGATCGCCCGCCTCGGCGCCGAGTTCGACATCGCCGAGCCGCGCGGCTTCGCCCCGGACGCCGGGGTCGTCGGCGGCGGCCCGGCGCGCTACGCCCGGGTTACCCCCAAGGGCGGCGGCCCCGCCGTCGACGTCGGCTTCATCAGCGCCCTGAGCCACAACTTCTGCAGCACCTGCAACCGCGTCCGCGTCACCGCCACCGGCGCGCTCCAGGAGTGCCTGGCCTTCCCCGGCACGCTCTCGCTCCGCGACGCCATGCGCGCCGGCGCCAGCGACCCCGAGCTGGTCGGCCTCATCGAGGACGCGCTCTTCGGCAAGGGGCCTGGGCACCGCTTCGACCCGAGCGACGGCGGCGTCCGCACCTTCCAGCCGATGAGCTTCACGGGCGGCTGAGGAAATGTCGGCGCCTCGGCCCCGGTTGGCACCTCCACGGGGCGACCGCGGTCGCGGGGCGCGCCGATCAGGAGAAGCGACCGATGTCCGGCAGCCACCTCTTCTACATCCCGCTCGTCCTGCTCGCGGGCGTCGTCCTCGGGGTCGCGCTCGGGCGGCGCTCCGCGCGCCTGGTCTACGAGGAGGAGCAGGCCGCGCGCCGGTCCCGCGCGGAGAGCGACCGGGAGGCCGCCCGATGAGCCGCCTCGTCGCCACCGCGCTGCTCGCGATCGGCGCGCTGCTCGCGGCGTCCGCGCCGGCGTCGGCGGCGCCCAAGCCGAAGCCCAAGGAGCTCCGCTACGACCTCGACATCCTCGGCTTCAACGACGGCCAGCCCTACCGCCTCCACGGCGCCGAGGCGGAGGCGGTCGTGGGCGATCCGGGCGCCGAGATCTGGCAGTTCCAGAACGACAACTGGATGCTGAAGAACCAGCCCGGCGCCTTCACCAAGCTCTCCGACGTGGTCGGGCGCTTCCCGGAGCGCGCGCCGACCGATCTCATCGCCGTCTTCCAGGTCGATCTCGACGGCGACCGCACCGCCGAGATGCTGCTCGTCCCCGACGACGTGCTGATGGACGGCAAGCACCGCTACGGGCCGACGCTGCTCAAGCTCGCGCGCGAGGGCTACCACGCCATCTGGGCGGCGACCGCGCTCCCCGGCGAGCGCTTCGGCGTCGTCGACATCCGCGACCTCAACGACGACGGCCGCCCCGAGATCCTCATCACCGGCGAGTCGGGCAAGACCGGCTTCTACCAGTTCATGGAGCTCCTCGGGCAGGGCAAGAAGGGCTTCGCCTCGCTGCCCGTCGACCACGTGGACTCGCTCCACTACGTCGACCTCGACAAGGACGGCCGCGTCGAGGTCGTCCGCCGCCAGCGCGTCGGTCGCCACGGCCCCGCCTATCAGTGGACCTACGTCGACCACCTCTTCCGCTGGGACGGCGCCCGCTTCGTGGCGGCGGACCAGGAGTTCCCGCGCTACCACGACGAGCAGACACTTCCGACCCTGCTCGGCGACCTCATCGACCACTACTCGGCGCAGCTCCCCATCCTCGAGGAGAAGATCGCCGCCATCGAGGACGTGCGGCGGCAGGTGCTGAGCTGGACCAAGCGCCCGCGCGGGTTCCACGCCAAGAAGGTGAAGGCGCTCCGCGAGCTCCAGAAGAAGAGCCTCGGCGCCGCGCGCGCCAAGCTCGAGGCGCTCGACGTGGCCTATCCCTACGACGTGCAGGTGCTGATCGGGCTCGCCCAGGTCCTCGCCGCCGACGGCGCGTGGGAGCAGGTCCTCGACGCGGCGATCCGCGCGCTCTCGGTCGAGCCGCGCAACCGCCAGGGTTGGTGGTGGCTCGGGGTCGCGCTGAGCCAGCTCAGCGAGCGCTCGTCGGCGGTCGCGAGCCTCTACAGCGCGGTCAGCCTGTGCGGCCCGAAGGACGAGGGCCTGGCCTTCCTCAAGGCGCGCCGCGGCGAGCCCGGCATGGAGGCCAAGCTGCAGGAGGCGATCGACCAGGCCATGAAGGAGCTCGAGGCGCGCTGAGCGTCAGCGCGGCGGGCTCACTCGCAGCGCTCGAGATCCTCGGGGCTCTTCGCGTTGCTCAGGCACTCGGTGAGGTCGCGCGTCGCGCGCTCCATGCACTCCTGCTCGCACTCCTGGCGGAGGAAGTCGAGCTGGAGCGACGCCATGTCCTGAGCCATCTTGGCCCCGGCCTCGCCCATCTTGCTGAGCACGGCGTTGCTGCCGGACTGCTTCTCGACCGCCCCGAGGTAGAGGCGGTTCACGTTGTCGCAGGCCTTCGCGCAGTCGTCCCTTGTCGCCTTGGCGGGGCAGCCGCTGACGGCGAACGCGATAACGAGGACTAGGGCGCCGGACAGCGTCCGCATCAGCTCCTCCTGACCCAGGCAAACGAGCGGGCCTGAAGGTGGCGTGTCCCTCGCGCTTTGTCAACGGCCTCGCGGGCGGGCATGCTCGTCGCGCACCGGCCGAGGACGCCGTGAGGACCGCGGCGCCAGGTCGAGCGAAAAGGATGAAGGCGATGCTCCGCTCCGGCTCCTGGATCTCGATGTTTCCCGCGCTCACCGTCGCCGCGACCCTCGGCTGCGGCTCGGCGCCTCCGGTGGCGCCCCACGCCCAGCCTCCGACGGCGCGCCTCGAGGTCACGAACCCGACCACCGACAGCTACGCCCTGACCGTCGCCGGGACGCCGCGCGGGACCGTCCCGCCGGGAGGCAAGCTCGCCCTCGGCAACCTGACGCCCGGGGAGGCGGTCGTGATGGCGAGCAACGCCGCCGTCCACCTCACCCAGCGCCACGTCGTGCAGCTCGACGCCGAGCGCGTGGTGGCCCTCGCCCTGACGCCGCAGGTGGCGCGGCTCAAGGTCATCAACCACCGGCAGGTGGCGGTCGAGGTGCTCGTCGACGGGGCCTCGGTCGGCTGGGCCAAGGCGGACAGCGAGACCGTCCTCGCGGGCGTGCCCGCCGGGCAGCGGACCCTCGTCGCGCGCGCCCAGGACGGGCCGCGGGCGGTCACGGCCGAGCGCTTCCTGAGCGAGGGCGCCG
>SBGO01000234.1 GCA_006226565.1 Deltaproteobacteria bacterium | reverse complement strand
CGCACGGCGCCGCTCCTGACGCCCGCGGCGGACGAGGACGCGGCGCAGCTGCAACTCCGCGCGGACGCCGCGGTCGACGCCGTCCACTTCGACCCGGCGACCTTCGGCGCGCTCCCCGACCGGCTGCTCGGGCTGCTCTCCGATCCGACGCCGGCGCTGCGCCGCGCGGCCGCCGTGCTCCTCGTCGAGGCCCTGCCCGGCCCGATCGTCGCCTTCCGCCTCGACAAGCGCCTCGACGACGAGCAGGACGCCGCCACCCAGCGCGTCATGATCGCGGCCCTCGCGCGCGTCGGCACGCGCGACGCGCTCAGCCGCGTCATCGCCCGCCTCGACGCCGCGACCCTCGGCGACATGGCCTACCAGTCGCTGGTGCTCGTCGCCGGCACCATCCTCCCGCGCGACGCGGACGCATGGAACGCCTGGCTCGACCGGAACCACCCCGCGCCGGGTGCGGCCGCGGCGCCTCCCGGCGAGCACGCCGACGACAACGCCACCGCGCCGAACGCCGGCTCGGACGCGCCCGCGGCGGTCGAGGAGCGCCCCGGCACGATCCCCAGGGGCGAGCCGGTGATCCCGCTGCCCGACGGGACCATCCCGGCGCACTACGACGAGCGCGGACGCTGGATTCCGCACAAGCCGCCGCCGACCCCGCCGGACTACAAGAAGCCCCACAAGCCGCGCCCGCAGCTCGACAACGTCCCCGGGTGACGCCCGGCGCGGCGCCTCGACGGTGCCGCGTCGCCCGAACCCTCGGCGTGGCGCCTCAGCGGCGCCGCGTCGCCCGGATGTCCTTGTCGAAGCGCAGCTTCACGAGGTTGACGACCGCCTCCTTGACGATGCTGCCGCTCATCTTCGACTGGCCGACCTTGCGGTCGGGGAAGATGATCGGCTGCTCGGCGATCTTGAAGCCCAGCATGTGGGCCCGGTAGGTCAGCTCGATCTGGAAGGCGTAGCCGGTGGACTTCACGCCGTCGAGGTCGAGCGCCTCGAGCACCTCGCGCCGGAAGCACTTGAAGCCGCCGGTCAGGTCGTGGAACGGCAGCCAGAGCACCGCGCGGGCGTAGAGGTTGCCGCCACGGCTCACGAACTGGCGCCAGAGCCCCCAGTCCTCGGTCCCGCCGCCCTTGATGTAGCGGCACCCGAGGACGAGGTCGGCCTCCTGCGCCCTGGCGATGAAGTCCGGGATGTAGCGCGGCTGGTGGCTGAAGTCGGCGTCCATCTCGAAGACGAGCGGGTAGTCGCGCTCGAGCGCCCACTTGAAGCCGGCGATGTAGGCCGTCCCGAGCCCGAGCTTGCCGGCCCGGTGCATGACGTGGATGCGGTCGTCGGCCGCGGCCATCTCGTCCGCGAGCTCCCCCGTCCCGTCCGGCGAGCCGTCGTCGACCACGAGCAGGTGGACGTCGGGCTGGACCTCGAAGATGGCCTTGGCGAGCTCGGGGAGGTTCTCGCGCTCGTTGTAGGTCGGGATGATGATGAGGGCGGAGGCCGTGGACATGGGAAGACTCAGAAAGGCTCGGAGTAGAAGGAGTCGAGCAGCGCCTTGTACTTCTCGGCGGCCACCCGGCGCTTGAGGCGCATGGTCGGCGTGAGGTCGCCGGCCTCGGTGGTCGGCTCGCTCTGGAGGATCGCGAACTTGCGGATGACCTCGTGGGGCGCGAGGGTGGCGTTGACCCGGTCGATGACCAGGTCCACCGCCGCGAACACGCGCGGGTGCCGCGTCAGCGTCTCGTAGTCGCCCTCGAGGCCGTGCTCCTCGGCGAAGCGCAGGAGCGGCTCGCGGCGCAGGCTGATGAGCGCGGTCAAGAACGTGCGGCGGTCCCCGTGGATGAGCACCTGCCCGACGAGCGGGTCGACGCGCAGCTTCTCGGCGATGGGCCGCGGGGCGATGGCCTTGCCGTTGGCCGTGACGATGATGTCGCGCTTGCGGTCGGTGATGACGAGGCGCCCGTCGTCGTCGACCTCGCCGAGGTCGCCGGTGTGGAACCAGCCGTCGGCGTCGAAGACCTTGTCGGTCTCCTCGCGCTTGTTCCAGTAGCCGGGCGTGACGTTCCGGCCGCGGACGCAGAGCTCGCCGTCCTCGAGGAGCTTGAACTCCACGCCGGGCAGCGGCCGACCGACGGTGCCCACGCCGCAGTCGCCGAGGCGGTTGAGGTGCGTGGCGGCGCAGGTCTCCACCATGCCGTACCCCTCGAGCAGCGGGAGCCCGTGGCCGTGGAAGAAGCGGGCCGTCTCGACGCCGAGGGGCGCGCCGCCGGAGAAGGCGAAGCGGAGCTTGCCGCCGAAACGCTCGCGGAGCCGCCGCCGGACCACCCGCCCGCCGAGCTCGCGCTTGGCGCGGGCGACGAAGCCCTCGGTGGCCGGCGTCTCGCGGCTGTGGACGCCGACGACCCAGCCCGCGACGAGGCTCGTCCAGCCGCCGGCCGCGAGCAGCTCGGCCTCGACCTCCTCGTGGGTCTTCTCGAAGAGGCGCGGGACGCCGGCGAGGTAGGTCGGCTGGAACAGGCCGGCGTCCTCGAAGACGGTCCGGTAGCTCCGCGCGAAGGCGGTCACGGCGCCTGCCCGCACCGCCACCCACAGCACCAGCCGGGCGAAGGCCTGCGCGAGCGGCAGGTAGAGGAGCTGCGTGTCCTCGGGCGAGAGGTCGAGGAGCTGGTCGACGGCGTGGCACGTGAACGCGAAGTTCTCGTGCGTGAGCATCACGCCCTTCTCCGCGCCCTCGGTGCCGGGGGTGTAGCAGATGGTGGCGCAGCCGTCGGGCTCGGTCGCCGCGATGCGCGCCGCCAGCTCGCGCTCGCCGCGCTGCGCCCTGCGCGCCGCGCCGCGCGCCTCGAGCCCCGCGAGGGTCTGGACCCGGTGGGGCGAGACGCCGAACTCCGCGGCGGTCATGACCGCGCCCGACGCGAGCGTCATCTCCTCGTCGATGAGGATGAGGGCGAGCCCGTCGATGAGCTCGGGGTCCGCCTCGCGGAGCTTGTTGAGCTGCCACGGGTTCTCGGCGATGGCGACGCGCGCGCCGCTGTCGCGGAGGACCCGGCCGCAGGAGGTCGGCAGCTCGTTGGGGAAGATCGGGACGCTGATCCCGCCGGCCATCAGCACGGCGACGTCGATGAGCGCCCACTCGACGCGGGTGCGGGACAGCACCACCACGCGCGCGCCCGGCGCGAGCCCGAGCTCCAGGAGCCCCGCCGCCAGCGCACGCGCGCGCTGGTCCCAGGCCCCCCAGGTCAGCGCGTGGACCACGCCGTCGGCGTCGACCCAACGCATCGCCTCCGCGTCGGGGGCGACCCGGACCCGCTCGAAGAAGATGTCGAGCAGCGTCCGAGGTGTGGTGTGTCGGTCTGACATGCGCCTGTTCCCTCTAGGCCGCCGTCGCGCCCCGGCTTCCATCCCACACCGCGGCCACCCGGTCAACGACGACCGGGCCGCCGCGCGCCTCGCTCCGGGGGGGGGCAAAAAGTGGACAGGCCCGATCCCCGCCCCGAAGATCCGATCGTGTCCGCTGCCCCCCAGATCCGTCGCCGCGTGCGAAAGGCCGGCCTGATCGGCCTCGCCGCAGGGCTCCTCTACGTCCTCGTCGGCCCGGGCGCGGGCCCGACGACGGTCGCCGAGGCGGCCTCCGACGTGCCCCTCGCGATGCGCGCGCTCCACCCCGAGCGTGCCCCGGCCGGCTCACCCGAGGAGCTGCCCGCCGCGAACGAGCCCGCCCCGTACGCGCTCCCCGCGGCGGCGATCGACCCCGCGCTGGCCGCCGTCGACGGCGACAAGCTCGTGCAGGTCATGGACGACGGCACGCGGGTCGAGCTCACCCTCGACCCGATGCTCCAGCGCGCCGCCGAGCGCTCCCTCGAGAAGTACAAGGTCGAGTACGGCGTCGTGGTCGCCATCCGGCCCGCGACCGGCGAGATCCTCGCTCTGGCCGAGCACGCCGAGCTCCGCCCCGAGCTCCGCCACCTCGCGCTCCAGGCCGAGGGGCCCGCGGCGAGCATCTTCAAGCTGGTCACGAGCGCGGCGCTGCTCGAGATGACCGATCTCCAGCCCGACGACACCATCTGCACCCACGGCGGGCTCAAGGGCATCGGCCTCGAGCACCTCCGCGCCAACAGCCGCCTCGACAAGAAGTGCCAGAGCTTCGGCGCCGCCCTCGGCGCCAGCAACAACCCGGCCTTCGCGCGCTGGGCGGATCAGCTCCTGCGCCCGGCGCAGCTGCAGGCGATGGCCGACCGCTTCCTCTTCAACCGCCGCCTCCCCTTCCTCTGGGGCGTCGCCGTGAGCCGCGCGCGCATCCCGACCGGGAGCCGCCTCGGCTTCGCGCGCTCGGCCGCCGGCTTCGAGGGGACGCACATGAGCCCGCTCCACGCGGCGCTCATCGTCGCGGCGATCGCGAACGACGGGCAGATGAT
>SBGO01000663.1 GCA_006226565.1 Deltaproteobacteria bacterium | reverse complement strand
GCGGGTCGGTGTCTGCACCGGGCGCCCCGGCCGCGGGCTGGCGCTCGACTACGCCGGCCGGGTGGATCGCGACGGGCTCCACGTCTTCGAGTCGGGCGCGGTCGTGATGCGCGGCGACGGCGCGCTCGTCCACGCCGACGCGCTCTCGGCGGCGGCCATCGACCGGGCGGTGGCGCTCGGGGACGAGGTCGGCGCGACGGTCGAGGTCTACACGGCGCGCGAGGGCTTCCACGCGCGCGAGCGCGACGTCCACATCGCGGCGCACGAGCGGCTGCTCGGGGTCGCGGCGCGGATCGGGCCGATCCCCGACGGGCCGATCGTCCGGCTCCAGTGGGTGATCGAGGAGGCGCGCTGGCCGACGCTCGAGCGGGCCGCGGCGGACCTGGCGGACGTCGACATCCACCTCGGGCGCTCGCCGAAGATGCCCGGGATGTGCTTCGTCGCGGTGACGGCGCGCGGCGTGTCGAAGGCGTCGGGGATGCGCGTCGCGCTCGCGCGGCTGGGCGTCCCGGCCGAGCGCGCCGCGATGGTCGGGGACAACCTCAACGACCTGCCCGCGTTCCGCGCCGTCGGGACGGCCTTCGCGACCGCCGACGGCGCCCCCGAGGCGATCGCCGAGGCCCACCACGTGGTCCCCGGGCCGGCCGAGGGGGGCGTCGCCGACGCCGTCGAGACCTTGCTCCTCAGGGGGTGAGCGCCTCGCGGCTCACCAGGGGAGCGGCTCGCCGTTGGCGTGGAAGAAGGAGCCGGTGGTTTCGGCGCTCAGCGCGTCGTAGCGCGCGATGATGCCGGCCGCGGACTCCGGCGGGTCGATGAGCCCGTGCCCGGAGGTCATGTCGGTGCGCACGTAGCCGGGGTGGACGAGGCCGACGGCGACGCCGGCCGGGGCGAGGTCGACGGCGAGGGACTTGCCGACCATGTTCACGGCGGCCTTCGAGATCCGGTAGCCGTAGGTGCCGCCCGAGGTGTTGTCGGCGATCGACCCCATGCGGCTGGTGATGATGGCGACGCGGGCGCCCCGACCGAGGCGCCCCCGGAGCCGGGCCGCCACGCGCAGCGGGCCGAAGGTGTTGACCTCGAGCTGCTCGCGGATGACGTCGAAGTCGAGCTCGTCGAGGCCGCCCCGACGGAGGACGCCGGCGTTGAGGATGAGGCCGTCGAGCTGCTGGTCGCCGAGGCGCGCGTCGAGCTCCGCGACCGCGGCGTTCGAGGTCACGTCGACCCCGGCCTCGACCCGCACGCCGAGGGCGTCGAGCTCCGGGGAGGAGACGCGGCAGGCGGCGATGACGTCGTCGCCGCGCGCGGCGAGCTGCCGCGCGAGCTCGAGGCCGATGCCACGGTTCGCACCCATCACGAGGATCGTCTTGCCCATCTCGTCGCTCCCTTTGTCGTCCGCAGGCCGAAGCCCGTAGGGGATAGGCACGACGCCACCGGGGACCAGGGCTTCTGCGCCGGCTCGCGCTTGCCGCCGGCCGAGGTGCTGACTATCTTGGCGGCATTCGCGCGCCTGGTATATTGCAATGCACCAAGACGAGAGATCTTGACAGACCGACCCTTTCAGCAGCGAGTGCTGCGCCGCACCTACGCCGCCCTGGCGACGCTGGTGGTCCTGGCGACGACGGCGCTGGCGCTCCCGGCCCGGGCGGGCGCGGAGCCGAGCTACGAGGACGGCCGCCTCGCGCGCGCCCTCGCCGATGGCGGGTTCGAGCTCGTGGACGCCCCCGAGGGGCGGGCGATCCGCAAGATCCACGTGGTCCGCCACGACGTGCTCGCCGAGGACGAGCCCTTCCCGACGGTCTTCAACGTCTTCCACACCCTGACGCACGAGAGCGCGATCCGCCGCGAGCTGCTCTTCGCCCCGGGCGATCCCTGGTCGCAGCCGCGGATCGACGAGACGATGCGCAACCTGCGGGCGCTGGGGATCTTCACGATCGTGCGGATCGTGGCCGTGAAGGTCCACGATCCCGGTGAGCCCGAGCCGGCCGCCGGGGCCGAGGGCGCGGACGGCCCCATCGACATCCTGGTGCTCACCCGGGACATCTGGAGCATCCGGATCGAGACCTCCTTTCAGGTCACCGACGGCTTCATCGACGAGCTCGCGGTCACGCTCGTCGAGCGCAACCTCGCGGGACGCAACAAGAACGCGGCGCTGAGGTTCACGCTCCTGCCGCGCACCTTCAGCATCGGCGACACCTTCTACGATCCGCGCCTCTTCGGCGGAGCGCTGGCGCTGACCCAGACCTTCGACCTCATCTTCAACCGCTCGACCGGCTCACCCGAGGGCAGCCGCGGGCGCCTCGCGGTCGGCTCCCCCTTCCGCAACCTGCGGCAGGCGTGGAGCTGGGAGGCGGCCGTCAGCTACGACGACGTCATCGGGCGCCAGCTCTCGAGCCGCGATCTGCTGACCTACGACGTCCCCGAGACGCCGGCGGTCGAGGCGATCCCGCGCGTGTGGGACGCCAACCAGGTCGCCGCCAGCGCACAGATCCGCTACCAGACCGGCACGCTGCTCAAGCACCGGGTCGCCGGCGGCGTCGCCGGCAGCGACCGCGCGCTGACCCCGCGCGGCGACCTGAGCGACGCCGAGCGGGACGCCTTCGAGCGCGACGTCCTCGCCCCGGACCGGCGCCAGATCTACCCCTTCGTGACCTGGACCGGCTTCACGCCGGAGTACGAGACCTTCATCGACCTCGCGAGCTTCGGCCTCAGCGAGGACGTCCGCCTCGGCCCGTGGTGGGTGGCCCAGCTGGCCTTCCCGCTCGAGGCCTTCGGCTCGTCCGACGACGCCCTCTTCTGGTCGCTCGCCGTCGGCTTCGTCGCCGCGCCCGGCGGGGGCCTCATCGACCTCCAGGCGGAGCTCGCCGGCCGCCTCGAGCAAGGCCGGGTCATCGACCAGCAGTACACGGCGCGGCTCCGCGGGGCCACGCCGCGCTTCGTCCTCGGGCGGCTCGTCGCCAACGCCTACCTCGAGGCGCGGGTCCAGGACACCGCCAGCACCTTCGTCACCCTCGGCGGCGACAACGGCCTCCGGGGCTACGCCAGCCAGGCGTTCTACGGCTTCGGCGCCAACCGCGTCCGCTTCAACGCCGAGTGGCGCACCCCGCCGCTGGTGATCGCGTCCGCCCACATCGGCGGGGTCGTGTTCTGGGACGCCGGGGCCGTCTGGAACGGCGCGGAAGGGTTCGACCTTCGCCAAAGCGCAGGTCTTGGGGTAAGACTCCTTTTCCCCCAGTTCAATCGGTTCACGTTCCGCTTCGACCTGGGGGTGCCCCTCGATGGCGACGGATTCACCGTGCTGGCGACGTTCGGGAGCCTTCAGGCCGTCCCGCTCACCTCCACGGAGGACACGCTACTCTCCCAGTGAGACCGGAGCCCGGAGCGATGGACGACTGCATCACGATCCACGCGCACCAAAGCCACGTGAACGCGGTGCGCTTCAGCCCTGACGGCCGCTTTCTGGTGTCCGCCGGGATGGACAACGCCCTCAAGGTCTGGAGCCGCGAGGGGTGGGCGCTGAAAGGCGCGGTCGAGGCCCACGACAAGAGCGTCAACGACTTCGACCTCGCTCCCGACGGCAGCACGCTCTACACCGCGTCGACCGACCGCACCATCCGCGCGTGGCGCTTTCCCGATCTCACCCCGCTGAAGACCTTCAAGGGCCACAAGAGCGCCGTCTCCACCGTGCGCGTCTCGCCCGACGGCCGCACCCTCGCCAGCGCCGGCCACGACGCCACCGTCCGCCTCTGGGACGTCGCCTCCGGCGAGACCGTCCACACCCTCAAGGCGCACCGCCGCAACGTCACCTCGGTCCAGTTCGTCCACGACGGCCGCACCGTCGCCAGCAGCGGGCTCGGCGACAGCGTCTACCTGTGGTCGGTCGCGACCGGCGAGCGCATCGGCGAGCTCAACGGGCACAAGGCGGCCGTGACCATCGGCGGGACCTGCCGCGGCGGCACGCAGCTCGTCACGGCCGGCTACGAGGGCCAGGTCAAGCTGTGGGACACGGCCACCTGGAAGGTCCGGTCGAGCTTCGAGCCCGGCGCCTCCGGCCTCTTCAACCTCGCCGTCTCGCCCCACGGGACGATGGTCGCCATCGCGAGCGAGCGGAACGTCGCGATCTGGTCCCTCGACCTGCTCGACGTGCTCGTGGAGCTGCCGATCAAGCCCAAGGGCGTCTACGGCGTCGCGTTCTCGCCCGAGGGCGACTACCTCGCGTGCGCCGCGGCCGACAAACAAATCCGCCTGTGGGCGGTCGACGCCATCATTTGAACGCCGCACCCCACCGACCCCGCCGCGCGGCCGCGGGCGCCCTGCTCGCCGCGCTGGCGCTGACGTTCGCCGGGTGCGCGACCCTGGGGGCGCGCTCCGACGCCCCGACGGCGGCGACGACCACCGCGGGCAC
>SBGO01000237.1 GCA_006226565.1 Deltaproteobacteria bacterium | reverse complement strand
TCCCAGTCGGTCTGGACCGAGATCGCGTCGCGGGTGATCCCGGCCTCGGGGCCGGTCAGCAGGCGGTCCTCGCGGATGATCTGGTTGATCAGCGTCGACTTGCCGGCGTTGGGGCGGCCGACGAGCACGACCCGCGCGCCGTCCTTGACGAGGCGCCCGCGCCGGTGGGTCGCGGCGAGGGCGGCCAGCTCGGCGCCCACGGCCCGCGCGTCGGCGGCGAGCTCGGCGGGGTCGATGAGGGGCACGTCCTCGTCGACGAAGTCGATGTTGACCTCGAGCCGGGCCCGGAGGACCAGGATCCGCTCGCGCGCGTCCATCGCGACGGCGTGGAGCGCCCCGCCGAGGTGGGCCCGCGCCTGCTCGAGCGCCCGGTCGGTCTTCGCGTCGACCAGGTCGGCGACCGCCTCGGCGCGGGTCAGGTCGAGCTTGCCGTTCAAGAAGGCCCGGCGCGTGAACTCACCCGGGTCGGCCAGGCGCGCGCCGGCGTCGAGGCACACGGCGAGGCTCCGCCGGAGGCCCAGCGCGCCGCCGTGGAGGTGCAGCTCCACGACGTCCTCGCCGGTGTAGCTGTGGGGCGCCGGGAAGACGACCGCGAGCCCCTCGTCGAGGGTCGCGCCGGCCGCGTCGCGCCAGCGCCCGTGGTACATCCGCCGCGGCTCGGCGTCGGCCGGCAGCCCCGCGAAGCGCGCGACGGCGATGGCGCGCGCCTCGGGCCCGGACAGCCTGAGGATTCCCACGCCTCCGCCGGCCGCGGTGGCGATGGCGGCGATGGTGTCGTCGAGGTGGGTGGGAGCGGCCATGGACTCGCCGGGACTACCACGGACCCCGCGTCTCGGGTAGCGCCGCGAGGGGGCGCCCGGCCGGGGCGCGCGGGTGCTCGCGACGCGACGCGAGTACAATCCGAGGGCGCTCGCCCGTCTCTCCGGTGAACCCCCGTCGCGGAGTCCCCGATGTCCCGTCTCCTCCCCCTCGCCGTCGCCGCCCTCGGTCTGTCCTTCGCCGCCTGTGACATCGGCGGCGACGCCTACCTCCTGTCCGAGTCAGAGGGCGTCGCCGTCGTGCGCGCGGCGCTCGAGGCCCGCGGCTACCACCCGGACGACACCACCCACGGCGTCTCCGACGTCGTCGTCTGCCCCGCGGATGGGGCCTGCGACGCGCCTCTGAGCTACGTCCTCGATGGCTGGGACGGCGCCGCCGGGGTCGGCTTCGAGTACGTCTCCGAGGACGACCCGGACTTCGCCGCGCACCCCGAGCTGACCTCCGGGCACGTCAGCGAGACGCGCGACGCCGTCGCCGCCCTGGGTGACGCCACGGCCGCCGCGGTCGCCCCCGCGCACGTCCTCGTCTTCCGCCCCTGGGCCCACGAGACGCGCTACCTCGCCGAGGAGCAGCTCCGGAGCCACGTCGACGCGGAGCTCGACGCCCTCGGCCTGTGAGCTCGCGCCGCCGCCGCCCACGTGCTGGGGGGCGGTGGACGAACGACCCGTCCGGCGGTAGGACAGGGGGGCGGGAGGACGTGCGGTGGGTGAGCTGGCGGTCGCGGTCTCCGGGGTGACCAAGCGCTACGGCGACTTCGTGGCGGTCGACGCGCTGTCGCTGGCGGTGCCGCGCGGCGTGGTCTACGGCGTGCTCGGGCCCAACGGCGCGGGCAAGACCACCACGCTGCGCATGATCAACGACATCCTCGCGCCCGACGCGGGCGAGATCCGGCTCTTCGGCGCCTTGGCCCCCGGGCGCGAGGCGGGGCGCCGCATCGGCTACCTGCCCGAGGAGCGCGGCCTCTACCCGAAGATGCGGGTGGTGGAGCTGCTCGCCTTCTTCGCCCGGCTCCGCCACGTCCCCCGGCGCGACGCCCTCATACGGGCGGACCGCTGGCTCGACCGCCTGGAGCTGAGCGCCTGGCGAAAGCACGCCGTCCAGGACCTGTCGAAGGGGATGCAGCAGAAGGTGCAGTTCGCGGCGGCGCTCATCCACGAGCCCGAGCTCCTCATCCTCGACGAGCCGTGGAGCGGCCTCGACCCCATCAACGCCGACGTCCTGCGCGACATCGTCCTCGAGCAGCGCGCGGCCGGCCGCACCATCCTGTTCTCGACCCACCAGATGGCCCAGGCCGAGCAGATCTGCGACGAGGTCTGCATCATCGCCCGCGGCAAGAAGGTCCTCGACGGCCCGCTCGACCAGCTCCGGCGCGCCGCCGCCGCCGACCGCCTGGTCGCCCTCGAGCTGGCCACGCCCGCCGACCTCGCCGCGGTGGAGGCCGGGCCCCTCGCCGATCCCGCGCTGGTCACCGCGGTGCGCCCGCGCCGCGGCCACGTCGAGGTGGAGCTCGCCAGCGACGCCGCCGCGGGCACCCTGCTCGCCCGCCTCGTCGCCCTCGGCGTGGGCGTCCGCCGCTTCGAGCTGGTGGTGCCGACGCTCCATCAGATCTTCGTCGACCGCGTCGGCGCCGAGGTCGCGGCCGGTCGGGAGGGCGCCCCCGATGCCTGACTGGCTCGTCATCGCCTCGCGCGAGCTGCGCGAGCGCGTCCGCTCGAAGTGGTTCATCGCCGTCACGCTGCTCGGCCCGCTGCTGCTCGCGGCCGTCCTGGTCCTGCCGGTCTACCTCGGGGTCAAGAGCGCCGAGCAGCGGGCCACCGTCGACGTCGTCGACCAGAGCGGCCAGCTCCTCCCCGCCCTCGTCGAGGCCGCGCGCGAGGCCGGCGGGCACCTCGACCTCGTGGCCGTGGACGCCGGGACGCCCCAGGACGAGCTGCTCCGCCGCATCCGCGACAAGGAGCGCAGCGGCTTCCTCACCCTGCCCGCCGACGTCCTGATGGGCGGGGCCGCCGTCTACCGCGGCGACAACGCCACCAACCTGAAGTTCGCCGCCAGCCTCGGCCAGCTCCTCAACCGCGCCGCCGTGACCGCCCGCGGCCGCGCCGTCGGCCTCGACGCCGCCGTCGTGACGCGCCTCGTCCGGCCCCGCCTCACCGTGGCCGCCGTCCACGACAACGGCACCGGCCAGGCCTCGTCGGCCACGGCCGCCTTCGTCGTGGGCTACGCGGTCATGTTCCTGCTCTACATGGCGATCGTCTTCTACGGCGCCGCGGTCATGCGCAGCGTCGTCGCCGAGAAGACCGGGCGCGTGGTCGAGCTGGTCCTCTCCGCGGTCTCCCCGCGCGCGCTGATGCTCGGCAAGGTCCTCGGCGTCGGCGGCGTCGGGCTCCTGCAGCTGACGACCTGGGCGGTCGCCGCGCTCGTGCTCTTCCACTTCCGCGGCGCGGTGCTCGGCGCCTTCGGGATCGCGGGCGCCGACGCCATCTCGGTGCCCCTCGGGGCCGGCGACGCGCTGGTGGTCCTGGCCTACTTCGCCCTCGGCTTCTTCTTCTACGCGGCCCTCTTCGCGGCCGCCGGGGCGATGGTCGCGAGCGAGCAGGAGGCCCAGCAGGTGCAGCTCCCGCTGGTGCTGCTCCTGGTCATTCCGGTCCTGTGCATGCAGCTCGTCACCAACGACCCCCGCGGCGGCGCGGCCGAGGTGCTCACGCTCGTCCCGTTCTCGTCGCCGATCCTGATGCCGATGCGCTGGCTCCTCGGCGGGGCGACGACCCTGGAGCTCCTGCTTTCGCTGGCGATCCTGGTACTGAGCCTGCTCGCGGCCCTGGCCCTCGCCGGGCGCATCTACCGGGTCGGCATCCTCTCCTACGGCAAGCGCCCCAGCCTGCGCGAGCTGGCGCGCTGGCTCCGCCGCTGACGCGCGCGAGCGGAGCGCCCTCCAGAAGTCCCGTACGCTCTCGCGCGGGATGACGGCGAACCCCCCGAGGCGACGACCGCGGGACTGGATGGAGCCTGAGCGCTCTCCGATTCCTCTCCCTGCGGTCAATTGCCGCCATCGCGATGTACGGGGCGTCCCGAAGTGCCTGTGACGCGCGCGAGAGGGCGTGATCCCTGGCCGTCCGGCCCTTTGGGTTCAATCCGTTGAGGATCGTTCGTCACCGGAGTAGACTGAGGCACTCAATCTACATCCAACGTCATATGACACCGACGCGCCCGTCGTGTGCCCGGGTTCGCCCGGACGGGCCGTCGTGCTCATGGGGTCGTGCCATGCTCGAACGTTTCGCAACGTGGGCATCGGGCGCTTGCGCGCTCGTGTGCCTTCTCTCCGGGGCCGAGGCCCAGGCGCAATGTGTCCCGGAGCCGCAGAGCTTCTCTGGGGACGTGGTCGTATCCGCCGACACGACCTGGTGCGGAGACACCGACATCACGGGCTCTCTCGTGGTGCAGGCCGGGGCGACCCTCACCCTGGAGGGTGTCCCCCGCGTCGTCGTCCACGGCGACCTCGTCGTCGAGGCCGGGGCCGCCGTCAGCGCCGACGGGAACGGCGCGGCGGCCGCCTCGGGCGTCGGCGCCGGCACCTCCAACGGCGCCGACT
>SBGO01000033.1 GCA_006226565.1 Deltaproteobacteria bacterium | reverse complement strand
GGGGAGCGGGTCGCGCCCGGAGTTTCGGCTAGAGCGGCCACACATCCTCCGTGCCCTCCGTGGCCTCCGTGGTGGAGAGATGTGTTCGATCTCAGAGGGTTACCCCTAGGTGACCGGTATTGAGCCTAGCCACGCTACGGCCGTGGGTATGTCGCGACCAGCGAACCCGAGGCGTTCGCACGGACGGGCGCTGAACCGGCACGTCTTTCTACCACGGAGAGCACGGAGCTCACGGAGGGGGGCGCTCGGAGCACCGGCGCGAGCGGCCACACATCCTCCGTGGCCTCCGTGGTGGCGAGATGTTTTCGATCTCAGCGGGTTGTCCCTATAGGACCGGTATTGGGGCTAGGGGATCAGCACCGTCGAGCCGGTCGTTCGCCGCGCCTCGAGGTCCGCGTGGGCGGCGGCCGCGTCCGCGAGCGGGCGCGTGGAGATGGTGCGCACCTCGACCGCGCCGCTCTCGAGCACGGCGAAGAGCGCCTCGGCCCCGGCGACCAGGTCCGCGCGGGCGCGGGTGTAGTCCATCATCGACGGCCGGGTGAGGAAGAGGCTGCCCTTCTGCCCGAGCACGCCCGGCGCGATCGCCGGCGGTGGCCCCGAGGCGTTGCCGTAGGACACCATCATCCCCATCGGCGCCAGGCACTCGAGCGAGGAGGCGAAGGTCGCCGCCCCGACCGAGTCGTAAACGACGGGCACGCCCGCGCCGCTGGTCAGCTCGCGCACCCGCGCGGCCACGTCCTCCTGGCTGTAGAGGATGGTGTGGTCACAGCCGTGGGCGCGCGCCAGCTCGGCCTTCGCCTCGCTGCCGACCGTGCCGATGACGCTCGCGCCGAGGTGCTTGGCCCACTGGACCAGCAGGAGCCCGACGCCGCCGGCCGCGGCGCTCACGACGACGGTGTCGCCGGGCTTCACGCGGTAGGTCCGGTTCACCAGGAACCACGCCGTCAGGCCCTTGAGCAGGGTCGCCGCGGCGCTGATCTCGTCGACCGCGGCCGGCAGCTTCACCAGCCGGTCGGCCGTCATCAGGCGCGCCGTGCAGTACGCCCCGAGCGGCGGCGCCGCGTAGGCCACGCGGTCCCCGGGGGCGACCTCGGTCACGCCGGGGCCGACCGCCTCGACCACCCCCGCCGCCTCGAGCCCGAGGGTCGCCGGCAAGGGGATCGGGTAGAGCCCGGTCCGGTGGTAGGTGTCGATGAAGTTCAGCCCGATCGCGCCGTGGCGGACGAGCGCCTGACCCGGGCCGGGATCGCCCACCTCGATGTCCTCGAGGCGGAGCACCTCCGGGCCACCGGTGGCATGGATGCGAATCGCCTGTGCTTTCATGGCCCCCAGGATGCGCACCCGGGCGGCGTGGCGCAAGAACTCCCGACACCCGGCCGGAGCCCGGCGATCCTGGCCCCTCCCGGAGCCGGCGTCGCTACTGCTTGGCCACGTACTTCTTGAGCCGCTGATCGAAGAAGGCGGTCTGCTTCATCGCGGCCGCGTCCGCCTGGGCGGGGACGAAGGTGGCGAGGTAGGTGAGCATCCGCTCGTGGTTGCGGGCGAGGAAGACGTCGGCCCGGGTGGCGTCGAGGCGCTCGATGTCGCGCACCAGATCGTCCCACTCGGCGAAGTCGGACCACGCCTGCTCGAGGCCCTCGCACACCTGGTCGTCGGGGTTCGAGTGGCAGGCGAGGAGGTCGTTGGGGACCTTGTCGCGCCAGAAGCCGGTCGGGCCGGTGACCTGGTCGGCGACCTGGGCGAACGCCTTCAGCACCGTGATGGCGCGCGGCTTGGGCGTGTCGAAGGCGCCCTCGTCCCAGGAGGCGAGGAAGCTCTCCTTGTAGCTCGCGAGCTTCATCCAGAGGTCGGCCGCCGCCTCCCGCCCGCTCAGCCCGGCGCCCATCATCGGCGCCTCGCCGGTCGCCGGCGCCGCGTCCTCCGATCGCGAGCAGCCGCTCGCCGCGAAGGTCACGCACAGCATCAGGCTCGTCAGGGTGACACGGTACGACATGGCTTTCCTCTCGGGTCGTGCGCTCGGGTCTTGCACCACAGGACCAGCCAGCGGACCGTAAGTAAACCTCGCGTCGGTGACAACCTGCGGGTCGTCGTCGATGCGCGCTCCTCGACGCCATGGAACCGGTGACGCCCAACCCCGACAAGCACGCCTTCGAGCAGGTCCTGGCCGCCCACCCGCGGCGCGACCTGGCGGCCCTCCCGGGGCGCCGGAACGACCGACCTACCGGGGTGATGGTGCCGGTCGTGTGGGCGCCGCGGCCGTCGGTGATCGTGACCCTGCGGCCGCGTCACCTCCCGCGCCACGGCGGCGAGGTGTGCTTCCCGGGCGGCCGCCCGGAGGCGGGGGACGCCGATCTATGGGCGACCGCCGTCCGCGAGGCGCACGAGGAGCTCGGGATCACCGGCGCGGAGCTGCTCGGTCGGCTCTCGTCCATCCCGCTCTACACCTCCGAGTATCGCCTCGATCCCTTCGTCGCCGCGGTCCCCGATCACCCGCTGCGCCCCGACGCGGGCGAGGTGGCGGCCGTCTTCCGGCTGGGCCTCGACGAGGTCCTGGCCCGCCCGCGGGTCGAGGGCATCCCCTACACCTTCGAGGGACGCGAGCACCTCGCCCCGTACTTCGAGCTCGGCCCGGGCGCGGTCCTCTTCGGCGCCACCGCGCTCGCCTTCTGGGAGCTGGTGGTGGCCGTGGCGCCGCTCTTCGGCGCGTCACCGCCGCCCCTGGTGCCGGGGCGCTACCGCTGGTCCGACCTCCCGCCGCGAGCCTGACACGATGGACGACTCCCTCAGCGCACGCCTCCGCGACCTCCTCGCCGGCCTCGACCGCGCCTTCGTCGAGCGCGAGACCCACGCCCGGGCGACGCTGCTCGCGCTGCTGTCGGGACAGCACGTGCTCCTCCTCGGGCCGCCCGGGACCGCGAAGAGCCTGCTCGCGCGCGCCGTCTGCGCCGCCTTCGCCGACGCGGACTACTTCGAGTACCTGCTCACGCGCTTCACCCACCCCGACGAGCTCTTCGGCCCGGTCAGCATCCCGGGGCTCAAGGACGAGGACTACCGGCGGCTCACCGAGGGCTTCCTGCCGCGGGCGCAGATCGCGTTCATCGACGAGATCTTCAAGGCGAACAGCGCCATCCTGAACAGCCTCCTGACGCTGGTGAACGAGCGCGTCTTCCACCACGGCCGTCACCGCGATCCCGTCCCGCTCGTGGGGCTCATCGGCGCGAGCAACGAGGTCCCCGACCCCGAGGGCGGGCTCGGCGCGCTCTACGACCGCTTCCTCGTCCGCCTCGACGTGCCCCCCATCCACGACGCCGACGGCTTCCTCGCGGTCTGCCTCGGCGAGCTCGAGGCCTTCGACCCGCCCCGGGCGCAGCGGCTGACGCCCGCCGACCTGAACGCGATCCGCGACGCGGCGCGCCGCGTCCACGTGCCGGAGGCGGTGCGGGACCAGCTCGTCGCCATCCGCGACGCCCTCCGCGGGGCGGCCGTCGACGCGAGCGATCGGCGCTGGCGGCAAGCGCTCGATCTGCTGCGGGTGGCGGCCGTCACGAGCGGTCGTGATGCCGTCGGGGCGGCGGACCTGCTGCTCCTCCAGCACTGCTTCGGCGACCCGACCGACAGCCCCAGCGCGGTCCGCCCGATCCTCCGGCGCGCCCTGGAGGAGCTGGTGCGCCCGGCGTCCGCGGACGCCGTCGCCCACGCTTGGGCCGGGCTCGCCGACGCCGACGAGGGGCCGCGCTTCGAGGGCGCCGTCACCGCGCGCCTCGGCGCCCTCGACGCCTTCGAGGTCGAGCTCCGGCGCGCCACCGACGGCCTCGACGCCCAGCGCGACGCGATCGTGGCCGAAGCCGAGACCTCGCCGTGGGTCGTCGGCGTCCCCGCCCGCCTCGTCGCCGGCTTCGTCGGCGCGCGGCGCGAGCTCTCGCGCTATGCCGACGCGCTCGCGCGGTATCGCGCGAGCCTCCGCTCCATCGACCTCTACAACGAGGTGATCCCGCGCGCGCGCCACGCCCAGCTCAGCTCCGTCGGTCACGGCGACCGGACGCGCTACGACGGCCGCCGCCCGCCGCTGTGGATCTCGCGCCCCGGCGCGCCGGCCGAGGACTGGATCCCCGTCAGCCGCGACGGCCTCCTCCTCCAGGACCAGCGCGCGGCCATCGCCGGCGCCGTCCATCGGGACCTCGTCGACCGGACGCTGGCGGCGGGCGAGCCGATGACCGCCGACGTCCGCTGGGACCGCGACGTCGTCCACCTCGCGCTCGACAACGAGCTCCTCTTCCACCTGCTCCAGCCCCCGGGCGATGGCCGGGCGAGCGCGCCGCCCGAGCTCGCCGGCGACCCCGAGGCCGAGCGCGCGCTCGAGACCCTGGTCGAGTGGCTCCGCGGGGTGGGGCTCCGGCGCCTCCCGGCGCCCCCGGCGCTCGA
>SBGO01000043.1 GCA_006226565.1 Deltaproteobacteria bacterium | reverse complement strand
GACCCGGCGGCCGAGGCGGACGCCGGCGCGACCGCCGAGCCCAGCGACGCCGGGCCGACCGAGGCGGTGGCCGAGCCCCCCTCGAAGCACGGCTTCGTCTACCCGGGCAAGAACACGATCGTCCGCGAGTGCGACCCGGAGTCCCCCGAGGGCATCATCCAGCGCGCCCTGGCCGCGGCGATGGACCCCGACGAGGAGAAGGGCTGGGCGGCCTTCGAGGCGCTCCTGCACTCGAGCGAGAAGATCCCGAACGCCCTGATCTCGCGGCGGCAGCTGAACTTCCCCGCGATGCGCCGCAAGGTCTCGCTCTTCCTCGTCGAGGAGGGCAAGCCCTTCTACAAGTGGGCCTACGCCGAGGAGCCCGACGAAGGCGTCATCAAGGTCTTCGTCAACAACCCGAAGTCGATGCCCACCCCCTGCTACGTGGCCCAGGACGCCGAGCAGGAGAACAAGTGGCGCATCAAGTCCTGTAGCCTCTAGGGGGCTTCGGAGACGTCAGCCGCCCGTCGCCCTTCGATGCGGCGACGGGCACGCGTCCGCGGCGTGGTCGGCCAGCACGCGAAGCGCCATGCGCATCTCGCGGGCGGACTTGAACCGGTCGCTCCGGCGCTTGGAGAGCGCGCGCAAGACGATCGACACGAGCCCGGGGGGCAGCTCCGGCCGCCCCGGCGGGGCGACGGGCGGCGGCGGCGCGTCCTCGATGTGGGAGCGGTACAGCTCCTGCCGGTCCTCCGCCGAGAACGGGAGCCGCCCGGTCAGCATCCGGTAGAGGGTCACGGCCACCGCGTAGAGGTCGGCGCGCCCGTCGAGGGGATAGCCGACGATCTGCTCTGGCGCCATGTACGCGGGCGTCCCGCACACCATGCGGTTCGGGACGATGCGCAGCTCGTCGCCGTAGAGCTCCGCCGTGGTGACGTCCTCGACCCGGATCGCGAGGTCGAAGTCGAACAGCCGCGCCCGCCAGCTGTCGTCGATCTCGTCGGGCGTGACGAAGATGTTGCTCGGCTTGATGTCGCGGTGGACGCCGCGGTTGCCGTGGAGGACGCAGAGCGCGCACAGGAGCTGCTCCGCGATCGAGACCGCGCGCGGCCAGGGGAGGGCGCCCCGCCGCAGGACGCGGTCGAGGGTGGCGCCCGTGAGGCGCTCCATCACCAGGTAGAGGCCGCCTTCGCCGACCTCGTCCCCCTCGCCGTACTCGCCGTACTCGTAGACCCGCGCGACGTTCGGGTGGTCGATCTCGGCGGCGATGAAGGCCCCGCGCATGAAGCGCATGAGCTCCACGCCGGCCGGCGCCGGGAGGATCTTCACCGCGACGGGGCGCGTCGTGCGGAGATCCACGCCCTCCCAGACCGTCGAGCGGGTGCCTCCGTGGCCGATGATCCGGTCGAGCCGATACCGCTGCGCCACCACGCGGGCCACCTCCGCCTCGCGCAGCGGGCGGCCGCACTCGACGCAGAGATCGACGGACTCGGCGTAATAGCCGTGGCCGTTGGGACACATCTTACGAGACACGACTTCGTCCTCGTGCGGCTGAATGCGGCGCGGGAAGACCTTGCTCTCCGCTTCGGGAGCACGAGGCGATCGCGCCTGCCGTGGCCCCCGCGCCCCCGGTCGGGCGCCGATCGTTGTTCCGGTGTGGGACCACCCTACCGCGTCTGCGCCCAAGATCCTTCCTTCGGGCCGGAATGCCTGTAACCAAAACGGTCGGGGTGAACGCGCGAGGCACGGGCAGTGGCTCGGAAAGACAACGCTTCGATGCGTCGCGAGGTGGCGCGTCGGGTCCGGATCGTCCCGGCACGCGCCGTCGACGTGAGCGATGTTCGAACCTTCTTGAGAATGTTTTTCAACTGTGGTTAGTCTGGTCCCGCGATGACAAAGAACCCCACAGCCACCACGCTCGACGCTCTTCCCCCGGGGCGGACCGCGCTCGTCCTCGACATCGTCGGTGACGACCGGCTGAGCCGCCGACTCAGCGACCTGGGGTTCTGGTCGGGGACCCGGATCGAGGTCATGCGCCGCGCGCCGTTCGGCGATCCGACGCAGTACCGCCTCCAGGGTTACCGCATCGCGCTCCGGCGGAACGAAGCGCAGCGGGTGGTGGTCGAGGAGCTACGCTGATGACTGCGATCACCCTCGAAGCGCCCGTGACGGGGCTCGGGGAGGTCACGGCCGCGCTCGTCGGGCGGCAGAACGCGGGCAAGACCAGCCTGATGATGCACCTGACGGGTCAGGTGCAGAAGCCGGTCAACTTCCCCGGCAGCTCGGTCGAGCGCGGGGAGAGCCGGGTTCGCATCGGCGAGTTCGTGCTGCGCCTCGTCGATCTCCCCGGCATCGCCTCGCTCAACGCCGTCAGCCCCGACGAGGAGGTCGCGCTCGACTACCTCACCGGGACCGGCGAGGACCGCCCCCAGGTCATCTGCGTGGTCGTGGACGCCGCCAAGCTCGCCGTCGAGCTGACGCTGGTCGCCAACCTCTTCGCCCTCGACAAGCCCATCGTCGTCGCCCTCAACAAGCGCGACGTGGCCGAGGCCGAGGGCCGCCCGGTCGACGTCGACGCCCTCGCCGACGCGCTCGGCGTGCCGGTCATCCCGACCAACGCGCTGACCGGCGCGGGGAGCGAGGCCCTCGCCCACGCCCTCATCCGCACCGCGCACATCCCGCACCAGCAGCTCACGCGCTTCGACCCCCACGCGGTCGCCGCCCGGGTGCAGCACGTCTCGGCGCGCTCGGGCAAGCGCACCTTCACCGATCGCCTCGACGCCGTGCTCCTCCACCGGGTGTGGGGCCTGCCGATCCTCATGCTCGTCATGCTCGGCATGTTCCAGACGCTCTTCAGCGTCGCCACGCCCTTCATGGACCTCATCGACAGCGGCCAGAGCGCCTTCGGCGACCTGGTGGCGGACGCCATCGGCCCCGGCGCCGTCCGCTCCTTCCTCGTCGACGGGCTCATCAACGGCATCGGCTCGGTGCTGGTCTTCCTGCCGCAGATCGCGCTCCTCATGATGATCGTCGCGCTGCTCGAGGGGACCGGCTACATGGCGCGCGCCGCCTTCCTCCTCGACCGCCCGCTCTCCCGGGTGGGGCTCTCGGGGCGGAGCTTCGTCCCGATGGTGAGCTCGTTCGCGTGCGCCGTCCCCGGCATCCTCGCGAGCCGCATCATCGAGAACGAGCGCGACCGCATCGCCACCGTGGTGGTCTCGCCGCTGATGTCGTGCTCGGCGCGCCTGCCGGTCTACGTGCTCTTCATCGGCGCCTTCTTCCCGGCCAAGGCGGGCGGCGTCGTCCTGCTGTCGATGTACCTGCTCGGCATCTTCCTCGCGGTGCTCGTCGCCTTCCTGCTGCGGCGGACGGTGCTGCGCGGGCCGAGCTCGGCGCTCATGATGGAGCTCCCGGTCTACCAGCGGCCCTCGGCGCGCGTGGTGTGGGCGCAGGTCCAGTCGGGCTGCCGCGACTTCCTGGTGCTCGCGGGGACGGTCATCTTCGCCGCCTCGGTCATCATCTGGGTGCTCAGCTACTACCCGCGGCCCGAGGGGATCCACGATCACTACGAGGCGCAGCGCGCGGTCGCGGAGCAGAAGCTCGAGGGCGACAAGCTCGAGCGGGCGCTGGTCGGGATCGAGGACGCCGAGAAGGCGGCCTACCTCGAGCAGAGCTTCCTCGCCGACCTCGGGCGCTTCATCCACCCGATCTTCGAGCCCGCCGGGTGGGACTGGCGGACGAGCGTCGGCGTGGTCGCGGCCTTCCCGGCGCGCGAGCTCATCGTGCCGACCCTCGGCATCCTCTACAGCCTCGGGGACGTCGATCCCGGGGACTTCTCCGTGGACAGCCTCGGCGAGGCCGTCCCCGAGGGCGGCGCGGGCCTCCGCGACGCCCTCAAGAGCGCTCGCCGCGCCGACGGCAGCCTCGCCTTCGGGCCGCTGCAGGCGGTCGGGCTGATGGTCTTCTTCGCGCTGTGCAGCCAATGCGCGGCGACCCTGGCGACCATCCGGCGCGAGACGCGCTCGTGGAAATGGCCCGTCTTCACATTCACCTACATGACGTTCCTGGGATGGCTGGGCGCCGTGCTCGTCAACCAGATCGGGACCGCCATGGGGCTCGGTTGAGCTGGAGCTTCCGATGAACTGGCACCTCACCTGGCAGGATCCCGTCGCGCTCGCCCTGGTCGTCCTGAGCATCCTGTTCAGCCGCTGGCTCTCCCGGCGCCTGCAGCGAGCGGGATGCGCCAAGTGCAACGCCCACGAGCTCGCCGCGCCGACCCCGGAGCCCCGTGGCCCGCGGGCCGCCGGCAAGATGGTCGCCCTCGAGCGGCTGCGCATCGGGAGCCGCTAGCGCTCGCCGGGCCCTACTGCTCCTCGGCCAGCGTCGCGAGGCTGGCCGCCAGCTGAGCCTCCGCGTCGCCGCCGTCCCAGGCCGCCAGCAGCGCCGCCCGGAGCGCGTGC
>SBGO01000017.1 GCA_006226565.1 Deltaproteobacteria bacterium | reverse complement strand
GCGCCGTGTCTCCCGCCGCGCGCAGCGACGCCTCGTCGGCCAGGCTCGTGGTTAGTGCCGCGTCTCCCGCCGCGCGCAGGGTCGCCTCGTCGGCCAGGCTCGCGGTCAGCGCCGCGTCTCCCGCCGCGCGGAGGGACGCCTCGTCGGCGACCGCGGCGGCGACCACCCCGGCGACCCAGGTCGAGAGATCGACGGCGTTGCCGTTGGCGATGGTCAGCACGCCGGCGGCGAACGCGAGGGTCTGGGCGTCGGTGTTGTCGAGGTAGGGGGAGAGGTCGACGCTGCCGCCGTCTTCGAGGGCGAGGGCGTCACCCGTCAGCACGAGCTGCTGGTCGTCGGTGTTGTCGAGGAACGCCCCGAGGTCCACCGCGCCGCCTTCGGTCAGGGAGAGGGTCGTGCCGGCGAGGGCCAGGCTCTGGAGCTCGTTGGTCGGATCCGCGTCGGCGTCGTCGATGAGCGAGCTGAGGTCGACCGCGTGGGTCGTGCCTGCTTCGTCGACGATCTCGAGGGTGCTGCCCGCGAGCGCCACCGACTGGAGCTCAGATGCGGTCTCGACGGTCACGAAGAATGTGGCCTCGTGGTAGATGCCTTTTCCCGAGGAGATGAAGAGCCAGTATGTGCCGGGCGGCGTCTCGGCGGGGAGCACGGCCTCGATGCTCGTGTCGGTCCAGTCCGCGACGGTCGCGAGCTGATCGCCGACGACGACCGTGCCGGCTTCGGTCCCGAAGTTGGCGCCGTGGATGACGAGGTCGCCCGTGCCATCCATGGCGTCGGCGTACGCGTCGAAGATGACCGGGACGATCTCCTGGGGCGGGGCCGCGCTGGCGACAGAGGCCAGGGCGACCCAGGCGGTCAGCGTGAGTGACACCTTCAAGGTCATGGTGCGCATGAAGTCCTCCTTGGGCTGAATGCGCGAAGCCTCGAGCTCGACCCGGGACGAGTCGAGACGGGTGCAATTGCCGCGTGCAGTGGGGCTCGTGGCGAAGGAGATGTGCCAAGGGCACTTCGTTTCGTCGCGGACGTCTCGTCTGAAATCCGTCTCGGCGCGGGTGGCGAAGGCGTATCGTCATGGGACGCAATCCAACGCGAGCACGGCTGGGCGCGGCACGACATTCCCGGCCTCCACGAGGCGATGTGAGGGCACCGGCGCTGCTGATGCATCGCTCATTCCAGCGGGGCGGTGTACCTCGAGACGTGCTGCTCACCTCAGCGAAGTCCATCGCGCGTCGCGACCGGCGCCGCTCCCGTCTGTGGAAAAAAACACAAACGTGGATGATTTCCCCCCACCTACGCGAAGCATGCACCCCCGGTGCCTCGGCTTGCGGAGGCACGCACGCGCTCCCACACGCGGCGCTCGACATGGCCTGCAACCTGGTCGGGCGGGCGAGTCCGGCGGTCCGGAGGCGCTGAAGTCTCCGTCCTCGTGTCACGCGGCGCTCGGGTACAAAGGCAAGGCGTTGGACTCCCGCCGTACGGTGTCCAGCCCCATCGCCACAGTCACCGAACTCGGACCCGACGGTTACGCTCGCCAGAGCAACGCGACCGAGGACGCCGGAGTTGAAGTTCCCCGGGACCTCGCTGGCGAGCCTTGCATGAGGACATGGTTGGACTCCCGTCCGCGTCACCGAATGACAAAGATTGCTAATTTCTGTCATAGCCCTACACTTGCTCCGACAGGAGGAAGCGGTCATGAACATCTCCCTGACACCCGAGCTCGAGGCCTACATCGCATCCAAGGTGGAGAGTGGAGGCTACAGGTCGGCAAGTGAGGTCGTCCGCGAAGGACTGCGGCTTCTGGAGGAGCAGGACCAGCTCAAGCAACTCCGGCGAGAACGACTCCGCCAGCTGATCGACGAGGGAATGACTGACCTGAGCGCTGGCCGAAGCACCGTCCTCGACGAAGAGGAGATGCGAGCGCTCAAGGCAGAAGCTCGCGCAAACGCGTCCGCGCTGAAGAAGTAATGCAGCTCCGCCTTTCGCAAGCGGCACGCCGAGACCTCGTCAACGTCTGGACCTACATCGCCGAAGACAACGCAGCACGAGCAGACACCTTCCTCGACGAGCTCTACGAACTCTTCCAGACGCTGGCAGACAACCCCGAAATCGGCCGGCGACGCGACGAGTTGCGGACCGGGATCAGGAGCTTCCCGAAGGGCAGCTACGTCGTGTTCTACGCGCTATCCACGGAAACCGAGGAGCTCGAAATCGTCCGCGTCCTGTCAGGTTTCCGCGACCTCGACAAGCTCCTCGAAGACTGACCGGCGACACTCCGGCTCCCAGACAACGAAATGATCGGTCGGGTACTCGGTGACAGATCAGCCCGGGTACTTCGGTGACACGGCCTCCGGGCTTGGCGCGGCTGCTCGTGACAACCGGGGACCGCGTATCGCCGGCTCTCGTGGGCCGGCGAGCACCCACGCACGGCTGAGCTGTCAGGCCGACTGTGCGACGTAGCGCTCAGCGAGCCGCGTCAAGTCCTTGTCCTGGCACAGCGCCAGGCTCAGCTGCCACAAGCGCTTCCTGTTTCCGGCGTCCAGGACGAGCGGATCCTCGGCCATGGGCGAAAAGCCGCTCTTCTTCTTCCAGGTCAAGAGCTTGCCCGACCACTCCCGAGTCTGTGCCTGGTCGGCGGTAAAGAGCGGCGCCATGATCTCCCCGCTCCGTTCGATCGAGATGAACTGGCCCGCGAGCTTCGCCAACGAGGCCATCATCTTCATCCACGCCGGGATGATGTTGACCTGATTGCTCCAGACGGTCTTCGGCGTGCGATAACCGATGAACGAGAGCGTGGATCCTCGCTGGCTCAGATGCTCGTGCAGGTGGAGGAGGAGCAGCCGCTTCGCCACCATCGCCTGGCTGATGCCGCGCTCGAACCCCCACTTCTTCTCCATCTGCAGATCGTCCCAGTGGATCTCGCCGCCCTCCGAGACGTTGAAGACGACGCGCCCGCCCATCTCTGAACGCTCCAGGACGGGGAGCAGGCTCAGGACCAGCATGAAGTGCGCGAGGTAGTTCACCTGGAAGTGTGGGTCCATGCCATCTTCCGTCTCGACCCGCGAGGCCGCATAGCCGAGGCCGGCGTTGACGAAGACGCCATCGAGCGACGGCCAGCGCTCGGTGATCTCGCGGGCCGCGGACCGCACCTCCGAAAGCCTCGTGAGGTCGCATTGGACGAAGGAGAGGCGCGGATTGCCCGTTCGCTCCGTGAGCTCGCGGATCGTCGCCTCGCCGCGCTCGGCAGACCGTCCCAGGATGACGACCTCGTGACTCCGGTCGTCGAGCCCCGCCACGACCTCGGCGAGCCCCTTGCCCATCCCGTTCGTGCCGCCAGTAATGAGGAGTCTCACCGGCTCACCTCCTTCCTGTCCCTCGATAGGCCCTATCCTAGCACGCTCCAGACCATTTCACCGCACCGCCCCCGATTCGCGGCCCGCCCTCGACTCGACCTCGCGTTTCTGGCCTAATCTCCGCTGGTTCAGCTGGAGGGCCGACATGCTACGGGCTCTTGTCATCCTCGTCGCGACATCGCCGCTCGCTTGCGCGGACAGCGTGACGACGGCCCCGATTCGGCCTGTCACGGTCGCCATCCAACCCAGCGACCTGCACTCCAACGTCGACGCGACACAGGTCTTCGTCATCGTCGGCCGTGTCGGCCCGGCGGTCGCGCTCGCCGAATCCGAAGCCATCGTGGACGCGATCGAGCTCGTCACTCCGTCTGGCGACAGAACGCCCATTCTCACGGAGAGAGTGGACGACTATTCCGCAAGTGACTCCTCGCGGGATTTCACCGCATTCAGGCTCACGAACCTCGCCCTGGCCGACGGCTGGAACAGCGTTCGCGTAGCGCTGCCCGCCGGTACGGTCGCCGCAGGAGGGGCCGCCGGCGAGCAGCGCGTGATTCAGGGGCCGACGGGAACGACGCTCGAGGCTCGCCTCAACCCGTCCAGCTCACCCACCCTCCGGAGCGTCCTGGTTTGCGGTAAGGGCGACATCCACAAGGTCATCGTCGACTTCTCGGAAGCCGTCGCCTACAACCCGGACTCCGCGCAAGCCTCCGAACAGCTCGCGGTGAGCCTCAACGGTGCCTCATGTGACGCGCTCAGGTTGACGGTGGAGCCGACCACCGACCCCACCGCGACAGAGGCGGACTTCGCCTGCGCGCCCGTCGAGGGCCATGGTGAGATCGCAGTGACCCTTGGGACCGGGCTCACGAGCGCCACGGGAGTCCGAGCGTTCGCGACGACGGAGCGCGTCTCGACACGGCTCGTCGTGACGGTCGACCTCGACCGCGTGGCGGAGACCTGCGTGCCGCTCCCCATCCCGTAGGTGTGCCAGCGCTCGAAGCGCGAAATGACGAAGGCCCCGCGGGGTGTCCCACGAGGCCTTCGGGTCACGGGCCGCTCACGCGGCTCGCGTGTGCCTCAGGGGCACATCACACCTTCTTGAGGACCGTCAC
>SBGO01000391.1 GCA_006226565.1 Deltaproteobacteria bacterium | reverse complement strand
TCGCGGGCCGCGACGCCTTCGGCGCCGGGGCGCTGGTGGTCGCGAAGAGCGACGGGCGGGCGGCGGGCGCCTCAGCGGCGGCCACCGCGGGCGTCGCCGCCACGGTCTGCTCGGACTCGAGGTTCAGGAAGTCGCCCTGCACGGCGTCGAAGAACGCGAAGACCGGGCGCTGGAGTGCGCCGCGCCCGTGATCGAGTGCGCTCGAGGTCGCCACGGAGGACATCGACGCGACGCGCTCGGCGTTCACCGACAGGCCAGCGGCCGCGGTGCCCTGACCGTAGACGGCCTCGGCCCACTGGAGCGCCGAGGACAGCGCCGGGGTCCGATCGTCGACGAGGAGGCCATCGAGGAGGGACGCGCGCCGCTGCGGCGTCGACCGACGCTCCGGCGTGGCCTGGCTCGCGGCGGAGATCTGGTCGCCGAGGAAGAGGCCGCCGCGCTCGAGCGCGTCGACCGTCGACAGCTCGACGAACCCACCGTCGATCCAGCGCGCCTGACCCGCCCCCTGGGCGGCGACGCGCCGGCTCGACGGCGCCCCTGCGAGGGCAGCCTGTCGGATCGCGGCAGGAGCCCGACGCGTCGAGCGCGTCGCCGGCTTCTTGCCGAAGAGCGAGCCACGGCGAGCGCGGACGATCTCGGGCTCGACGGCGGCCGGGGCCTCGGGGCTCTCCTCATAGAGGGAGAGCTCCACCCGCTCGGACTCGAAGTCACGGAGGTCGTACCCCGTGCCGAAGCCCTGCGCGGCCACCTGCCACCAGCCGCTCCACTCCGACGACAGCAGCTGCTCGGACAACCCGAGCCCCTGCTCCCAGCGCGTGCTGGTCTCGGCCCCGAGCCGCCCACCGATCGAGGAGGCGAAAGAATCGGTGTGGGCGGTCAGGGACGTGGTCCCCGCGGTGCCGTGGAGGTAGCGACCATACATAGCCGCCACGAAGGCGCCGAGCTCAGAGAGCTGCTCGACTTCTTCTTGCGACGGCTTCGCTCCAGCCTGGAGCAGCTCGCCAATCTGGTGGATTTCACTCATCGCTCACGCACTCCATGAGCCGGTGGTCCGCGTTGGCTCTCGGTACGCGCTGAACGGGCTCAGACCGCTCAGCGTCTCGTTTCGCTCGAGGTCCAGTCCCTATCCCAGGGAACCGGTGGCCGCGTTGACGGCCGCGTCGATGAGACCGGTCACCGCGTCGCCGGGGTGGTACTCGAAGTAGTCGTAGTGGATCTTGACCGACTCGAAGGCGATGTCCTTCGCGGTCGCGTTGAACGCAGGCCCCTCGTACTCGACCGGGAAGGCGTTGTAGAGGTTGAAACGCCCGGTCTCCTCGAACTTGTCGTTGAGGATGATGAGCGAGATGTCCTTGCGCTCGATCTTCTGCGTCTTGACGTGGAGCTTCTTCATCCAATGGAAGAACTCGCTTCCGGCGGAGTAGAAGCCCTTCTTGATGACGACGTCCTCGAACTTGTTCCCCTCGATCATCGCGTATTCGTGGACGTTGTTGCCACCCTCGCGCACGGGCTTGATCGACGTCGTCGACTTCAGCCCGGAGACCTCGGTGAAGCGAACGGTCTGGATGCCGTCGATCTCGAGCTTGTATCGGTACGGAACGTCGGGATCGTTGCGCTGAGCCATTCGGTTGCCTCCTCTACTATTCCGGAACGACCATGCAGGTGCGTACGCGGTACTCTACCTGATTACCATCAGTCTGCACGCGTCCGGCCACTGATGCGGGTGCAGGGGTGGAGTGGGACCGCCCTGGCGAGGACACCTGACCCCACTGCCGTCGATTGACCCCAGATGAGGCCGGCGTGGTTACTCCTCGCCCGGCCCGATCTGGTCGACCTCCGCCGAGACGCGAAACATGAGGTACTCCGCGGGTCGGACGGGTGCGACGCCGCACTCCACGACCACGATACCAACGTCTCTCGACTCTTTGGGGTTCGTCTCTTCATCACACTTGACGTAGAAGGCCTCTTCGGGGCTGTTTCCGCGGAAAAACCCCTTGTCGAACAGGTCCTTGAGGAACGAGGTCACTTGCCTCGTCAACGTCTTCCAGAGGAAGGGCGTGTTGTTCTCGAACACCGCCCATTGCAAGCCCTGTTCCACACTGGCGATGACCGCGTTGACCACCCGCCGGACGTTCACGTAGCGCCACTGAGGGTCGCTCGAGACGGTCCGGGCACCCCAGATGCGGATGCCGCGGCCACCGGTGAACGGCTTGAGGCAGTTGATGCCCTCGGAGTTCAGGTCGCCGATGTCGTTCGAGAAGAGCTCGCGACCGAGGTCGACGATGCCCTTGATCTCCTCGTTGGCCGGGGCGCGGTAGGGCCCCATCTCGCGGTCACAGCGCGAGTAGATGCCCGCGATGTGTCCCGAGGGCGGCACCAGGCGCTTGCTCCCGTCGTGGGTCTCGACCTGGATCCACGGGAAGTAGAAGGCCGCGTACGCGGAGTCGAACAGCAGCCGCCACTGGCTGGCGCGGCGATGATCGGTCGGGTTCGGGAAGTCGAGGATGGCGAAGCGGGTCTTGAGCCGCTCGCACTGGTTCACCATCGCCTGCTGGACGACCTCGACGTCCTTCTCCGTGCGGAAGCCGACGCTGTTCTCGAGGGTCCACATCAGGTCGGGCGCGACGAGCAGATCGACCTCGTCGATCGCCTCGAAGGCGGCCAGGCCGAAGCGCTCCTCGGGGCCGATGTTGGCGCCGATGAAGTCCTCGGGCGTGACCGTGAGCAGGCCGTCCGCGCCGCTCTCGAGAAGCCGGACCTCCAGGTCGACCGGGAGGTTCTCCGGCAGCGCCGTCGACGTCCGCTGGTCCTCGATCTGGATGATCTCGGAGCGCGCGTTGATGACCCGCTCCACATACTGATCGGACTGGGGCGAGAGGGTCACGTTCGGGTAGGACTCGATGCGGTCCTTCCACGACACGTTGATCGTGAACTCGACCGGCTCGATGTAGGTCGGCGCGCCCGAGCGGTAGGCGTCCTCGAGCGGGGCGTCGCTGGACCACACGATGGTCTTGCCGGAGAGGTCGAGGATCGTGCGGTAGCACTCCTTCTGACCGTCGTGGATTCGCACGATGGTCCCGCGCGCGAGCCCGTGCGTGCTCTTGATGACCGCCGACGTGTCGCCGGCGCTCAGGTCGAGGGTCAGGAAGGTCGACACGCGTGGCTTCTGGCGGATCGCCGAGAGCTTGATGTCGTTGCCCCAGACGCCCTCGTTGGCGGCGAACACGGTCAGCGTCGTGCGCCCCTCGCCGTCCTTGAGCTTGAGCTGCGCCATGCGGGCCGTGTCCTCACCGCGCCGCCGCACCATGTGGGCGACGCGGAGGACGTAGCAGTACTTGCCGCCGTTCTCGAAGAAGCCCCGGATCGCGTCGCGCAGGTAGCCGCCCTGCTCGAGCTCCCCGTAGACATCGAGGAAGTGGAGCTCAGACGTGATGCGAACCGGCGTGTTCGTCGGCCCCTTCTGCGTCACCCCGGCGAAGCCGGGGATTCCGGTCCGCCCGAGCTCGAGGGAGACATAGCGTTGCTCATCGGGAGCCTGATAGACACCGGGTGCACGGAGCGTGGTCGACACGGCTGAACCTCCGGCGGGCCTTCACGCCCCACCTGGCTGACTTGGGGTGAACAGTCCGGCCGCGCATCCGGCCGGACCGTCCGCTAGCGCTTGCGAGACTGGTTGATCTCCTTGTTGATCTCGGAGATCTCACGGACCCAGATCTGGCGCTCGCGGTGCTCCATCGACAGCACGTCGTCGATGGACCAATGGAAGTGGTAAGCGATGTACGCTACCTCCTGGTAGATGCGTTCCAGGGGGTAGCTCACGATTCCCCCATCTCGCTCCCCAGGTCGACCTCGAAGTCATGCCCGCAGGCGGGGCACTTGACCTTGACCGCCGAGGTGCCCTCCTCGTTGATGCGCCGGTAGAAGTCCTGCAGGTACGCGAGGTCCGTCGAGAACAACGACTCGATGATCGAGGGGTTGATCGACTTGACGTCTCCGAGCTTCTCGATGACGCGGCTCAGGAGGATGATGACCAGGTATGCCCGGTTGTTCTGAACGCGGTAGTCCTGCAGCGGCAGGATCTCGTCCTTCGCCGTCGCGAGGCGCATGACGCCCTTCTTGTGGACGTTGCCATCCTTGTCCACGTACCCCTTCGGGAGGGTGAACTCGAACTCGGTCTTGAAAGCCATTCCTGCTCCACCTGGATATCTGGATGGGGTCGCTGTCGGGGGTACGAATACCCCGGTGCGAACGGCCTGACAAGGGCACCCGAGGCGCCTCGGTCGAGGCCGGCCCGCCCGCCCGACCCGACAGTCGTTTGGGCGGATTCGGGCACGAAAAAGGGGCGAGCCTCACGACCCGCCCCTCTTCGACCACGTTGGTGTGGCTCAGGCGAAGATCAGCCCTTCTCGAGCTTCTCGACCGCCAGCTCGATCTCCTCGACGTTGACGTCGGTGCCCTTGCCGTCGAGGGTGAAGCCCTTCCACTTGCT
>SBGO01000225.1 GCA_006226565.1 Deltaproteobacteria bacterium | reverse complement strand
GGACGCCCAACGCGCCGACGACGCGCCGCAGGCCGAGCCGGTGCGCAACGCCGGCGTCGAGCGCGCGGACGACGCCGAGCGTATCGACCGCGAGGAGCGCGCGACCCGGCCCCAGGTCGCCCGGGTGCGGCCCGCCGGCGAGCGCTGAGCCAGCGACCGCGGCTCCCGCTCCGCGGCGCTTGATCCTCCCGACTCCCGCCATCTAAGCTGCGAACGTCCGCGGCCCCTGGAGCGCATGACCCCGTACCGCATCGGTTGGATCGCGGCCATCGCGGCCGCAGCGATGATCATCGTCGAGCTCGCCGGGCACGACTGGTTCCTCATCCCGTTCAGCGACAGCTTCCGCTTCCCGCTGTGGATCCTGGTCGCCGTCTACGCCGGGTTACAGTTCTGGGTCTGGCGCCTGACGCAGCAAAAGCTCACACTGACCGACGACGAGGTCGCGCGCTGGGGCGACAAGCTCGAGCAGGCGACCCCGAAGATCCTGCGGATGTACTCGCAGCACCAGCCGGTCAAAGAGATCGCCGCCGAGGTGGAGTCGAGCCACGGGATACCGCCCGACGTCACGCTCCGCTATATCATCGCCCTCGCCAAGTACTCGGGCCCGTCGCGCAGCGACGGCGGGCCCATCGGCCCGGGGCCGCCCCCGGACGACTCCTCCTCTCAAGAGGCCTCATGAAGCTCGCCCGCGCCTTGCAGCCTCTCCACCTCGCCCTCGCGCTCATCGTCGCGGGGCCGACCCTCGGATGCGACGGCGCGGGCCCCAAGCCGGCCCTCACGGACGACGTCGTGGACGCCTCCACCACGCCCGAGCTGGCGCGGGTCGAGACCACGGTCAGCGCCGAGAGCCTGGCCGCGGGCGGGACCGTCGACGTCTCGTGCGCGACCTACGACCAGTTCGACGCCCTCTGGCCCACCGAGCTCCTCGACTTCGAGGTGCTCGCGGCCAACGGCCAGCCCGCCCAGGGGGTGACGCGGGACGGCGACCGCCTCACCTTCGCCCAGGCGGGCGTCTACCGCGTGAAGTGCGAGTTCACCGGCATCCCCTTCACCGAGGACATCTCGCCGGTCACGGTCACGGTCGACGCCGGGCCGGCCGTCGCCATCGGGACCTACGTCTACCGGACGTCGCTGACCGCGGGCGACTCGACGTCGGTCGCGTGCACCGTGAAGGACGCCAGCGGCAACCCGACGTCGGCCGAGACGGTCGTGCAGGTGCCCGCGGACGCCGGGATCACGGTCGAGGGGCGGCGCCTGACCTTCATCCGGCCGGGCAGCTTCCCGATCGTCTGCGCGCTGGCCGACGGGAGCCTCGTCGGCGACACGCCGGTCACGGTGACGGTCTCGCCGGGCAAGCTCGTGCTGCTCCGGACGACGCTCTCCACGAGCAGCATCCACCCGACCGAGGAGGTGATCATCACCTGCCACGGGGAGGACGCCCACGGGAACACGGTGCCGCTCGAGAAGGTCTTCACCCTGCCCATCGACGGCATCGACTGGCTCGACGACACGCGCCTGCGCGTCACCTCGACCCGCACCGGCAGCTACCAGCTCGCGTGCACGCCGAAGGAGAGCTGGGTCAAGGCGACGCTCGTGCCGGCGACCCTCGACGTGCTGCCCGGAAACCCGGTCGACCTGCAGCTCGACCTCAGCCCCGACCGCTCCGTCTACACGGTCGGCGCGCGCGTGCGCTGCACGGCCACCCTCGAGGACGCCTGGGGCAACCCCGTGCCGGAGGTCGGCGACACGCTGGTGACGAAGACCTACCTCGACGGGGCGGCGCGCGAGACGGTGCCGAACGGCGACAAGGCGACCCTCGACGCCGAGGGGGTGTGGACGCTCACGGTCGCGACCGGGGCGCCGTGGAACCTGACGGCGACGCGCACGGCGGTGGCGGACGCGTCGGCGCCGAGCATCGACATCACCTACCCCGCGCGCGGCGCGATGGTGACCGAGGCGAACGGCCAGGTGACCATCACCGGCACCGTCACCGACCCGACGGGCGGCCTGGCCGACGTGCGCATCAACGGCGCGAGCCAGAGCCTCACGCCGGGGACCCACAGCTTCCCGATTCAGATCGCGGGCTTCGCGCGGCACGGCCTCAACACCATCACCGTCGAGGCGACGGACGTGAACGGCAACACCTCGCGGGTCGCCCAGAGCTTCATGGTCGCCCCGGCGTGGCGGCCGGCGGGCGGGCGGTTCGACGACGGCATCGTCGCGCACCTCGCGAAGGCGTTCATCGACGACGGCGTGCGGAGCCCGGACCTCGACGACCTGACGACCATCTTCACCCGGGTCCTCGCGGGCATGGACTTCAGCTCGCTGATCCCGTCGCCAGTCGTGACCTACGCCGGCTACGACGTCTACCTGAGGAACCTGAAGTTCGACGCGCCGGTCCTCGCGGTGACGCCGTCCGCGGGCGCGCTCAACCTGAGCATGCAGATCAACAACCTCAGCGTCGACGTCGACGCCGACGGCTTCATCGACGTGGGCGGGGACGTGACCGTGACCCAGGTCGACATCCAGATGGTGCTCGCCATCTCGGTCGTCAACGGCCAGATCCGCGTCACGCCGGGGACCACCGTGGTCGACGTGAAGGGCCTCAACATCGACGTCGGCTGGGCCATCAACTGGCTCATCAACTTCTTCGAGGACGACGTCGCCGACGCGATGAGCGGCGCCTTCGAGGACGCGCTGAGGACCCAGGTCCCGGCGACCCTGCGCGACGCCCTCGCCGGGCTCGCGCTCGACCAGAGCTTCGAGGTGCCGGCGTTCCTGCCCGGGATGCAGCCCATCAACCTGGTGCTGCAGGCGCGGCCGACGGACGTGCACCTGTCGACGAGCGGGATGGACGTCGACCTCGGGACGACGATGCAGACGGTCAAGCGCGTGCCGTGGTCGGCGCCGGGCTCGATCACCCGCGGCGGGTGCTTCGGGACCGACAACGGCGTGCCGGCGTGGAGCACGGACAAGCGCATCGGGTTCGGGCTGTCGACGGACGTGCTGAACCAGATCCTCTTCAGCGTGTGGTGGGGCGGCGCCCTCGAGGTGTCGGTGGACCCGTCGCAGCTCGGCGACCTCTCGGACTACGGGGTGTCGGACGTGTCGGTGACGCTCTCGGGGCGGATGCCGCCGATCCTGACCGACTGCCTCGACGCGGACCTGCACCTGCAGCTGGGCGAGCTCGAGGTGGACGCGTCGCTGAAGCTGGCCGGGCTGCCGCTCGACGTGGGGATGATCGTGGCCTTCGAGACCGACGCCGAGATCAGCGCGGACGCCAACGGCAGCCTGTCGCTGACCATCGGCAGCATCGCGCCGGAGGACATCGTCATCGACATCGTCCGCGTCGACTCCGACCTCTTCAGCGAGGACCAGGAGACGGTGCTCATCGATCTGCTGCGCGAGCAGTTCCTGGCGAAGCTCCTCGAGGGGCTGGCCGACCAGGGGCTGGCGGACTTCCCGCTGCCGGAGATCGACCTCGGCGCGGTGTCGGACGACCTGAGCGGTCAGGTCATCTCGATCCACGACGTCGACATCGACCGCCAGCGCGGCTACGTGATGCTGCAGGGCAACCCGTAGCGGCCGCGGCTCCCGGCGCCGGTCCGCGGCGCGGGGTCAGGGCTCGGGTTGGCCCCAGCCGCGCTCGCCCCAGGGGGCGAAGAACTTGAGCATCGCCCCGGGGACGAGGCCCTGGAGGACGGCGCTGACGACGATGGCGACGCCGACGCCGTCGACGCCGAGGCCGTCCGGGCGGGCGAGCAGGAAGGCGACGACCGACTGGACGCCGAGGATGATGGCGACGTCCCAGATGAGGGGCGTGCGCATGTTGCCGGCGCCGTTGTAGGCCATCGAGATGACGATGCCGGTGGTGAAGAAGGCGTAGACCGGGGCGGCGTACTGGTAGAGGACGCCGGTCAGGGTGACGGCGGTCGGGTCGTCGGGGATGAAGGCCGCCGCCAGCGCCGCCGCGAAGAGCAGCATGATGGTCATGGTGACGAGCGAGGTGGCGATGACGTAGCCGACGCCGGACCAGGCGGCGCGGCGCGCGAAGCGGGGGCGACCGGCGCCGAGCGCCATCCCGACGACGGGGGCGACGCCGCCGCCCCAGGCGAAGGCGAGGATGATGGTCGGGAGGTCGAGCTTGATCCAGACGTTCACGGCCGTGTAGGTCGGGTTGCCCTCGGGGCCGCCGAAGCGGGCGGCGACGATGGCGAGCAGGATGAGGAAGCCGACGAGGCGGGCGCTCTGCTGGAGGGCCGAGGTGAGGCCGAGGCGGAGCTGGTGGCGGAGCGCGCTCCAGACGATGAAGTGCTCGCCGGGCGGGGGCTTGAGGGAGACGCTGCGGCTGATGAGCCAGATGGCGATGATGGCGGTGGCGCCGCGGAGGATGACGGTGATCCAGCCGGCGGCCACGACGCCGCCGGGGTCGGCGCCGAAGAGGCCGAGGACGTAGATGGCCTCGAGGGCCAGCGTCGCGACGGACATGACGGCGACGAGG
>SBGO01000384.1 GCA_006226565.1 Deltaproteobacteria bacterium | reverse complement strand
GGTGCAGCTCCCGCCGCTGGCGCAGGCGTCGTCGGTGCAGGGCTCGCCGTCGTTGCACGCCGCGGCGCCGCCGGGGGCCGCCGCGCAGGCGCCCCACGCCGACCAGGCGCAGGTCGCCGAGCAGGTGCGGCTCTTCGTCCCGCACTCGCCGCAGCTCGTGGACTCGCTGGCGCCGGCCTGGCACGCGCTCGGCAGGGCGCACGGGTCGACGACGGTGGCGCGCGGGGTCTGGAGGTGGAGCGGCCCCCAGTACTGGATGCCGCCCCAGCCGACGCTGTCGGCCCAGGTCGGGCCGTCGTTCCAGGTCGTCCCGAAGCCGCTCCCGCTCGAGAGCCAGCAGCGGAAGCGCTCGGCGTCGCGGCCGCACAGGTCGGCCTTGCCGTCGCCGTTGACGTCGCCCATGCGCAGGGTCGCCCAGTAGCGGTCGCGGAACCAGTCGTCGGCGTCGGAGAGGGTCGGGCCGGTGATCATCGCGCCGAAGCCGCTCTCGCCGAGCGAGCGCCAGCAGAGGACGCCGGCGTTGGCGCGCGCGCAGATGTCGGTCTTGCCGTCGCCGTCGACGTCGGCCCAGCGGATCGCGAGGTGGTTCGACGGGTCGTACCAGCCGACGGCGTCGGTCAGGGTGGGCCCCGCGATCTCGGGGCCGAAGCCGGTGCCGGTGGAGGCGCGGCAGCGGATGCCGTTCGGGCCGCGCACGCACAGGTCGTCCTTGCCGTCGCCGGTGAAGTCGACGAGCTCGAGGGTGCCCCAGTAGGCGACGTCCCAGAAGCCGCCGGCGTTGTCGGCGAAGTCGGTGGTCATGTAGGTCGCCCACTTCGTCCCGTTGGAGCGCCAGCACGCGACGCCGGCGGCCGCGCGCGCGCACAGGTCGTGGCGCCCGTCGCCGTCGACGTCGCCGGTCCGGAGCGTGCCGTAGTACTGGACGGCGCCCCAGCCGACGGCGTCGGACAGCTCGGGGCCGCCGACGTCCGCGCCGAAGCCGGTGCCGGTGGCGAGGTGGCAGTGGACGCCGTCGGGGCCGCGGCCGCACAGGTCGGCCTTGCCGTCGCCGTTGAGGTCGGCGAGGCGGATGGTGGTGTAGTAGCGCGGGTCGTTCCAGCCGGCGGCGTTCGACCAGGCGGGCCCGGTGATGGCGCTCGCCGAGAAGCCGGCGCCGGTCGAGGCGTAGCAGCGCATGCCCGAGGAGCCGCGGGCGCAGACGTCGGCCTTGCCGTCGCCGGTGACGTCGCCGAAGTGGAAGGTCGTGTAGTACTCCGGGGCGTCCCAGCCGAGGGAGTCGCCGAGCTCGGGGTCGGGGCCCGAGGGGCCGGTGGTGAGGGCGGTCGTGCCGGTGAGGCGGCAGCGGAGGCCGGCGGCGGCGCGGGCGCAGACGTCGCCGAGGCCGTCGCCGTCGATGTCGGTGGAGCCGGCGGCGTCGTAGCGCGGGGCGTCGAGGGCGGCCTGGGTCGGGGCCCAGGTGGCGCACGAGCCGGGCTGGCCGTCGCCGTCGGCGAAGATGGCGAGGTGGTTGGAGACGACGCGCTGGGAGCCGTCGGAGGGGGTGTTCACGACGCCGACGCCCGAGACCCACATGGCGCTCGAGCCGCCGCCGTCGAGGTTGACGGCGTCGTAGGCGCCGATGGACTTCATCTGGGTGGCGAGCTCGGCGAGGGTGACGCCGATGGAGGAGGTGCTGCGCCCGTCGATGACCATCAGGTAGAGGGTGTGGCGGTCTTCGGACATCCCGACGGCGGTGCGCGGGTGGCGCGCGCAGAAGTGGCCGCTGCAGTCGTAGGTCGAGATGGCGGTGCCGTCGCGGACGATCTGGGCGAAGCCGCTGACGATGTCGGTGTGCGCCGTGGAGGCCGAGAAGACCTCGGCCTCGTCGGAGAAGGCGGCGCGGTAGGGGCCGAAGGCGACGAGGGCCTGCCAGGTGCTGTCGCCGGTGCCGGTCCAGTGGGTGCCGGCGCCCTTGGAGAGGCCGATGGGCCAGTAGCCGTCGTAGTTGAAGAAGTCCCCGTTGACGACGGCCTGGGCGCCGACCAGGGCGCCGAAGGACGAGGGGGTGCGCTGCTTCTCGGTGGGGGCGGTGGCGCGGACCGAGACGCCGGGCGCGCACAGGTCGACGACCAGCGCGTGGATGCGGAGCGGCCCCGAGGCGGTGCGATAGAGGCGCTTGATGCCCGGGTGGGGGTTGGTCCAGGTGTCCGCGGCGTGGCTCGGCGAGCTGGGCAGGGTCAGGGCGACCGCGCCGAACGCGAGGAGCGTGCGCGAGAGGGAGAGGAGGCGAGCGCGCATGGCTGTCGCTCCGGCGATGGGTGAGGGGGCGCGGAGCCACCGCCCGCGCGGGAGCGAGCGCCCCGAGCCACCGCCCCTTCTCTGGCCGCGCGCCCCGCGTGTCAAGCAGGAACTCCGGGCGCGACCCTACGCCTCTGGGGTCAGGGGCTGCCGTCGCTCGGGCGGAGCGCCGAGGCGAGCGCGATGATGCGCACGGGCGGCGTGCCGTCGAGGGTCACCGCGACGCGGCCGTCGGGGCCGCTGGGGGCGCGGAAGAGGGCGAGCCGCTCGGTCAGGTCCTCCGGGGTCGCCTCGGCGAGCGCGGGGCGGGTCGCCTTGAGCCACTTCACGGCGCCCTGGATGACGGTGGGGTCGGTCTCCGCCTCCCAGGCCACCATCCCGAGCCCCTGGAGCCAGGCGTCGAGCTGCGCGATGTCCGCCTGCTTCACGCTCTTCTTGCCGACGGAGAGGCCCGTCGCGCAGTCCACGCGGTCCACCTCGGCGAGCTTCGGCGCCTCGCCGTCCTCGCCCTGGGTCGCCCAGACGCACATGCGCTCGGCCGGATCGGAGGCGATGACGAAGCCGAGCCGGCGGCTCTCATCGTAGTCCTCGGCGACGAACGCGCTCGGCAGCGCGCCCACCGTCGTGATCCGGCGGAACTCCGGGCGCTCGCGGAGCGCCTTCAGGTCGGCGTCCTTCGGCGCCTGCGCGAGCGCGCTCAGGGCCTGGTAGCCGCCGCGCGCCGAGAGCTCCGAGAGGAGGTCCATCGCCTCGTCCGCGCGCCCGGCGAGGGCGTGCGCGCAGGCGAGGTTGTAGCGCGTCAGGTCGTGGTTCGGGTCGACCTTCAGCGCCTCGGTGTAGGCCGCGATGGCCTCGTCGAGCTTGCCCTTCCTGGCGAGCTTCACGCCCTCGGCGTTGCGCCGCTCGGCCTGCTCGAGCTCGCCCCAGCCGATCGACTCGCGCGCGACGCGCACGGGCAGGGAGACGCCCGGGCGCGCCTCGACCCGCCAGTTCGGCGGCGGGAAGGACGCCTCGCGCGCGCCGTCGTCGGCGACCCGCGTCACCCCGAGGACGCCCGGCTCGAGCTTCGCCCCGGCCACGGTCACCGCCCCGACCGGCGTCGGCGGCGGGACGGCGACGCCCTCGACGGTCTGCCAGGTCTTGCCGCCGTCCTTCGACTCGGAGACGTGCGGCGCGTCGTTGCCGTCCTCGCCCCCCCGGTCGCTCGCGGCGAAGAGGTGGTCGAGCGAGCCGTCCGGGGTCCACACGCGGTCCACGCCGAGCCCGCTGTCCAGCTCGCTCTCGAAGGGGGCCGCGACGCGCGCCCAGGTCTTGCCGCCGTCGCGCGTGACCAGCACGTCGCCGCCGACGACCGCCGCGGAGCTGTCGCAGATGGGCGAGCGGACGACGACGTGGAGCCCGTCCTTGGCGTCGACGAGGACGTCGGCGACGGCGCCGTCGAGGGGGCGGGCCTCGCCGTCGGGATCGTCCTCGAAGGGCGCGGCGATGGCCAGCGGCGCCCAGCTGACGCCGCCGTCGGTCGAGCGCCAGACCGCCCCATCGGTGCCGGCCTCGGGGAGCTTGAAGGAGTCGCAGCTCGAGTCGCCGAGCCACGCCGCGCCGTCGGGGCCGACCGCCAGGGTCGACACGCGGGTCGCGGGCACCATCCGCCGCGCCGCCGGGTCCTCGGCCGCCACGACCACGTAGCGGTGGAGCTCCCAGTCGCCCTCGTAGCCGCACTGGGCGCCCATCTGGACCACGAGGCCGGCGTCGTCGAGGCGCTCGGGGAAGATGCGCTGGGGCCAGGGTGCGCCCTCCTCGCCGCGGTACTCGGCGCACTCGCGGTCGACGAGCGGCGACGCCACGATGCGCTCCGCCTTCATCGTGGCGAGATCCAGGCGCCCGAGCCCGTCGGCGCGGCCGTAGTAGAGGGCCTTGCCGTCGGCCGAGGCGACGGCGACGCCGAAGTCCGCGGCGTCCTCGGCGTAGCGCTTCACCGGGGCGGCGTCGAGGTGGGCGCAGTCGACCTCCCAGAGGGCCTCGCCGGGCGTGTAGCCGAGGTGGACCTCGTTGCTCACCGAGATCCCGAAGAGGAGCTTGCCGTCCCGCGGGAGCGAGAAGATCTCGGCCTCGGGCCGCTCGGGGGCGGGGATCGCGACCGGGACGCCGCCGACCTCGACCTTCACGGTCCCGTCCTCGGCCTCGACCACCTTGACGACGCAGGCGCCGGCGGCCACGGCCGCGGTCCCGCCGGTCGTG
>SBGO01000658.1 GCA_006226565.1 Deltaproteobacteria bacterium | reverse complement strand
CATGCCAGTGAGCTGGCCCGCGTGCTCCGCCGTCTCGGCGTGGCCCCGTTCCCGCTTCCGCGCGGGGTGGCGCTGCGTCATCTCGGCGTGCTCCAGGGCCCGGTCGAAGCGGCCGAGGAGCTCGGCGACGGGCTCGTCGGCGCGGGTGATGCCGGCGATGGCCTCGGGGCCGGGGATGACCAGGACCTGATCGGCGTCCCAGCGCGGATCCTGCGCCTGCCACAGCGAGTCGGCCTTGTACCAGCGGCGCACGTCGGCGTCGATGACGGGCACGAAGCACACGGGCTTGCCGGGGCGCGCGCAGACGTCGTTGACGAAGTAGGTGGCGTCGGCCGGGTGGACGCGGGTGGTCCGGGCCTCGGGCCAGCGGGCGAGGAAGGCCGCGAGGACCGCGGCGGGGTCATCGAGGGCGGCCGCGTCGGCGGCGACGCTCGCCACCTCGCCGGCGCTCTCGACGAGGCCGGCCAGACGCGCCTCGCTGCGGCGGAGCATGTCGAGGAAGCGCTGGCGGTAGGAGACGTCGGGCCAGACGCCGTCCTCGTAGCGGGTGCCGTTGCCGATGGCGAGGAGCTCGGCGAGGCGCCCGAGGAGCTCGGCGTAGGTCATCGCGTCGGCGTCGCCGAAGTAGGGCTTCGCCGTGGCGTTGAGGGCGAGGATGATCTCCTCGCGGCGCGCGGCGACCTTGGCGGCGTCGCCGGCGACCGCGTCGAGGAGCCGGCCGCAGCGCGCGGCGGCGTTCTCGAGGTAGTGGATGTCGGCGTTGAGCTGGCTCTGCCCCGAGGTGACGCCGCCCTTGACGGCGCCGCGGGTGACCCAGGCGTCGTGGCCGGGCGCGGCGACGAGCGCCTGCTTGACCGAGGGCGACGCGGTCGCCTCGGCGCAGGCCATGGCGGCGGTGCCGAGGAAGATGGCGTCGACCGGCATCCGGGGCAGGCCGTGGCGCTCGGACCAGGCGCCGGTCAGGAGCTCGACGCCGCGGGCCTCGTCGCGGATGCCGCCGCCCACGCAGAGGATGAGGTTCGGCTCGGCGCGGATGAGGTGGTAGCTGTCGACGAGCAGCGCGTCGAGGTCCTCCCAGGAGTGGTGGCCGCCGGCCTTGCCGCCCTCGAGGTGGACGAAGAGGGTGTGGTGGGGCGCCGCCTTGGCGATGGCGACGACCTGCTCGACCTGGGCCCGGGTGCCGGGCTTGAAGGCGTTGCGGGTGGCGCCCACGGCGGCGAGCTCGTCGAGGAGCCGCACGGCGTCCTCGACCGGCGGGATGCCGGCGGTGATGGTCACGCCGGTGATGGGGTGGCCCTGGGCGCGCGCCTTCTGGACGAGGGCCTTGTCCCCGAGGTGCATCCCCCAGAGGTAGCTGTCGAGGAGCAGCGCGTTGAAGGCGACGCCCACGCCGGGCTCGAGCAGCTCGCCCAGCTCCTCCATGCGCTCGTGGAAGACGGCCTCGGTCACCTGCCCGCCGCCGGCGAGCTCGGCGGTGAAGCCGGCGTTGGCGGCGGCCGCGACGATGGGGGCGTCGACCGTGGTCGGGGTCATCCCGGGGAGGATGACCGGCGGGGTCCCCGTCGCGCGGGTGAAGCGGTTGTCGACGACGAGGCGGCCGTCGGCGAGGCGCGCGAGCTTCGGCGCGAAGGCGTCGTAGCGGACCGGCCGCTCCGGGCGCGGGGCGGTGAACATGCGCTCGCGGGCGACCTCGTCGGCCAGCGCGACGACCTCGACCCCCGCGCCGCGCAGGGCGCCGGCCGAGAGGCGCGCGATGGCGTCGCCCGGGCCGCAGTCGAGGAGCGCGTCGACGCCCTCCTGGGCGGCCAGGTGCAGGAGCGTGCGCTGCCAGCGGCCCTGGTGGAGGAAGATCGAGGCGAGGAGCGCCTCGGTGCGGTCGCTGGCGGTGTTGAGCGTGATGCCGGCGCCGGCGTCGTAGACCGGGACCTCGAGGCTGCCGACCTCGAAGCCGAGCTCGGCGACCTTCTCGAGCATCTGCTCGTACCCGGAGAGCACCAGCGGCGAGTGGAAGCCGGCGCTCGTGGGGATCGGGTCCCAGGCGACCGTCAGGACCCGGCCGCCGTGGCGCCCGGCCCGCTTCGCCTCGGCCTCCTTGGCGGCGCGCGCCTCGAGCACGGCCTTGAGGGCGTTGAGGCCCTCGGGCGTGCCGCTGACGGCGTGGCGCTTGAGGTCGTTGTAGAGCGCGATCTGCGCCGCGCCGGTGCCGAAGCGGCCGACGACGTGGGCGATGGCGGCCTCGAGCGCGGTGGCGTCGGGCCCGATGACGGCGGCCATGGGCGAGACGTCGCGGGGCGTCGGGGCGGCGTCCCGCGAGGCCGCGGCGGCGTAGAAGCCGTGCCAGGCCATCATGCGGAGGTACTCGACCAGGCGGTCGGTCGCGATCTCGGCCGGGGACTCGGCGACCAGCGCGGCCGCCGCGAGCCCCTGGGAGTAGCCGGTGAAGGCGGCGACGCTGCCCTTGTGGACCGCGGGCGCGAGGCCGCGGCGGAGCGTCGCGTAGTAGCGCGCGACCTGCGTGAGCAGGATCATCGGCATCGAGATGGGCGTCGACGCCAGGTAGGCGGCCGTCGGGACGCGCTCACCGGCGAGCCACGAGGAGAGCGCCACGCCGCTGTCGAGGAGCCCGCTCCAGCGCGCCTCGCGGGCGTCGGCGAGGGACTCGAGGACCTCCTCGGCGGCCGCGACCCAGGGGGCGAGGGCGGGCTCCGACTGGAGCAGCGCCGCGAGCTCCGGCAGCCAGGGCGAGCCCTGCCCGCCGAAGGACACCGCCGCGCGGGAGTCCCCACGGGCGAGCTGGCGCGCGAGGGAGGCGGTGGTCGTAGACCCGCGGGTCGGATCGCCGGCGCCGGTCACGCGAAAGTCGAAGGGGCGTGCGGTCTTGCCGGGGGCTTGCTGGTCACCGAACATGGCTCGTCCTCGTCCACGAAGGGAGCGGCGCGGCCGGCCTCGGCGCTCATGGATGGCTGAGACACCCAGAAAACCGACCGCGGAGTCTATAGGCGGGGGACCATAGTCGGGCTTTGGGGCCTGTCAACTCCGCGGCAGGGTGCGTAGAGCCTTACGCAGAGCCGCGAAGCGCCCCCAAGCACGCGCTCGGTGGCGCTTGCCCGGCGTACTCAGCGGTCGGCCTCCGAGACCGGACGCTCGCTCGGCACCCCGCGGAAATTTGCGGTGCGAAGACGATTGCCCTCGTTCCAGGCGCGCGACCGAACGCTCGCTCTGGTCAGCGGCTGGTCGGCGCTCGCCCCGACGCCGGCCACGAGCGCTCCTGGACCGCAAAGCAAGACGGCGTCGCTTCGAGACCGAAGCGACGCCGCCAGCGAGGGGGGCGCCAGGGATGGCGCCAGCCGACTCAGACGCACGGGACCTGGCCGATCAGTCGATGCGTCGCAGCTTCATCTGGACGTCGCCCGAGTAGTGCATGTCGAACTGGCGCACGCACGCGTTGAGGTAGCGATCGTAGTCGTCGTAGACCTGGTCGCCCCACTGCTCGCGGATGGTGTCCTCGTGCATGCGCAGGCGGCGGTGCCACTCGGCGGTGGTCTTGCCGTAGTCCTCGCGCATCATGTGGAGCTCGATGAGCTCCCAGCGCGGGCTGATGGCGGCGACGAGCTCTTCGATGCGCGGGTTGAGGCCGCCCGGGAAGATGACGTCGGCGGTGAAGCGCAGGTCGTCGAGGTGCTGGCGGTTGCGCGGGATGCGGTTGCGCAGGATCGCCTGGAAGCCGAAGTACGCCCCCGGCTCGACCCAGCTCGCCAGCTTCTTGAAGTACTGGCGGTAGATGTCGACGGCCATGCCCTCGCGCTGCTGCAGCGGCGAGACGAGGTGGTCGATCATCTCGATGGAGATCAGCGCGTCGTACTTCTGCGCGGGCTCGTAGGTCGCGTAGTCCTGGATCTTGAAGGTCGCGTTCGGGATGTTGCGGTCGTGGCAGTACTTGACCTGCTCATCGGACAGCGTGATGCCGACGGCCTCCTTGCAGCCCATGCGCGTGATGACGTCGATGGCCGAGCCCCAGCCGCAGCCGATGTCCAACACGCGCTTCTCGGGGGTGATCTCGGCGAAGCGGTAGAGGCGGCGGACCTTGTTCTCTTGGGCGGCCTCGAGCGTGGTGTGCTCGCTGTCGTAGACCGCCGAGGTGTAGTGCATGTTCTCGTCGAGCCACAGCTTGAAGAAGTCATTGGACACGCTGTAGCTGCGGTCGATCTCTTCTTTGGTCGAGGTCACGGCGCTCCTCCCTGCTCTGTGATGGCGTTCGCGCTCGGTTTCGAAGTGCGAAGCTTGATGCCAGATGCGACTCCGCTCGGCTAGGGCGAGGGACGATTGAGCGGCGGAATCCACCGAGCGAGCGCTCGGTCGGCGCCCGGCCTCAGCGCCCGAAACGGCGCGCGAGCTGGTCTTCGTAGAGCGAGCTCGGCACGAGGTCGTCGCCGCGGCCGACGCCCTCGAGCCAGTCGTCCGGGGCAGCGCCCTGCCATGGGGAGAGCGCCTCCCAGATCTCCTCGAGGCCCTCGGGGGCCGGGGTCGGGACGGTCTGGAGGTCGAGGCTCGACGCGGGGCCGACGACGTAGCCGGCGCCGAACTGATAGGAGCGCAGGACCCCGGTCCCGCGCACGTTCCAGAAGACGCAGGCGGTCGCCGTGTGGCCGGCGCCGGTGCTCTCGTCGCGGCGGTTCACGGCCGACCAGCCGTCCTCGACCGCGACCGAGTCCATCAGGTTCGCGGTCGCGAGCGAGTGATGGAACTCCGAGTAGCCGGTCAGGCCGGCGCTCGACCCGGCCGAGGTCTCCGCCCAGCCGCCCGACGAGCGGACGCGGAGCCAGACGACGCCGGTCGCCCCGAAGCCCCAGTTCTGGATGAAGTTGTGCCGACCGCCGCGCGCGACGCAGTCCCGAAACAGCACCTCGCTCGAGGTGCGCACCTCGAAGAGGTAGCCGTTACCGCCGCCGCCGCGGTGCTCGGCGCGTTCGAGCACGCTGTCGGCGACGGTCACGCGCTTGCTGTTCATGATGAGGATGCCGCCGGACTGGAGGTATGCGCCCGCGCCCCGGCCCTCTGTCGGCGCCAGCGGCGACGGGAAGCTCGCGACGTCCCGGATCCAGCCGTCGGCGACGCCGTCGAACGCGATGGCGTGCACCTGGTTCTGGGCCCACGCCGCCGCCCAGTCGACCGCGTTCGCGACCCCCAGCGACTCGACCCCGACCTCGTGCAGCACGCCCGGCTCGCGGCGCAGGCTCGCCCCGTCCCGAAGCTGCGCCGGATAGCGCAGCGGCACGTCCAGCGTCACCGTCGGCGGCGTCGCCTCCCGGTCGACCGCCACCACCGTGCGCCGGAAGAAGGGCTGCCAGGTGCCGTTGAAGGCGACCCAGGTGTCGCTCATCCCGTGCTCGGCGACGAAGGCGTCGCTGATCACCCAGCCCAGCGCGACGTCGTCACCGGGTGCCAGCGCCCCGGCATCGGTGACCGCGACCACCGTGTCGAAGACGTCCGCGTCGGCCGCGAGGGGCAGCTCCTCCCCGCCCGTCGTCGCTCCGCGGAACGTGACGTGGCTCTTGTAGGACATCCCCTCGTGGCGCGTGAACCAGAGCTGCGTGGACGTCGGCCCCGCGCCGCGCAGGACGACGCCCGAGGCTCCGATCAGCACGGTCCCGTCGACGCGATAGCGCCCCGCCGGGAGCTGCACGACCCCGCCGCCGGCGGCCGCGACCTCGTCGATCGCCGCCTGCAGCGCCGCCGTCGCGTCCTCGCCGCCGCTCGGGTCCGCGACCACCTCGACCACCCGCTCGGCCACGGCCTGACCGAGCGTCACGCCGCCGTTGCGGTAGCCAGCCCAGGAGTAGTCCTGCAGGAACGCGCCCGGCTCGGGCGCGTACCCGGGCGTCCAGCCCTCGGGGTAGAGCCGGCTCCGCCACGGGCCGGCCGGCGGCCAGGTGTCGGCCGGCGCGACGTCCACGTCGTCGCGGGCGTCCGGCTCCGCCGCGTCGCTGTTCGCGTCCTCCGCGCCGTCCGCGTCCTCTCCGGCGCCGTCGCGCACCTCGGTGTCCGCGTTCGCGGCGTCCACGCTCGCGTCGACGGCCTCGGCCGGGTCGCCGCACGCCGCCGCGGCGCTCAGGCCGACGCCGAGGAGGAGCCCAACGAGCCAGCGCGAGGTGCGAGTGTCCATGGCGCGAGGATGCCGTCTCGGGGCCGCCGTGGAAAGGGTCGACACCTCGCGGCGTGGCTCGCGCGAGGGGGGCGCTCCGGGGTGGGGGCCCCGGTGCCCGCTACTCCGGCACCGGGATCCAGTCGCAGCTCCAGTCCTCCTGGCACGCGTCCCAGGTGAACGACTCGCCGCGCGTCGAGATGTAGCGCCCGATCATGTTGAGCAGGTAGGCGCCGAGGTCGAAGGCCTGCGACGGGTCGGGGGCGACGAAGCCGTGCTTCCCCTTGGGGTCGAGCATCGGGATGATGAGCCCCTTCCAGGCGCCGTCGTGCTGCTTCATCAGCCGCAGCGGCGGATCGAGGCGCGGGACGTCGAGCCCGTCGTCGACCGGGATGACGTCGGCGAGGTGCTCGACGTCCATCAGCACCGAGCCGCCGCTCGAGTTCTGGTAGCGGTCGGTCCGCGGGATGCCCTCGATGGCCCAGGTGTCGATGAGGACCTGGTTGTCGGACTTGCCGTAGCGGGCGTCGTCCACGTCGTAGGGGACGAAGCCCGCCGCGCGCGCCAGGGCGATGCCCATGCCGACGGCCACGCCGGGGTCGCCGGCCGACGGCATGATGATGACGTTGGTGTGGGTCGTCTCGCCGGTCCCGTAGGTGATGGTGCGCGTCCCGTCCCAGTACGGGGCCCAGTTCGCGGGATCGGCGGAGTCGAGGGCGATCTGGGAGAGCCCGAGGAGGCGGCGCAGATCCGGGGTGGCGCGGCGCTGGCCGAAGCCGTCGCTGAGCGCGACCAGGCGCGTCCCGCGGGGGTAGGTCCGGCCCTCGAAGGTCACGTTCTGGCCGAAGCTGTCGATGACCGCGATCGGCTCGGCGTCGCCGGGCTCGCAGCCCTCCGGCGCGAGCGGCGGGAGGATCTCGTCGTAGAGGCGGAGCTCGAGGGGGTCGCCCTTGTCGACCGCGACGCCCACCCGGAAGGTCCCCGAGGGCTGGACGGCGCCGCAGCGCCACTCGCCGGTCTTCAGGTTGGTCAGGACCACCGTGTTCCCCTCCTCGAGCGGCGGGAGGGCGTGGAGGGTGAGCACCTGGCTCTCGGTCTCGGCCTCGTTGACGCGCGCCTTGAGCGCGCCGTCCTGGGCGAAGAAGACCGGCGACAGCGCGCGCAGCACCATGGCGTTGTGGATGCCGCCGAGGGTCGAGCGGGTGCCGATCTCGCCGAGGACGCCGCCGGGGACGATGGCGACGACGGCGTCGAGCTGGGGCTCCACCCCGGCCGCCACGCTGCCGTTGATGCCGCCGAGGGAGCCGCCGAGCACGGTCAGCGACGCGTCGCCGCCCACGTCGACCTGGCCGTCGCCGTCGAAGTCGCCGGCGAGCCCCGGGGCGCCGTTGCCGGCCGGGTCGAAGTCCCACTTCGCGGTCCCGTCGAAGCCGCGCAGGGTGCGGACGATCTGCATCAGGTCGACCATCGTCTGGCGGACGTTGTCGCGGGTGTGGAAGACGTAGGCGGTCCAGTAGTCCGCGCCCGAGTCGGCGACGCCGTCGTTGTTCCAGTCGAGCGCGCGCCCGGCGAGGAGGCCCTCGGCGAGCCCGCTGAGGCCGTGCCCCTCGAAGACGAGGCGGATGAGCGCGAGCTGCTCCTCGGGGAGGGAGGCGCCGTGGCCGGGGGCCTCGAAGCCGAGGGTCGCGATGCCGTAGCCGGCGAGGAGGCCGGCGAAGGGCAGGGCGTCGAATTTGCTGCCGCCGTGGCCGTGGATGAAGAGCGAGACGGGCGCCGGGCCGGTGCGGCCCTTGGGCACGAAGAGCCAGAAGTGGAGCGTCTCGGCCCGCGCGGGCGCGTCGAGATCCCAGACCTGCTCGTAGAGGGGCAGGCGCTGACCGCTCTCGTCCTCGCGCCGGTAGAACTGCGGCGAGACGAGACCGCCCGCGACCACGAAGTCGACGAAGCCGAACTGCTGCTGGATGACGGCGAGCTCGTCGCCGGAGCTGCCGGTGAGGGCGAAGATCTCGGTCACGAGGCTGACGATCTCGTCGCCGGGGACGATCTTGATGTTCTTCACGCCCGGGCCGGCGTCGCGCACGTCGCGCAGGGCGGTGATCTCGGCCGGGAAGTCGGTGGCGAGCGACGCCAGCGGCCCGACGCCGTAGAGGCCGTCGCGGACCTTGATCATGTCGTCGGTGATGGCCTGGGTGGTGAAGGTCCAGGTGAAGGCGACGTCGCCGACGCCGAGGGCGTAGCGCTCGAGGCAGCCCGGCAGGGGCGCGAGGGCGTCGGTCTGGCCGGTGTGGTTGATCCCCGAGAAGGGCGAGCGGACGGGCTGGCCGTCGAGGTCGACGAGGCGCTTGGTGAGGACGACGGCGTAGGTCGTCTTCTCGCGCATCGGCATGATCGGCTTGAGGATGAGCGTGTTGGACTCGCGCTCGTAGAACTCGAGGAGCTCGCCGCCCTCGCTCCCGTCGCGGGTGTTCGGGTGGTCGAGGACGCCGTCCATGTCGGTGTCCTCGCCGGGGTCGAGGACGCCGTTGCCGTTCACGTCCTCCTCGACCTCCTCGAAGACGAGGGTCTCGAGGTCGGGGCGCGTGTCGGACTCGAACTGGTCCTGCTTCTGCAGGACCTGCGGGAAGTTGCCCTGCCCCATGTCGAGGGGCACCGCGTCGCACAGGTCGGGGCTGCCCGGGGTGACGTTGATGACGTACACGGCGTCGTCATCGAAGTTGTAGTTGTCGCGCCAGTGCCGTGCGATGAGGACCTCGGGGTCGATCGGCGCGTCGAAGCTGACGCTGATCGGCGCGAGGGTCCCCCAGCCGCTGAGCTTGTCGAGCTCGCGGCGGGTGGCGCGCTCCCACTCGGTCCTGCCGGCGACGATGCTGGCGTTGAGGCGCCGCAGCGTCGGCGACGTCGCGTCGTAGCGGGTCGCGAAGTCGTTGGGCAGCGGGATCTCGGGGAAGGGCCGGTGGTAGACGTCGAACTTCACCCTCGGGCCGCTGCCGCCGCCGGCGGGGCCGAGGGTCGGCGGGTCGGCGACGCAGGCGCCGAGCGCGAGGGTGAAGAGGGCGAGGCCGGCGAGGCGGCGCGGGGAGCGGTGGGTCGTCGTCATGATCAGAGCTCCCAGGTGGCGAGCACGCGGCCGCCGTAGATGGCGTCCTCTCCGAGTCCGTCGGGGCCGGTCAGGCCGGCGCCGGGCAGCAGCACGCCGCCCTCGACCCCGAGGACGACGCGCGAGCCCCAGAAGAGGCCCGAGGCGCGGATGCCGGCGTCGAACTCGGTGGCGACGAGGGTCGCGGGGCCGCCGCCGAGGGCGTTCTGCGGCGAGCCGCCGCCGAGGCGCGCGTTGAAGGCGTCGGATTCGTTGGTCGGCGAGAGCGCGACGAGGACGCCGCCGTAGAGCTCGAGGCCGTCGACGGGGCGCCACCAGCCGCGCGGGAAGAAGGTGATGGTGTTGGTCGCCGCGCCGCGGGTCGGCAGGCGGTCGAGGTCCTCGGCCGGGACCGCGGCCAGCTCGGGGTCGTCGGCCCGGACCGGGGTGCGCGCGGTGCGGGCGGCGAGGACGACGTCGTTGAAGAGGAGCCCGAGGTCGAAGTTCCGGTCGGCCTTGAAGCCGTTCTGGGCGCCGTCGTCGAAGGCCGGGTCGCCGCTGGCGTAGAGGACGTCGAGCACCGCGCCGCCGAGGCCGGCGTCGAGGGCGACGCGCAGCGCCGCGGCGCCCTGGAGCACGTCGTGCTGCGGGTGGTCGGGGGTCGGGCCGAGGTCGGTGGTGCCGGCGATGAGGGCGGCCTCGAGCTCGGCGCGGAGGGCGAGGTCGGGGCTGAGGTCCCGCTCGAGCTTGGCGTAGAGGTCGACGACGGCGACCTCGGTGCGGGCGCCGCGCGGGCTCTCCTGGGCGCGGTAGACGGCGTAGACGCCGCCCTCGAACAGCGCCTCCTGCGGGGCGTAGCGGATGCCGAAGACCGTCTGCCAGGCGGTGTCGCCGTCGACCAGCACGTCGTCGTCGATGACGCTCTCGTAGCCGGTGAAGACCAGCAGCCCGTCGTGGGGGCCGCTGGCGAGGAGGGCGCCGAGGACGCGGTCGCCGCCGCGCGGATCGCTGAACATCGCGCTGCCGGGCGTCCAGCCGTGGGCGCCGTCGTTGGCCACGAGCCCGAGCCCCCAGTGGGAGGTGAAGGCGCCGCCGGTGAGCGTCAGCATGTGGCCGAGCGAGAGGCGGGCGGAGGCGACGCGGAGCGCGCTCTTCTCGGCGTCGGCGGTGTACGGCGCGTCGACGCCGTCGAAGCCCTCGGCGCCGCCGAGGACGACGCCGCTCATCAGGTCGTGCTCGTAGCTGAGGGTGAGGATGTACTGCCCGTTGCCCCCCCAGACGTTGCGGTAGTCCGCGCGGATACGGAACTGCGTGTCGAGGGTGGGATCGAGGGCGTACTCGGTCCCGGTCGGGTCGGTCGGGAAGGCCGACGTCCCGAGCACGGTCGCCTGCGCGCGGACGCGGGCGAGGAAGCCGATGGGCGTGGCCCGCTCGGCGTCGCCGGCGATGCGCGCCGCGGGGGCCTGGCCGGACGGCGGCTCGGCGCGGAGCGGCGGTGCGAGGAGAACGAGGGCGAGGCCGCACAGACCGGCGACTCGGGCGGCTGGACGCGTGTAGGACATGGTCAGCTCCAGGGCGGATGGGGACAGCTACCGCAGACGCCGCCCCGGTGCCAGCCCGGAGTTCGACAATATCGCGGGCGTTCGACGTCGCGGGGCGTCGGGGTGGGCGTCCGCGGCGGGTGAACGGGGGCGTGCGTCAGCGCCGCGCGCAGGCCGGGCTGGTCACGCCGGCGCGTTCGTGGTTCAAGGGCGAGAGCCAGCGACGAGAGGTGGATGATGGAGCTGTGGCACAACCCGCGGTGTTCGAAGAGCCGGCAGGCGAAGGCCCTGCTCGACGACCGCTCGGCGTCGTTCTCGGAGCGGCGCTACCTCGAGGCGCCCCCGACGGCGGAGGAGCTCGAGCGCGTCCTGGCCGCGCTGGGGATGGAGCCCTGGGAGCTCGCGCGGCTCGACGAGGACGTCGCCAAGGAGCTCGGGATGAGGTCCTGGCCCCGCGAGCGCGCCCGCTGGATCGCGGCGATGGTCGAGCACCCGCGGCTCATCCAGCGCCCGATCCTGGTCGCCGACGACGGCCGCGCCGCCCTCGGCCGGCCCCCCGAGGCGATCCTCGCGCTGCTCTGACGGCCGCGCTCGCTCGCGCGGCCGCGCGGCGCGCTACGCCGCCCGCCGCTTGCGCCAGCGGTCCAGGCTCCAGATGCCCGAGCCGCGCGCGGCCACGAACAGGAAGAGGAAGGCGTAGACGAGCGCCAGCTCGCCCTTGTTGACGCCCGGCAGGATCCGCTCGTCGAAGGCGAGCTTCCAGTGGAACTGCGTGTAGGCGACCGCCATCGTCCCGCTCGCGAGGAACGCGAGCAGCGGCACGAAGAGGCCGAGCGCGATCCCCACGCCGGCGACGAGCTCGATGACGCCGCCGATCCAGACCTGCGAGCCCACCTCCGGCGCGTGGGTGGTGAGCACCCCGAAGACCTTCTGCACGCCGTGGAACGCGAACATCAACCCCGTGGTGATGCGCATCAGGGCGTAGCTCACCTCGACGCGCTGCGCCCACAATCCGTTGCTCCCGCTCATCGTTCCTCCGGCTGGTCTAGCGAGTCGGCCCGCCACGCCGTCGGGCGGGCCAGGACCCTCTATGCGCCGGCGTCTCGCGGGGTTACTCCCGGATTTCGCGTTGCACGCGAAGGGGGGTGGAAGGATTGCCAAATATGACCTATATCAGTGGTGCGATGCGGCACGATCCCGCCGCGTCGGCCTCACCCACAAGCCCCTGTCGCAGCATCCCGCGGCCCCTCGCCGGTCCCGCGGTCGCCTCGTTCGGCGGAGTCCTCATGCGAAAGGTCCGGTCGTCCCTCCTCCTCGCTCCCCTCTTCCTCGTCGCCTGCGCGGGCGCCGACGGCCCGGCGCCCCTCGACGGGCCGACCGTCGCGATCGACGTCGCGGCCTTGAACCTCCAGGGGGTCGGTGATGCGGTCTGGGACATCGAGGTCGTCAACGGCGCCTCGCCCACCGCCGAGGTCGTCTGGCAGCGCCGCCTCACCTCCTCGGGCTACGGCGACGGCGCCGGCTCGGCGAGCTACGTCGGCCCCTGCGACGCGGACCCGGCGGTCAACGAGAACACCGTGCGCGTCTGGGTCGTCGGCGTCTTCTCCGCGCCGGTCTCGAGCGCCGGGACCTTCGCCTCCGGGGCCGCGGGCGGCGTCGTCGGCACCCCGATGGACTTCCAGAACCCCACCACCGACGGGCCCCTCGAGCGCACCGTCGTGTGCGAGGAGAACCGCGACGTCGCCGTGCAGTTCGACGTCGCGCTCATGCGCCCCGCGCAGCAGGGCTTCTTCGACATCGCCGTCAACTTCAACAACATCTTCTGCTCGGCGAAGTTCGACTGCTGCACCGAGGACGGCACCGGCACCGCCTGCGCCTCCGACATCGACCTGCTCTTCGACGCCACCGGCGCCCGCTCCAAGACCTACGTCCTCGGCTTCGCCTGCACCGCCGGGCCGGGCGCCGGCGTCGAGACCGAGCTCTACCTCGACGCCCTCACCCTCGACTGCTCGAGCCCGACGGCCGGCTCCTTCGCCGCCGACTTCACCCTCGACCCGAGCGGCGCCGCCGGCAACCAGTGCACCGCCGGCGCCGACGGCATGACCGCCTGCGACGCGGTCGTCGAGAACGGCGCCCTCGACGCCGACGACTACCTCTTCCAGGTCGCCGTCTTCCGCGGCATCGAGTCCCTGACCTCCGGCGGCGTCGTGGCCAACAAGGTCTACTGGAACGTCGCCCTCGGCGTGAAGGACCCCGCCATCCAGGGCTGCTGGCTGAAGACCCGCGGCACCGCCGACGACGCCAACGGCACCGGCGTGGTGGCCGCCGGCACCATCGCCGCCGGCAGCGTCTACCCCTACCTCCAGTGGGAGGTCGACCTCGGCACCTGCCTGGCGGAGCCGCTCACCTTCGGCGACCCCGCCGCGATGGTCCGCACCGCGTACACCGCCACCGGCGACGCCGCGACGTCCTTCACCTACGGCTACGGCCCGAACCTCCCCGCCAACCCCTTCGTCGCGACCTACGGCGACGGCGGCGACGGCAACCTCGTCGTCAGCGCGGCCTTCAGCCTCAGCGCCGACACGTCCGGCACCCGCACCGAGCCCGACGGCGTCGCCTATCAGGTCACCGCGGACCCGACCGGCGTGACCCTCGCCACGACCGGCAGCGCGGGCCTCGCCGCCGGCGACAAGGTGCTGCTCATCAACCTCCAGGGCACCGACGCCAATAACGGCGACGTCGGCAACTGGGAGGTCCTGACCGTCGCCAGCGTCGGCGCCAACAGCGTCACCGTCCTCGAGGCCCCGACGCGCACCTACACGAGCGGCGACTTCGCCTCACAGAAGGTCGCCCTCCAGCGCATCCCGCAGTACGGCGACGTCACCGTCCAGAGCGGCGGCACCCTCACCACCGGCGCCTGGAGCGACCTCGCCGACCTCGGCAGCGGCCAGGTCGCCACCGGCGTCGTCGCCCTCGCCGCGCGCTACGGCGTCGACGTCCAGGTCGGAGGCGCCATCAGCGCCGACCAGCTCGGCTTCAAGGGCGGCCTCTCCCTCACCAAGACCGGCATCGTCGCCGGCGGCGAGTCCTACGCCGGTGACGGCGGGATCGCCAGCACGGCGGCCAACGAGGGCGGCGGCGGCGGCGGCTGGCACAACCCGGGCCTGTGGTCCGGCGGCGGCGGCGGCGCCAGCTACGGCACCCTCGGCGAGAACGGCTCCTGCGACCAGCCCAGCGGGTGCGGTCAGGCCGGGCTCGGCTACGGCGACGCGCAGCTCTCGAAGCTCTACCTGGGCTCGGGCGGCGGCGGCGGCTCGGAGAACGACGTCACGACCACTGGCCGCGGCGGCAACGGCGCCGGCGCCATCGTCCTCTTCGCCGCCGATCTGCTCGTCAGCGGCAGCGTCCACGCCACCGGCGAGACCGGCCACCACGACAACAACACCGCCTCCAACGACGGCGGCGGCAGCGGCTCGGGCGGCAGCGTCTACCTCCGCGTCGACACCGCGGACCTCGGCACCAACCTCGTCACCGCCGCGGGCGGCCCCCGGACGGTCGGCGTGGCCTTCCCGGAGAGCTGGGGCGGCGCCGCCGGCGCGGGCCGCATCGCGGTCTACTACGGCACGTCCACGACCGGCTCCACCTCGCCCGCCGCCTACAGCGCCCAGCCCTGAGCGAACGCGCGGGGGGCTCGGCTCAGTCGGCCCCCCGGAGGGCCGCCGCCTGTCGGATGAGGCCGACGAGGGCGCTGTCGTCGAGGTCGCCGGGGCGCACGCGCACGTGGCGGACGTGCTTGCCGCGCCCGGTCAGGAGCGCGCCCGGATCGTCGAGCTCGGCCCCCTGGTAGAAGCCGACGTCGACGTGCGCCCGCTGCGGCTTCAGCGAGCACAGGAGCCCGCCGAGGTCGTAGGCGACCACCCGCCAGCCCCGGATGAGCCGCTCGTCCGCCGCCGGGACGGTCGAGAGCACGAGGTCGCGAAGCTCCGCCGTGACCTGGCGCACCGAGGCCGAGTGCGGCGCGACGAAGCCCGCGAAGGCGTCGTCGTCGATGCGCACGCCGGCGAGCTGGGGGGCCCGTGGGCGCCGTGACTCGCCGTCCGCGCTGGCGCCCCACGCCGCCGCGTCGGTCCGCGCGAGGAGCCGCCCGAGCACCTTGAGCGCCGCGTCCGAGGCCTCACCGGCCTCGGTGTGCCCCGGGTCCGCCAGCTCCTGGGTCAGCACCCCGATGAACAGCCCGAGGATGGCCGAGGACAGGCCGTCGAGCTCGTCGAGCGCGATGAACGGCCCGACGAACGGGCGCAGCATCTCGGCGATGGCCAGCCGCGCGCGGTGGTAGAAGCGGCTGAGCACCTCGCGAATCGCCGGCTCGCGGCGCGCCAGCACGGTGAACTCCAGCCACAGCGGGACGATGAGCCGCCCGCGCACGTTCTCGCGACGGAAGGCCGCCTGCAGCGCGGCGAACGGGTTGCCCGCCAGGGTCGCCTGCTCGAACTGCTTCTGGACCTCGCTGATGACCTCGCGCGTCCAGGTGTCGAGGATGTCGACGTAGCAGGCCTGCTTCGACGCGTAATGATAGTAGAAGCTGCCCTTCGACACCCCGGCCATCGCGCAGATCGCGTCGACGGAGGCCTCGTAGTAGCCGTGGTCGCGGAAGCAGCTGTACGCCGCACGGCGGATGTTCTCGCGGGTGTCGGCCGACTTTCCGGACATGGGCTCCCCGGGCACGGGGCTCGCGCCGCGCCCGCCTCGGTTGTCGGGCCGCCCCGGCGGTGTGTCAAGCGCGCCACGCGGCGGTGACAAACACGTTGTGTCCCCGCGCCGGTCGTCGTAGATCCCCACCGCCACGAACTAGCGAGCAAGGCAGGTGAAATCGTGACGACCCTGGGCCTCGAGCGACACATCGTCGACCACAACGTTTACGAGCGGACGGTCGCCCGCTTCCGCGAGCACGGCATCGCGCTGCCGACCTTCGCCCAGCTCGCCGACCCGAGCCTCGTGCCCGCCGGCATCCGCGAGAAGCTGAAGGACATCGGCCCCGACGAGCCGCACCCGCTCAACCTCTTCCGCGTGAACTGGTACAACGACGCCGAGCGCACCGGCGTCCAGGACGTCCCCGGCTACCTCGTGCTGCCGCCGGAGCTGACGGGCGTCCAGGCGAAGATCCTGGTCGCGCTGGGCGAGCGCTTCCCGATGATCAACGCGCACAAGGTGCTCGCGGCCTACGGCTGCCTCGCCCCGCGCCTGGTCACCGGCCAGTTCGACCCGACCGTCCACAAGGCGCTCTGGCCCTCGACCGGCAACTACTGCCGCGGCGGCGTCGCCATCTCGCGCATCATGGACTGCCGCGGGGTCGCCATCCTGCCGGCCGGCATGAGCCGCGAGCGCTTCGACTGGCTCGAGCACTGGGCGACGGAGTCCGACGACATCATCCGGACCCCGGGCACCGAGTCGAACGTCAAGGAGATCTACGACAAGTGCGCCGAGCTGGACCGCGAAGAGGACAACGTCATCTTCAACCAGTTCGCGGAGTTCGGTAACCACCTCGTCCACTGGCTCGCCACCGGCCGCGCCCTCGCCCACGTCTTCGAGGACGCGAAGGCCAACCACCCGGGCCTGAAGCTCGCGGCGTTCACCTCCGCGACCGGCTCGGCCGGCGCCATCGCCGCCGGCGACTACCTCAAGGACACCTACGGCACCAAGATCGTCGCCCTCGAGGCGCTCGAGTGCCCGACGCTCCTCGAGAACGGCTTCGGCGAGCACAACATCCAGGGCATCGGCGACAAGCACGTCCCCTACATCCACAACGTGATGAACACCGACTACGTCGTCGGCATCTCGGACGTGTCCACCGACCAGCTCGACGTGCTCTTCAACAGCGAGGCGGGTCGCAAGTACCTCGTGGAGCGCCGCGGCGTGCCGCAGGCGGTCGTCGACTCCCTGAAGTCCCTCGGCTTCTCGGCCATCGCGAACATCCTCGGCGCCATCAAGACCGCGCGCTACCTCGGCCTCGGCCCCGACGACGCCCTCGTCACGGTCGCCACCGACGGCGCCGCGATGTACGGCAGCGAGCACCAGAAGGCCCTCCAGACCTACTTCGGCGGCAGCTTCGACGCGGTCAACGCCGGCGAGGTCTTCGGCCAGCACATCCTCGGCGCCGACCAGAACCGCCTCATGGAGCTGAGCGAGGTCGACAAGCGCCGCCTCTTCAACCTCGGCTACTACACCTGGGTCGAGCAGCAGGGCGTCGCCATCGAGGACTTCGTCGCCCGCCGCGACCAGCCCTGGTGGAAGGCGCTCCGGGAGCTCATCCCCGCGTGGGACGAGATGATCGAGGAGTTCAACGCCAAGACCGGCGTCCTGGAGCGCCTGGCGTGAGCCTCGACGACGTGACCGGGTTCGTGTGCGCCGGCTGTGGGGCTACGCTCCAGGCCAGCGCGCACCCCTTCGCGTGCCCCAACCGCCGCGCCGGCGACGACGTCGACCACGTCCTCGTCCGGCGCGATCCGGCGTCGCCGCCGCCGTGGCCGACCGACGGTCACCCGAACCCGTTCGTCCGCTGGCGTCGCTTCCTGTACGCCTACGACGTCGGCGTCCACGCCGGGATCCCGGACGGCGAGCTGCGCCAGCTCATCATCGACCTCGACGCCGCCGTGCTCGAGGCCGGCGGGCGCAGCTTCAAGGTGACGCCGTTCGCCCAGAGCCCCAAGCTCTCCGCCGCGTTCGGCGGTGACGAGGTCTGGGTCAAGGACGAGACCCAGAACGTCGCGGGCTCGCACAAGGCCCGGCACCTCATGGGGGTGGCGATCCACCTCGAGATCATGGGGCAGCTCGGCCTCGACGACGGGAGCCTCCCGCTCGCCATCGCGAGCTGCGGCAACGCGGCGCTGGCGGCCTCGGTCGTCGCCGCGGCGGCCGACCGCGCGCTCAACGTCTTCATCCCGACCGACGCCAACCCGAAGGTCGTCCGCGCGCTCGAGGACCAGGGCGCCTACGTCAACGTCTGCCACCGCAAGGCGGGCGTCGAGGGCGATCCGTGCTACCTCGACTTCCGCTCGGCCGTCGGCGACGACGCCATGCTCCCCTTCTGCTGTCAGGGCCCCGACTGCGGCCTGACCGTCGAGGGCGGGCAGACGCTGGCCTGGGAGATGGCGACCGAGCTCGGCTGGCGTAAGGTCACCCTCGACGACCTCTACGTGCAGGTCGGCGGCGGCGCGCTCATGTCGGCGGTCGTCCGCGGCTTCGAGCAGGCGCTCCAGGCCGGGGTGATCGCGGCGCTGCCGCGCTTCCACGCCGTCCAGACCGAGGGCTGCTACCCGGTGGTCCGCGCCTGGGAGAAGGTCACCGCGAAGGCCTTCGAGCAGCTCGGCGCCGCGCTCCCCGAGGCCTGGCCCGACCGCGCGCGCGCCCTGGCCGCCGCGCCGGAGGCCGTCGCCACGGTGATGGCCTACGCGCGCCAGCACCGCTCGGAGTTCATGCGCCCGTGGGAGACGCCGCCGCACAGCCTGGCGCACGGCATCCTCGACGACGAGACCTACGACTGGGCGGCCATCGTCGAGGGGATGCTGAACACGGGCGGCTGGCCGGTCCTCATCACCGACGCCGACCTCACCGAGGCGGTGCGGATGGCCCAGAAGGACGCGAAGGTGAAGGCCGACGCGACGGGCGCCTCCGGCCTCGCCGGCGCGCGCGTCGACCGCGCCAACCACCCCGCGGCGGACGGCGGGAAGCCGCGCAAGATCGGGGTCATCCTCTCCGGCGTCGAGCGCTGACGAGCGTCGAGTCACCCCGCCGGGCCGGCGCTCCGGTCCGGGCGGGGTGGCCTCGGCGGCTACTTCTCGCCGGCCCCGTACTTCTCCGCCATGAACTCCGCGAAGGGCTGGCCGTTGTGGAGCCACGCCGCGTGGTGCGGGGCCTTCTTCGTCCGCGCCCACGCGTCGATCATGTCCGGCGCGACCTTGGCCAGCTCCTCAAGCATCCCGTCCTCGACGGTGTTGGCGGCGAGCTCCAGGCGGTGCCCGCTCGGGTCGAAGAAGTAGATCGACTTGAAGATGCCGTGGTCGGTGGGGCCGACGACCTCCAGACCGGCGGCCTCGACCCGCTCCTTGGCGGCCATCAGCTCCTCGAGCGAGCCGAGCTCGAACGCGATGTGCTGCACCCAGCGCGGGGTGTTCGGGTCCCAGCCCATCGCGGGGGAGTTCGGGATCTCGAAGAACGCCAGGACGTTGCCCTGTCCGGCGTCGAGGAAGATGTGCATGTAGGGGTCGGGCTCTTTGGTCGACGGGACCTCATCCTCGGCGATCGCGAGCACCAGCTTCATGCCCAGCACGTCGCGGTAGAACGCGACCGTCTCCTTGGCGTCGTTGCAGCGGTAGGCCACGTGGTGGATCTTCTTGATGTTCATCGTCCGTCCCTCCCGTCGGCGGCGGGGCTGCCGCCGCGCTGGCGCTACTCGCCGATGACGCCCCGGTTCAGCTGGTCGCGCTCGATCGACAGGAAGAGCGCCCTGAAGTTGCCCTCGCCGAAGCCCTCGTCCTGCTTGCGCTGGATGAACTCGAAGAAGACCGGGCCGAGCAGGGTCTCGGAGAAGATCTGGAGGAGCAGCCGCGGCGGCGCGTCGCCGTCGGAGGTCCCGTCGAGCAGGATCCCGCGCGCCTTGAGCGCGTCGGTGGGCTCGCCGTGGCCTGGAAGGCGCTCGGCGAGCATCTCGTAGTAGGTGTCCGGCGGGGGCGTCATGAACCGCACGCCCTGGGCCTTCAGGCGGTCCCAGCAGCCGATCAGGTCGTCGCAGGCGAAGGCGATGTGCTGGATGCCCTCGCCGTTGTACTGCATCAGGAACTCTTCGATCTGACCGCCGCCGTCGCCGCGCTCCTCGTTGAGCGGGATGCGGATCTTGCCGTCGGGCGCCGTCATCGCCTTCGAGAGCAGGCCCGTGTACTCGCCCTTGATGTCGAAGTAGCGAATCTCCCGGAAGTTGAAGAGACGCTCGTAGTACTTCGCCCAGTACTCCATGCGGCCGCGATAGACGTTGTGCGTCAGGTGGTCGATCGTGTGGAAGCCGCAGCCCTCGGGCCGGCGGTCGACGCCCTCGAGCCAGACGAAGTCGATGTCGTAGATGCTCTCGCCGTCCTCGTAGCGGTCGATGAGGTAGAGGAGCGCGCCGCCGATGCCCTTGATGGCCGGCAGCCTCAGCTCCATCATCCCGGTGTCGACGGCCACCGGCTGCGCACCGCGCGCGATCGCCAGCTTGTAGGCCTGCTGGGCGTCGCGCACGCGGAAGGCCATGCCGCAGGCCGACGGGCCGTGCTCTTCGGCGTAGTAGGCGGCGTGGCTCTTCGGCTCGTAGTTGACGACGAAGTTGATGCCGCCCTGACGCCACAGCTGGACGTCCTTCGAGCGGTGGTTCGCGACGTGCTCGAACCCCATGGAGGCGAAGACCGGCTCCAGGATGCCCTTCTGGGGTGCCGTGAACTCGACGAACTCGAAGCCGTCGAGGCCGAGGGGGTTTTCGAACAGATCAGCCACCGATGCGCCTCTCTTCGTCTGCTGGGTTTTCGTGGTGCGCGCGCGTCGCCGCGCCGGCAACTTGGACTACCGCGCGCGATGTCTCAAGCTTCGTTCGCTCTAGCGCAAGATTCCCGTGGGCCGTGCGGGGCGCGCGCCCGGCGCCCTCACCGCCCGAGGATGCGGAAGTCGACGATCCGGCCGTTGAACTGCCGCGTGTTCCCCGCGGCGTCCCAGATGTTGCCGAGGCGCATCCGGGTCGCCGCCGTGTGGATCGCGTCGGCGAGGCGCGCCATGTCCTCGGTGTGCGTGGCTGCGACCTCGACGCCGTCGGCGTAGAGATGGAGCGTCGTGCCGTCGAAGGCGAGCCGCAGGGCGTAGGTCGTGCCGAGGATCAGGCCGGGGAAGTAGAAGTTCACGCGCCCCCCGGTGTTGGCGGCGTCGCGGTAGTAGATCTGGAACGTCTCGTCGATGTACGGATAGCTCGGCGTGTTCTGGAAGTAGCCGAACTGCAGGCCGTAGACCTGGGGCGCGTAGGTCGTCTTGTCCTGGTAGCCCATGATGTCGGCCTGGATCCAACCCGTCGGCCCCTGGTCGACGTTCCAGGCGTCGATGCGCAGGTCGAAGCTCATCTCCCAGGCGCCGTTGAAGTAGTCCGGCGACGCGCCTCCGTCGGTGTAGCCGCTCGCGCCGTAGAAGCTCCGGAAGTCGGCGCCGTAGCGGCTGGTCCAGCCGCCGCCGGCCGCGGTCATGTCGCAGTAGGCGACGTAGGCCGGGGCGCCGACGCCGACCCCGTCGGGGTCGATCCAATACTCGCCGTCGGTCACGGTCGGCACCGCGGTCAGGAGCGCCTCGCAGCTGGCGGCGGCCGAAACGGCGCGCAGCCCGTCGACCGGCGGCGCCGGAGAGAGCGTCCCGTCCCCCATGGAATAGATCCGGAAGTCGGCGATGGACCCGTCGAGCTGGCGGATGTTCTTGGCGGCGTCGTAGAGCTGCCCGAGCCGGAGCTCCGGGGCGATCGGCTGGATCGGCCCGTCGAAGCTGAGCATGTCCTCGGCGTGGGTGGCCGGGACCTGGACGCCGTCGACGTAGAGCCGCACCGAGCCGCCGTGGGAGAGGACCTTGACGTCGTACTCCTGGCCCAGGGTGAAGCTCGGGAAGTTGAAGTTCACGCGACCGACGGGGCCGGTGCCGTCGCGGTAGCCGACCTGGAAGCCCTGGGCGATGTACGGGTAGACGGGCAGCGCGCTCTGGAAGTAGCTGAAGCCGATGCCGGCGGGCTCGGTGTAGTTGACGGCGTCCTGGTAGCCGAGGATGTCGCTCTGGATCCAGGCGGACGGCCCCTCGTCGTGGTTCCAGCTGAGCGAGGTCAGACGGAACGCCATCATCCAGTCGCCGTCGAAGTACGCGGCCGAGCTGCCGCCGCTGGTGTAGCCGGGGGCACCGGCGAAGCTCAGCGCCGTGGTCCCGAGGTGGCTCGTCCAGCCGCCGCCGTCGGTGGTCATGTCGCAGGTCGTCAGCGCCGGGGCGTTGCCGCCGTCACCGTCGGGGTCGATCCAGTAGTCCCCGTCGGGGAGGCTCGGCTGGTCGAGGTGGAGCTGATAGCAGCTCACCGCGGCCGCGGCGGGGCTACTGCCATCCGGGCCGCAGACGGTGGCGACGCCGTCGACCACGTAGGCGGCGAAGGTCTCGGGGCTCAGCGCGTAGCGGGTCGCGACGCCACCGTCGGCGCCGTCGAGCGGGTGGTGGGAGCACGCGAGCCCCGCGCCGTCGGTGAGGGTCACGTCCACGTCGATCACCGGGTAGGCGGCGCTCGTCGTCGGCGTCGTGCAGGCGTCGAGGGACGCGCGGCTCGCGGCCATCGTCGTCGTCAGGCGGCACCCGGCCGGCAGCTGGGTGAGGTCGAGGCCGACCGCGACGTTCCAGTAGGCCTTGCCGTACGAGGCGCCGAGGCTGTCGGTCAGCTGCTCGGTCCCCGGGTAGACGGCGTATTGGAAGACCGGCGCGTTCACGGCCGCCGCATAGGCGTTGCCCGGGCCGGCCGTCGTGTCGAGGACGACGTCGACGAAGGGATCGGGGCAGTCGAGGACCAGCGGCGCCCGGTAGAGCCAGGTCGGGTCGCTTGCGCCGCCGGCGCAGGCCAGCGCGGCGACGACGGTGGTGCCTCGCGCGCCGTTGGCGTCGAAGAGGAGGCGCAGCGGCACGTCGAGGCCGTCCTTGCAGTCGACCTTGGCCGAGCAGAAGAGGTTGTCGAAGCTCACGGCGACGTCGAAGAAGCCCTGCTGTGCCGGGCGCATCAGCGCCACGTCGAAGCTGACGGGGGCGTCGGCGTTCTCCCGGCAGGTCACGGTCTGCTCGAGGGGGGCCGCCGTCGTGGTCGGGTTCTGGAAGGGCAGCGGCGTATCCGCGATGCCCGTGGCGCTCCCGCTCGCGAAGCTGCCCGGGGCGCTCACCGTGGCCTCGTAGACCCCGACGACCCAGACGCGCACGGTGTTGTCGGCGACCCCATCGCCCGCGTCGCAGGTCCCGACGTAGCTCGCCGAGCCGGCGCCGTCCCCGTAGCCAGTGGAGGTCAGGCGGCGCTGCCAGACGACGGCGCCGGGATCGTCGCCGTTTCGGACCTCGATGTCCCAGACCACGTCGCCCACGCCGGTCAGGTTCAACGCCGCGACGTCGACCGCTACCCGCCCCTCGGGGCCCGCGGGGGGAGCGCCCTGTGCGATGCAACCCGATGCGGCCCACACCAGGCAGAGGCTAGCTACCCGAGCTGCTTTCATCCATCCCCCGTGGCTGTTCGATGGAATCGACCGGCTGCCGGATAAGCTACTGCATTGCGGCCAAGGCGCGCCAGGCGGTTTTCCGTCGCCGTAACCGGAAGCTCACGCGCTACCAGCGGATGATCACGCGCCCCGGGCCGCCCTTGGTGCCGGCCGAGCCGTTGGTCGAGCCGTGGAGCCCGGCGGCGCCGGCGCCGTCGCGCTCGGGATCGGCGGAGCCGCCGGGGGTCGTCCAGGAGCCGTTCGCCGCGGTCGTCCCGGCCGGGGCCAGGCTCGAGCCG
>SBGO01000210.1 GCA_006226565.1 Deltaproteobacteria bacterium | reverse complement strand
CGGCTCGCGAGCGCCGCGGGCGAGGCCCCGGCCGCCCTCCCCGGGAGCCTCGTGCTCTGGGTGTGGCAGCCCCCCGACGTCGCGCCGCGCGAGGCCCCGCTCGACGCCGGCGCCGATCCGTGGTGCCCCCCCGACGATTGACGACGGCTCGGCGCATCCCCCCGACGCCGTCCTGGAGGGTTTCTTCCGGCACACGGGCGACCTCGGCGGGAAGCCCTCGGAAAATTTATCGAACGGTTACATGCCCCGGCCAAGGCGCTCGCGGGTCCAAGGCGTTTGGCGTCCCCCGCGCTCCGGACTTCCTTGACATGGCGAGGCCGGACGCGCAGCGTCCCCGGCCGCCAACCCCCGGAGGTTCCTCGTGTCTTTGCGCATCTCCCTCCTCAGCCTCGCTCGTCTCGGGCTCGTCGCGCTGCTCGCGGCCGGCCTCCTCGCGTGCCCCGCGGACGACACGAACCAGACCCCGGCCGGAAAGGTGACCATCTCCGGCGGCGTCAAGGGCGCCGACCAGCCCCAGGGCGAGGGCGCCGACCAGGTCGGCGTCACCGTCGGCGCGCTGGCCTCGTCGGGCCTCGCCATCGTCGCCCTCGACACCCAGGGCAACACGGCGGTCGCCCCGCTCGCCGCGGACGGCACCTTCACCCTCGAGGTGACGGCCAACACCTCCTACACGCTGAACCTCCTCGACACGGTGCGGAACGTCTACATCGCCTCGTTCCTCTACCGCTCGGGGGCCAGCGTCGAGCTCGCCCTGAGCGTCGGGCTCGAGGACGTCGCCCTCGGCCAGTGCCAGGTCATGAACGGCGAGGTCTGGTGCGACGGCGCCTTCTTCGACCCCGCCGACGACGCGATGGTCGAGCTGCCCGAGGACATGTACGGGCACGTGCGGATGGTCGTCCACCCGTCCGCGGGCACCGAGGAGCTGGTGGAGGCGCTGCTCGGCGGCACCACCCTCGACTACGAGGTCGCGCCGAACCCGCTCAACAAGTTCCACGTCGCCGTGACGAACGTGACCGAAGGCGGCGTTTGCCAGCCGGCGCTGATCGGCGTCGCCGAGAAGATCGGCGACGAGCGCTACCTCTACACCGACAAGACCTACGCGAACGACACCTGCCAGGCGACGGTCCGCTTCCAGGCCATGTGCACCATGGAGCGCTCCGACCGCTGCGTCGGCTTCCTCCGCGTCGACATCGTCTCGAGCGGCACCGACTGCACGGCGTACCCGCCGATGCACGTCGCCGAGCCGGTGAACATCGAGATGGTCGAGAAGGACGTCTTCCGCTGCCCGCTGCCGGCGACCTGCACCGACCACAGCGAGTGCGAGAGCGGCGTCTGCAACACCGACGTCGGCTTCTGCGCCATCGTGCCGGCCACGAGCGCGCTGCGCTTCCACGTCTTCGACGTCGGCAACGGCCAGTCCATCCTCACCGTGACCCCGTCGGGCAAGGCCATCCTCCTCGACGCCGGCCGCCCCGCCTCGGGCCGGATGGCGGCCGCGATGGTGCGCCGCATCGTGCCGCACCTCGACATGATCATCCTCTCCCACTTCGACGCCGACCACGCCGGCGGCGCCATGCCCCTCATCCTCGGCCCCGACGGCTACCCCGGCTTCCGCGGCGTCGACGACGACGGCAACGGCGTGGTCGACGACGAGAGCGAGATCGGCTTCACCGGCAGCGACGACCTGCTGCCAGACCTCGTCCTCGACCGCGGCCTCGTCCCCATGCCGAACGGCTTCGACGACTACGCCCGCGTCCTCGAGACCCGCCGCCGCGACGCCATCGCCGGCGAGGAGTTCGACTTCGGCGACGGCGTCACGATGACCGTCCTGACGGCCAACGGGCGCATCGCGGGCGCGCCCGGCCTCGTCGTCGACGAGGAGAACGCCCGCAGCGTCGGCGTCATCTTCCGCTACGGCGAGTTCTCGCTGCTCGACCTCGGCGACCTCCCGGGCGGCGGCCTCAGCACCGAGAAGATGGAGCAGGAGGTCATCCCGGCGCTCGTCCACGACATCCCGATCGACGTCCACATGTTCAGCCACCACGGCTCCAAGGCGTCCAGCCCGGCCGAGTTCCTCAAGACCATCCGCCCGCGCGTCGGCATCATCTCGGTCGGCGACAGCGACCGCTGCGGCGCCGGCTTCAACAGCTACGGCCTGCCCGCGCAGGAGGTGCTCGACAGCATCAACGAGGTCGGCACGGTCCAGCGCATCTACCAGACCGAGGAGGGCGGGGCGTCCTTCCGCGGCGAGTGCCAGGTCGAGAGCAACCAGCTCTACCCGCGCGACTACGGCGAGACGCCGGTCTCGTTCAGCTACTCGGTGTTCACCATCGAGGCCTACCCGGAGCGCTTCCGCGTGAGCGGCCTCACCTTCGACGACAGCTACGACGCCGCGGGCTGCGACGGCGAGGCGTGCCCGGTCTGCCCGATCGGCTACGTCGAGAGCCCCGACATCGAAGGCGCCTGCGTCATCGACCCCTGCCTGCCGGACCCGTGCAGCGGCCGCGGCCGCTGCGACTTCGTCGGTCCCGGCGCGTTCACCTGCGCCTGCGAGGGGAACTTCGCCGGCGAGACCTGCGCCGTGTGCGCCGACGGCTACACCGGCGGGGAGTGCGACACCTGCGCCGAGGGCTTCCTCGAGGACCCGGCCGCCGCCGGCGTGTGCGTCGACGACGGCTGCGACCCGGACCCGTGCAGCGACCACGGGACGTGCTCGGTGACGGCGGGCGGCCTCGGCGCGTGCGCCTGCGACGGCCACTGGGTCGGCGCGGCGTGCGACGCCTGCGACACCGGCTACGCGGGTGACGCATGCGCCGACTGCGCCGAGGGCTACGTCGCCGACCCGACCGCGCCCGCGGCGTGCATCGCCGACCCCTGCGCCAGCCAGCCCTGCGGCGAGCACGGGACCTGCGTCGTCCTCGGCGCCGAGGCGCACCGCTGCGACTGCGAGGGGCACTGGGGCGGCGAGGCGTGCACCACCTGCGCCACCGGCTACGCCGGCGAGGCGTGCGATCTGTGCGACACGGGCTACACGGCCGACCCGATGAACGACGGCGTCTGCATCGTCGACCTGTGCGACGCCGCGAGCTGCAACGGGCGCGGCACCTGCAGCATGGTCAGCGACGGCGTGTCGGCCTGCGCGTGCGAGGGGAACTTCGGCGGCGAGAGCTGCGGCGGGTGCGCCGAGGGCTACGCCGGCGCGACCTGCGAGGCCTGCGCGGCCGGGTTCCACGACGAGGGCGGCCTGTGCGCGCCGAACCAGGTGGTGACGGCGTGCGCCGTCCAGACCCGCGAGACCTCGGCCGAGCCCGGGGAGGCCGCGCCGATCGTCGGCGTGGTCGAGGTCGGGACCGAGACGGCCGCCGAGGGGCGCCTCCCGGGCATCGACGTGCGCGTCTGCGCGGCCCCGCTCGGGCTCACGGCGCCGGTGGCCCTCGAGGCGCTCGACTGCGCCCCCGCCGAGTACGTCGGCGACCTCGGCGCGACCGACGCCTACCAGGGTCTCGCGAGCTTCCCCGGCGCCGGGCTCTGGGACTACGTGGTGGCGGCCTCGGGCGACGGCGGGCAGACCTGGACGGTCTGCGACGTCGACGGGATCGTGACCGACAGCGTCAACCCGGGCCTCGGCACCGCCTGGAACATCGCCAACGGCGGCTTCGAGGACCAGGACGGCCCGGCGACGGCCTGGACCACCGACATCGGCGTCGAGGCCGAGGCCGAGACCGAGGTCGTGCACAGCGGCTTCCGCGCCGTCCGCCTGACGCGCGCCTCGACGGTCAACGGCGAGACCGACTTCGGGTCGAACGGCGCGCCGGTGGTGGCGGGCCAGAGCTACACCGTCTCGATGTGGTTCTACGACGACGACGGGTCGGCGCGGGCCAACGTCATCTACGCGTTCTTCGACGAGAGCGACAACCAGCTCGGCGCGTCGAGCTACGGCGGCACCTACACCAGCGACATGGACGTCTGGCAGAACATCACGCGCGACGTGACGGCGCCGGACGGGGCGGTGTCGATCCGGGTGTCGACCCGGATCTACACCCAGTCGGGGGGTCAGCCGACCGGCGGCTCCGTGGTGCTCGACGACGTGGCCGTCCTCCCGGCGCCCTGACGCGGAGCCGGCATGATCCGCGCGTGGGCCCTCGCCCGAGGGCCCGCGCCCGCGTCGGCCGCGGCGCCGCACGAGGCCCCGCGGCGAGCGACGGAAGCGGGTCGCCGGAAACGCTGTGTTCTCGAACACGCCCCAGACCTCTGGGAGCCGCGACGCCCTTGGCGATGATCGCCGTCTCGGGGCCGCCGGCGGAGGCCGCGGGCGACCCGCCGGGTGACGCCGTCGCGGCCAGTGCTTATCTTCGTCGGCGTCGCCCCGGCATCCAGCAGCAGCCCGGGGCAGGAGACCGCGATGAGCGAGATGGACCGACGTAAGTTCCTGGAGCACACGGCGCTGGCGGCCGGCGGGGTGGCCCTGGCCGCGGCGGGCGGGTGCACGCCTCCCTTCGAGCGCGAGGCGGCGGCCACCGGCGCCCCCGCGGTGA